>NZ_SJPX01000005.1:726742-1090114 GCF_007860175.1 Rubripirellula reticaptiva | reverse complement strand
TGCCGTAGGGGAACCTGCGGCTGGATCACCTCCTTTCTAAGGATTCTTAGAATATGGTGACACCGGGTGACCGGTATCACTGAATCTGTGAAAATGACTCTCCAAACAACTCAACAGAAAACAGGTTCCTCGGAGCCACTTCATCACCAATGAATCTCGAATGACCCGCTCTGGAGCGTCGCCTGCCAGAGCGGGTTTTTTCGTGCGCGCATCGAAAATTTTATCCGACGCATCTGCTTGCACCGTTCCAGCTCCTACGCCGTTGGCGTTTGATCCAAAGCCCAGGTTCGTCTGCTCCAGCGCTGCCGCACCCCCGGCTGTGCATCGTCCACGCCAGGCAATCCCCAATGGGGTTTTACGATCAATCCGGTCCAGCCTCGGTGGGGTAATCCGGGCGCCGGACTGTCCCGTAAGCCAGGGTCCAAAATATGTGCAGCGACCCTGGGCTTTGGATCAAACGCCGTTGGCGCAAAGCATGGACAAAACTGGGTTGTGGCTTTGGCGGCGTTCTCTAAAACAGCGAGCTGACGAACGCGTCGTTTGCGATCAGACGGTCGATGTTGTCGCTGGTTTTATCTTTCTTGATTTCGCCAATCAGCGCTGCGGATTCTGCTTCGCCCGAAGGATTTGCCGGAGTTGTCAGCCGGGCTAACTGGTTGATCACTCGCAATGCATCCAACGCGGTCGCCAGTCCGTCGCCGTTTTGGTCGTAGTAGAAACCAGGCCATGGGTCGACAGTTGCCGGATCGACCAGAACGCTCCCGACGCGGTTGCTATAAGATCGGCGTCCCAATTCGTTAATGATCACCAACGCGTCGTTGGCCGTGATGGATCCATTGTTGTTGACGTCACTTGGGTTGGCGATGTTTTGCCAGCCGCTGCCGAAATCGGTTTGAATGAAGGTGTCGCTGAGCGAAATTTTGCGGAAGGCGGTTCCGAAGATGACCTCGGGAGTTCCCATTCGCCACAGTGGTCCATCGGCGAACATGATCTGGTCGCTGGGCTGACCAGCGACGGGAACGTGTCCGGTGATGATCACCCCGCCACCATCCGGATCCATTTCTCGTGCGGCGGCCGAGTCGACCAGAACGGATTGGGCGCCCGCGTCGGTCAGATCGATCGCGTCAACTTGTCTTAGTATTAAATTGCCGGTCGGCGTCAGGTCGAGTGTGCCTGCACCGCCAACCCAGCGCAAGGTGTTGACTCGGTCACCACCTTCGAAAATCAGTCCGCCATTTGGAATGGCGTCGCCCGAGGTCTGGTCAACGGTCAAGACATTACTGAACTCGTCGCCGTATATGGTCAGTTGGTCGATGGCCGTGCTAGCGACTCGAAACACTTCGACGGTGCGTCGTTTGACGACAACGGCGTCGCCATCGCGGACCAGAGTGATCTGGCTGCCGGTAACGCTGACGGCTGCGTCCGTCGGTGCGGAGTCAGACAAAATGGTGACCGCATAATCTTCGACTTCCCCGTCGGCCGCGATTCCGTTGGGCATCAGGCCACCTTCGGTGCTGATTCGGAACCGAGCGAACGTTTCGCCTGCGGTCGCGCCCGATGGGATAGTGAACGGAACAACGTTCACGCCGGCGACGAGCGACAGGGATGTGGCGCCAAAAAGACTTTCGGTCACTGCATCGAAGGTTCCGTCTGCGTCGAAATCAATCCAGGCGTCGAGTTTGCTGTTGGCTGATGCTGTGACCAGAAGACTTGCCGTGCTTGCGTTGCTGCCTGCAAAAATAGGAGTCATGAAAATGACGCCGTCATCATCGGCACCATCGCCATCGGCCGCAGGCGTGGGTTGGCCATCCACGTCACCGTCAAACAATTCACCGAGTGTGAGCGGCGACGCATTGTGGGCGGCTCCGCCCGATGCGATCAGCGTGCCGTAGGAATCGGGCGCGTCGCCGCGGTCGAGTAGGTCGACGACGTCCAGCGAAACGGTGACCGTTGTTTCTTGGTAGATCGTCAAGTCATCGGGCGTGAACACCGCCGTCAAGACTTGGTCATCGCCCAGATCAAGGACGGTGCCTTCGACGGGGGTATAGGCAAAAGTGCCCGGCGTTTGGGTGGTCGCGTTAAGTTGGTCTTGGCCAAGCGGTGTGCCGACGGGGATGTCGGCAGGATCGTTCCAAACGATGATTGGCGTGGCTATCTGTGATTCGACCGCACCGATATCGACGGTGCCGGAAATTCGCTGGAACGGCAATCCACGCGCGTCGCTGGTCAGTGCGGCGCCACTGGAATCGATTGCCAGTGCATCGCTGCCAGCGTCAATCGCGGGGCTTGATGCGGATGGCAAGTGGACGAGCATTCCGTGAATCCCTGACGCGACCAGCGGTCCGACGAGTGCGTCGATCACACCGCTGCCGCCATTGGCTTCGTCGTGACCGATCAGGTTACCGTTTTCGTCGGCGGTCTGTGTTTCGGTCAGCACCGTATCGGAACTGTCGCCAATCAACGAGAAAGCAATGTCAACGTTGGAAGAGATGACGGGCAGCGTCAGGTCGGGATGCGAAACCGTGCCCGTATTGCCGGCGATGATTGAGTTGGCGATCGTGACCGGCTGGGTGACTTCGTCCGCAAGCGAGATGCCGCCGCCGGTTTCGGCTGAGTTGCCAAAAACGGTGGACTGGACCAGTGCGACCGTGCTGTCGCCGGTAACCAGCAGCCCGCCGCCGATCGTGCCGGTGTTGGTCGACACGGTCGAGTTGACGATGCTTGCCTCGGACGCGTCAATCATGATCCCGGATTCGGTATTTCGTGTCACCGAGTTGCCGATCATCGACAGCGACTGATTGGCGACGGCGATTCCGCTGCCGCGATTGTTGTCGATCAGAGAGTCTTCGATCACAAGTGTTCCCGACGTCGCCCACACTCCGCCGCCGATCGAATTGCTGCCGAGGGTTTGATTGTCGATGACCGAAACGGATCGCAGCGTGACCAAGCCGGATGTATCGGATCGCAATCCACCGCCGTTTTGCAGGGTCGTTGCGGCATCGGAAAAGTTTGGCAGGGTCGGATTGTTGCCTGTTGATCGGCCACCCGTGATGGTCAGGTTTTCGATGGTGACATCGATATCGCCGTTGATTTCGATGACTCGCGAAAGTCCGGCTGCATCGATCGTCGATGACTGGCGACCGAGTCCGGTGATCGCGACCGAATCGGTAATTCGAAGCGTACCTTGGGCAAGCGTGATGATTCCGTCGGTTTCGCGAAGGCTTTCGTCAAACGAAATCACGTCGGCACCTGGGTTGCCGTTGGCGATGATGATCGCTTCGCGCAGGCTAATCGTTTCATTCGCAAAATCGATTTCGTCTAGCAATGTCGTGACGACAAAATCGGTGGCCGCCGGCACTTGTAACTCCATCGCGCCCATATCTTGGGCGGCGCCCGCGACTCGGCTGAATCCATCGCCTCGCTGGTCGGATGTTGTACCCGGAGAAAACGTTTCGTTGCCTGCGTCGATCGCAATCGAGCCTGCGGAAAGCGGGTGAATGCGAGTTTGGCCCACCACGGTCAGTGCGTTCAAGCCGGCGTCCAATTGAGTCGTCGACGTCGATCCGCCGATCAGGTTGCCGTCTGAATCAGCAACGGCAGCAGCCAACAGCGGCGTGCCGCCGTTGTTGCCGATCAGGCTGGATTGCACCGAAAGTGTCGGAGTCGCTTGGAAAAAATGAAGGTCGGACGCTGTGCCCGTCGCCGCTGTCACTCGATTTCCGGCGACGATGGAATTGACAATGTTCAGTGACGCTGTGTCAAGATCCGCGTCAAATTGGATGCCGCCCGCTTCGCCTTCCGCTTCGTTGTCCGTCACCGTGATTCCGTCGGCGGTCATCGATCCGCCGACGATTCCGATCCCGCCGCCGATCGAGTTCGTGGCTAGTGTCGAATTGCCCGAAACTGTGCTTTGCGAGATCGTCAAGTTGGATCGCGTCAGCCAAATTCCGCCGCCGTTTGAGCCGTCGCCGGAGGTTTCGTTGCGAGTGATCGACGAACCGGTGACAGTAATGTCGGATGCGTCACCATAGATTCCGCCGCCCCGAGCACCGGTGTTGAGCGTCTGGTTGCTATCGATTTCGGTATCTTGAATTGTCAGGCTGCCGCCAAACGCTTCACTTGCTTGGAAGACGGCGATCGCGCCACCGTCCGAATCGGCAGCACGGGTTTCGTTGGCGGTGAAGCTGCTTGATTGAATTGTGATGCGGCTGTTGGCTCCGACGGCACCGCCGTTGGCGTCCTGGCCCGCGGTACTGTTGTGGCTCAGGCTGCTGTTTGCAATCGACAGGCTGGCGGTTGATGAAACAGCGCCGCCACGTGACCCCACACCTTCGGTGAAATTTCCGATCAATTGACTGTTTTGGATCGTTACGACACTCGTCCCCGTGATCGCGCCGCCGGGCGAGTTGTCGCTGGCGGTCCCGTTGCCAGCAATCAGGCTGTTTTGGATCACCAAGGTGCCCGCCGATTCGATCGCACCACCGCCCGAGTTTCCTCCAAACGTGCGGTTGTTCGTGATTGCGACGGAATCCAGCGTCAGTGTGGATGCCGAAAATTGCCGGATTGCACCACCGCCTTCGTTGAAGCCGATCGTGCGTCCGGCCGTCATGGTCAGATCAGAAATCGTGACCGCCCGATCGTCAGAGGGTGCCGTGGCGATCTCGAAAATCCGAGTCGCCGACATGCCATTGATGGTCAGAGAGTCTTGGCCGGGGCCTTGGATGTCGACGCCGTCAGTGATCGTTAGCTGGCCAAGTGAAAGTTCGATCGTGGTTGGGGCGGCAAATACCGCCGCGTCGAAAGTGATCTGGTCGACTCCGACGGTGTCATTGGCAAGCGTGATCGCTTCGCGCAGGCTGACCAGCGAGTCGTCAGTGTCGACAACATCGAACGGTGTCGTGACTGCAAACGACGCCAGCACTCGTCGTCGCTCGAGCGATTCGAGTCGCAAACGGCGGGGGTGATGATTACGCGAACAGTTTGAGTGGTGCCGACGGAGCTTCATGGTGCTGCGATATTGAGGGAATCATCTGGAATGATGGGCCGGTTTGTTGTCGCCAAGTCCAACAGAACTCTGCGCGCAACAGCCGGTCTCTTTAGACGCAAGCTAGGCGTCGATTGATCCCGGAATCCTTTACGAAACGCGGAATCAATCTTTTCGAAGAAGACTCCATCCTAACTGCCTCGGCTAGAGGCCGTGGGGCGCGTTTGCAGTGGCAGAGAAAATGCCGATGAATAGCGCCGCTCGCGTGGTTGTGACGTCACGAAAACGGAAAAAGTGTTGGGATCAAGACCGAATCATTATTCGGCTCGAGAGAGTCGCGTTTTAACCGGTTTATCGGAGAAAATCGAATCGACTACGGCCGGGTTTTGTAGCGGGCCACGACGGCTGAAAGTCAGGATTTTCTGGCTATTCGATGGGGTTGGCGTCGTCGCATTTACCGCCGGAGCCAAGATCATTCGCAGGGCCTCGCCGTGAGCGTCAAAAGGCTCGGCAGCAGCCGGGGGCGGGGTTAGCAACCGGTTGGTGGGACTCGTTTCGGTGGTATGTGTTTCCGTAGGACGCACCGATTGGTGGCCAACGTAGAAAACGTCGTCCATTGCCAGTCCGGTTGCATCGGACGCCAGCATGGTGACTTGCAGCCACTGGTTCTGGATGGCGTGGTCCGCCCAAGTGATGGCGACTCGCGACGCTCCTTTTTCGCCAGCGCCGGACGCTACATCGATTGCTGATGTCGAGGGTGCGCCTTGCCACGCCGACAGGTCTTCGCAGTTGCCGACCTTGAATCCAAAATCTTCTTCGCTCAGGTGCGTCGACGGCAGCCCATCGACGTCGATAAAGACTTGGGTCAAGCCTCGCAAGTAATTCGTGTAGTTCGCCGAGGTCGCTTTTTGGCCTGGCAGCAGTCCGGTCACGTTCGCGGCGATGGCGATTGGGCCAAGTGCCGATGGTGCGTTCGCGTAGGCGACTCCGCGGCGGACGACTTGGGCAACGCCGCGAGGCGCCGTATGTGGGTTCTCGTTCGTTGGATCAGACTTCTTCGTCGTCGCAGTAACGTTTGGCGATTCGGCCGCGGGCCGCGTGGCGGCCATGTTCGAGATTCGGTGCAACGAGATCGACGTTTCGTTCACCGCATGGGGCAATTGCCAAGTTCCATTGTCCGGATTGCGAACGTAGGACTGGATGATCGAACCGTCGGCGGCAAGCACCGTGATGGTGGCGTGATCGTTGTTTGTTTTCGACGCTTCGAATTGTCCAGCAATTGGCAGGTCATGCCCATCGGTCGACGCCATTTCGCTTAGGTCTCGAACGACCAAAGCAAATTCGCCCGGTTCGAGCCGATCAATTTTTCCGGTGTCGAATTGGAAATCGACTGCGTCGACCAAGGCAACGCCGGCCAACGAAATGGTCTTGGTACCGAAGTTTTCAAGTTCGACGTATTCGACTGAACCACCTTCGTCGTTCCGGTATTCATCAATCTCGCTGATTCGGAGGTTCGTGACCGATGCATGGCAAGATGGCTGGGACGTTCGCCGGCCGACTGTTTCGGCGGCTTCGCCATTGAAAATCCGCAGCTCTGATTTCGGCGCGGGAATCTGTTTGGCTGATGCTCGGGCCGTGTAAACCTTGTCGATCTGGTCCATCGACACGCGAGATGACGTCGCCGTGATCCGGCCAAAGTAGTTTCGTAACAGTCGCGACGAAAATCGATTGGGCAGAATCAGGTATCGTCTGCCAAGGGCCGCGAATCGTGAATGGACGGGAACGAGTGTATGCAGGCGTTCTTGTGATTGTGTCGCCGGACTCGGGTTTGCCGATCGGGAGCTGGCGTCAATGAAGTCGGTCATGAATGCAGCATCGCTAGCAATACGGTCGTGATCGTTTTGCGTCACGGTGGAACAGGTGACTGCCGACCATGTTGCCGAGCCATTGGCGGTCAATCGGAATCCGCTTACCAATCGCGAGCTCGTCAGGTCGATTTTGATCGATTGAGGGCAATTGATGTCAGCAACGGCCGACCAATGGTGCAGCGTCAGAGATTCGTGCTTCGATGCATGGTTCAGCGCGAAATGGTTCAACGCAAATTCAGTCGCCGATTCACTTGCCGTGCTGGAGATCTCGCTCGTCACCGCAAATGCGACAAACGGAAACACAGGCGCTTGATGATCGGGAATGGTTGACTTTTCGATCGCTGTCGCGACGATTTTTGCTGTCACCTTAGGTGAGTCGAGAACCGTCACGTCCGTTATGGCCAAGGTGGCTCGGTCAATGCGGCGCACGGGAAGGGGAGAGATTTCCGGCCGCAGAGCAGGAGTCTGCGTTACGCTCGACGTAGGAGAAACCGGTGACCGTGAAATTCGCGGCGGGAACGGCGTTGCCGCATCCACTCGGGGCATCGGTGGACGTGTTCGAACGGGTGATTTTTTCGTCGGCAGGGGAGCTTCGAGTTGCTCGATAATCAGGCTTTTAAGTTCCGACCGATGTTTGCTAGAACGCAATCGTGGCTCGGCGGCTCGCGTCTGCCGTGCGAATGGGAACTTCACTGATTCGATCCTTCGCTAGAAAAGAGAGCCGTTTACGAACCAATTCGTTCAAACGACGGCACATGAAACCAGCGAACATGCCTTGCGTGGATGGTCACTGCTACCTGTAAGGGGTAGGCGTTTCAGCCTCAATTTCCTTGGCTGGAACGGTGATGATGATATGCGAAACGGGTGCCTTAGGCAAATCCCGAAAATTCGTCATTTCCCCATTTTTACCGTCGTTTCTTGTTCCCGCCGTCCGGGGGGCGGTGCTTTGTTGGGCTTCCATTCGGACAAGTGATAGGCCCTGCTCGCGAGCAGCCATGCACGCCAGTGCAAACCACAACGTCATCGATGTGATCAGCCACGCCATCAGGATGAAGAAACGCGGATCACCCGGAGCCAGTCCGACGACTTTGGGGAACACCAAGATCGTTACGGCAACGATCAAAATGTGATGTTTGGCAGAAGCTCGACCGAGTCGAGGAGACAAAATTCCATGCATGCACGCAAGTGCGATGATGGTGATCGCGGCAGCCATGGGAACGGCAATCGCAACGGCCTCGCTCGGCAAATTCAGGGGCGGCAATTGACGGCCCAGACCAAATACGGTCGCTGCACAGAATGACCAAACCATCATCTGCCAAACGCTAAAGCGATGTCGGAGCTGGCCAAACGACCACCCAAAAAAACTTGCCAGCCTATCCGGGGCAACAAACACAGGGCGTCCGTCACTCGATCGTTCGATCGGCATCCTGCCCCGTGATCGCTCGTAGGATTTGGTGATGATCTTTTGCCAGTGATTCGTCAGCCCTCGATCGCTGAGACGAGACATTGTTTCGGCATAATTGCCAGGCAATGCATCCGAGCGGTCGAGTTCGGCAATCCACTGGTGCAAAGGCGTGCCGGTTGCCAAGTGCAAGTCCGTTGCCGACACCGGGTTTGCCAACCGAGTCAAACGGTATCCTGCGAATCGCAACGTTGAAAACATCAAGGCCAGAAAACCGGATGCCAACATGGTCGCGGTAAATGAACGAGTTTGGAAACCGCCGGAAATGACTTGCATGGCGGTAAACAAGACGAGCGGCAATCCACAGCCGATCGCGATCATCGCGATGAATCGATCTCGCATCCCCAGTGCCAACAACCCCAGAACGACCGTTGCAATCCCCAGCGGCCAGCACTCGGAATTTGATTCGAACAGGCAAATCACGCCCGCGAAAATCGCTGATCCGATCAAGAAGATCGGCAATCGAACGGATATTCGTGATGGCCCCAGCGACAGGCCGACGGCAAGGCATGTGATCATCGTCATCATGCTGGCCGGGACAAGCGTCACGAAAACGCAGACGAAAAACAGGTTCATCGGCGACTCGGGTTGAAATAGGAAACCGCTCCGCCGACTAGCGCGCCGATCAATCCACCAAAGGGACCGCCAAAGAAGATGATCATCATTGCGCCAAGCATTGGCATGCCACAAGTCGCCGACCCAGATGGCAATGTTGCTTGGTAAGCCGAAAATTGGGCGATGCTATATACCCCCATGCCGACCGGGATCGCCGCTCCGATCGCAAACCCCAACAATACCCCGTTCCACGCGGACCGCTGACGGGGAATCGGCGGGATGACAATTGAATCATCTGGCGTATCCGCCACCCGTGAGTCCGCCGTTGGGCGGTAGGGATTGTCATCGAACATGATCAGTCGGCTTTTTCGGGAACCTTTTCCAAGATGTCTAACAGCACCGTGTCGGGCTCGATGCCTTCGGCTTGCGCTTCGAAATTTAACAGCACTCGATGTCGCATCGCCGGCAAGAAGACGCGGCGAACGTCTTCGAACGAAACATTGAATCGTCCGTCCAGCAGCGCACGAACTTTCGCCGCCAACGCCAACGTCTGCGCACCCCGCGGGCTCGCACCCCATCGCACATAGTTATTGGTCGCATCGACGCTGTGGGGGCCGTCGGGGTGTGTCGCCAAATTCAGACGCACCAAATAATCTTGAACATGGGGTGCCAGGATCACTTGGCGGACCATCCCTTGCCACTTGATCAGTTCGGCGCCGTCCATGACTTTATCGAGCGAGATTTTTTCGCCGCGCGTGGTTCGGTCGACGATCACGTTCAAGTCTTCGCGGCTGCTGTAGCCGACCACCAGCTTAAAAAGAAATCGGTCCAGTTGTGCTTCGGGAAGCGGATAGGTGCCTTCTTGTTCGATTGGGTTTTGAGTTGCCAAGACAAAAAACGGCTTCGACAGTTCGAACCGTTTGCCGCCGGCCGTCACGGTGCCTTCCTGCATCGTTTCCAACATCGCCGACTGTGTCTTGGGCGTAGCACGGTTGATTTCGTCGGCTAACAAGATCTGAGTGAAGACCGGACCCTTTTGAAATTCGAATTTTCGCCGACCCGCGTCGTCTTCGACGATCATGTTGGTGCCGAGGATGTCGGCTGGCATCAGGTCGGGCGTGAACTGGACGCGATTGAATTCCAAGTCCAGTACTTCGGCGAGTGTTCGCACCAGCATCGTCTTGCCCAGTCCAGGGACGCCCTCTAACAGGCAGTGCCCACCGCAAAGAATTGCCGTCAACACACCGTGGACGATGTCGTCGTGTCCAACGATGACTCGGCCGATCATGTCCCGCACGGCGTTGTAGCGGTCGCGGAACTGTGCGGCTTCGGCCTGCATGGATTCTACAGAAGTGCTCATCGCTGGGGCGTGGTTTCCAAGATGGTGTCGGGGCCAGACTAGTACCACCATCTTATCCGAAACCCAACACACAGGGTTGCCCGATCGCAAGTCGGTCTTTTGTCAGTTTCGGCTAGCTGACTTTTTTGCCGCCCGGTGCCCGCAGATCAAACAGTCCAAAGATTTCGTCGCGACTTAGACCGCCGCCACTGCCCTTGGTTGGGCCGCTCTGGTCACTGAAGAGCGTGTCGAACATTTCGCGTTTTTGGTCTAGCACGGCTGCAATCCGCTGTTCGATGGTGTTCATCGCCAACATTCGAGTGACAGTCACCGCGCCGCGAGCACCGATGCGGTGCGCCCGGTTGATGGCTTGATCCTCGACCGCGGGATTCCACCACCGATCGAACAGAAACACGTACTCGCAGAATTGCAAATTCAGTCCCACACTTCCAGCACCGTAGCTCATCAAAATGACGCTAGCCTTGGGGTCGTTCTTAAATTGGTCGATGACGCCTTCGCGTTTCTTGTGTGGGATTCTTCCGTGATATTGCAGCGGTCCAAACCGCTCCATCGCGGGCAACATTCGGTCGATGCTGTTGACCCACTGACTGAACACGATCGCCTTTTTACCGCTCGCGACAACTTCCTCCATGTCGGCAACCATGCGTTCCAGTTTCGCGCTGGCACTAGTCACTGGATCAAAGTTACAGATCTGTTTCAATCGCAGCACCAATTCAAAGACGTGCTGGATTGTCAAATCTTGTTCCATTTCTTCGAGTCGGACCACGCCTTCCTTCTCGGCCATCTCGTAGGTCGACCATTGCTCGGGTGTGAGGTCAAGTTCGGCGTCACGATAGAGTTTGGGCGGCATGTCATTCATCACCATGTCCTTGGTCCGGCGCATGATGAAGTCTTTGGACAGTTTGGCCATTTCGCCCATCGGCATGCCGACCTTCAAATAGCCGGGCGACAGGTAATCGAAAATGCCGACCAAATCGTCTGGCGAGTTTTCGACCGGGGTGCCGGTCAGTGCCCAGGAACGAGTGCGAGGAATCGCACGCACGATCTCGCTGGTCGTGCTGTTGCGATTCTTGATCCGTTGGGCTTCGTCGAGCGCGACCAGATCAAAATGCAGACCGCTGTCCAAGACTGTTTCTTTGTCTCGCATCAGTAGTTCGTAGTTGGCAATTTTGACGGGGATTTCAGGAGATCGCCACGCATGTTCGCGGGTGGCGGCGTTTCCTTCGATCGCGGCGACCGGGATTTCTGGTGCCCAGACTTGGAACTCGCGCAGCCAATTGCTGACCAGCGGTTTGGGACACACCAATAAAACGCTGCGCACCTCGCCGCTGCACAAAAGCAATCGGATCGTGCTGATCGCTTGCATCGTTTTGCCGAGTCCCATTTCGTCAGCCAAGACGGCGGCGTAACGCGGGAACAAGAACGCGATACCGTCTAACTGGTATGCAAACGGGTCGAACGGAAAGTTCAGTTGTCCGCTGCCGACCAACAAGTCCAGCGGTGGTTGCAGCAAGTAGTACAACCGGTCTTGCAGTTTGACCACGTCATTGGGTGGCTTGATGCGGTGATGCTTGATCGTCTTGTAACGTTTGCGCACCTTTGCCGTTTCGGCTTTGTCGGTCGACGATTCCGAAGGCGGCGGTTTTGGCGGCACCCACTGGTTCGCCTCGGGAAACAGAAATCCCGTGACTCGCGTCGTCAGCGGTGACACACGAATGGGCAACGAACGCGGTTCGATCCGCTCGAGTGTGATTTCGTACGTCCCGGTGGGCACCAACGAGTCGGCACACCAACTGTTCGCCGTGTCGATTTCGGCGATCATGTCGGACGCTGATTTTCGTTGAAACATATTAAGCGGCGTCAGCGATTCTTGGGGTGGGCACGTTTTGTGATCGTGCGATTTGTGACTGCGCTTCTTTGATGGCTTCGCGAATGCGTTCGAATGGTTCGATCGCATCGGGCAAGTCGATCAGTTTTTCGGTCATCGCGCGCACCGCGTCGACTTGTTCCATCGGAACTCGCAGCGTGGAACCGGCCAGTGCCACTTCACTAGATCCGATCAGCGTGTCGTCAGTGATCGGGCCTTCTTCTAACTCGGCGGCTTCGACCACTAGTGCGATCGGGTACGACACTGTTTGGCTGATGATCAGCGATTCGGGTTGGTCACAGCACAAGAAGCCGATTGGCGTGCGGCATTTCTTGACCAGCAACGGTCCAATCACTTCGCCAATGATGTGATCGCGAAGAGTTGGGCCAAACAAAATTTCGTGCGCTCGCGACGGGCGTACCGGTAACGTGCACTGAAATTCAAGCGGGCGTCCGCCGCCGTTCAACAGCAGCAGCCCACCGGTCCATCCGGTGCGTTCGTCTTCGACGACGGTAAAATAGGCGATCGTGATTGCCGATTGGGCCATGCGTTAAAGTCAAACGTGGAAAGAGAACAGGATCGTCACCAAGGACGTGGAAGTTTCACGCTGGTGCTGAAAAAACGCAGCACCGGTGATCCGGTGAAGGTCTCTAGAGGTTGTCTTCGGCGATCCGGTTATCGCGACTTTAGGGGTTGTATCGGTAAAGTCTTCGTTGATTGCTTGCAAGCGAAAAGTTGCGGATTATCCGGAAGTTTTGTTCGCGTAAAAACAAAAAACCGAGTTCGATGGCGTTTGCTCGACAACCCAAATTTTAGTGGGTTATACTCGGCGAACATTTCAGCGAACTGACCCAAAACGCTTCAGAGCCCCAATCGATATGTCCTACGATCACGAGCCTATTTCGCCCATGTTTCGAATTGATGTCTCGGCCGAATCCAATTCGACTCCGCCAGCTTCGAACGATCGGGTTGCGATCGAATTGTTGCGTCAATTGGTGGCCGGACAGCAACAGCAGAACAAATTGTTGGAAAATTTGATTCAACAAACTGCTGCTGCCAACAACCAACGCGCCAGTGAACTGCAGCAATGGAAGAATGCAAACCCAGAATTGGCAACAGCGTGTCGTCGTGCTGCTGAAACGCTTAGCCGCGTGCAAACAGAGTTCTTGGGAACGTTGACCGAAGAAGTCGCCGATAGCGAAGATCATTTGATCGAAGGCGAGTACATGTTGAACGAATTTGTTGATCGATTTGGCCCCCGTTTGGCACATCTCAATGGCGTTCTTCAGGTGTTGGCCCAGTTGGGCACCACCGACGCGCCGTCGAAGGCTTAAGAAGCCATCGAAGGTCTTAAGACCAATCGTGATCCGGGTCTGCTCTTGATCCGATCTGCACGATTTTGGCACGCCAGCGAACCGACGCGGTTCGTTTGGCAGGGGCGGCTCGAGGACCGCCAGTCCGCTGTTGGACTTTCTTCTTTGTCTTGCCGGACCGGCCTGCAATTTTCTATTGCGTTTGGCAGCGAACTTTCAGATTTGCTGCGCGGGTTAAGACCGGAACAATCGGAACAGTCGATCTAACCGTCTCACCTCGCCCATCGCGCCCGACGGAAATGATCGATCGGGTCGATTCGTGTCGGCGCGGTCGTTAGTTGTGTCGCATCGTTTGAATAACCGTTTGTCGTATTGCATCTCGTGCAACCGACAAAGCAGCGGCGAATCCATCGATCCAACGCAGAGCGCATTCTCTATGACAACGACGCTGAAAAACGAAACGCTGAAGAACGAACAGGCGATTTCGAACAATCCAGCCACCGAAAATGACGCGGTCGTATTCGGTGTCGGTCGTGACGAGGCGACTTGGCAGCCACGGTCAGAACATGAGTTAGCGATCGAGCGGATCGACGAAGCGCTCGACCTGATTGCCGAAGCCAACTCCGTTGCCGCCGGAAAGATTCCAGTCACTCGGTTCGACGTGACCGTGATCGTGCCCGTCTTCAATGAAATTCGCACGATCGAGCGCGTGATCAGACGCATCGAAAAAGTCATGCCGCCGGCGACCGAAATCATCATCGTCGACGACGGCAGCACCGATGGCACGACGGAATGGTTGCAATCGCTGCCGCATAGCGCGTCGCGCCAAATCATCTGTCGCCGCGCCAATCATGGCAAAGGTTCGGCCGTTCGACTAGCGATCAGGCACAGTCAGGGCAGAGTTGTTGCGATTCAAGATGCCGACATGGAATACGATCCAGCGGATTTACTGCGAGTGATTTGGCCAATCCTTGATGGTGACGCCGATGCCACGTACGGGTCCCGCTATTTGAATGGCTGGGATGATTCGTCTGTCGTGCATCGGTTGGGCAACTGGATGCTGACGTCGTTGAGCAATTGCTTGACCGGATTGCAATTGACCGACATGGAAACCTGTCACAAAGCCTTCGACGGCGATTTGATTCGATCGATGGAACTGCGTGAATGCCGGTTCGGTTTTGAGCCGGAAATCACGGCCAAGATTGCCGCCGGTCACTACGAATTGATCGAAGTTCCGACGGGTTATCAGGCTCGTAGTTACAAAGAAGGCAAGAAAATTGGCTGGCGAGATGCCGTGTCCGCACTCGCTTGCATGTGGCGTTACCGCAAGGGCTAACGCTCTGCGTCAACTTGATTTTCAGGTTGCGAAATTCCGCAAGAGTTTCGAGTTGATAAGATACTTGCCGAGACTCTCTGGCGACTTGTCGCGACGTCAAACGACTTTATCGATTACGGTAGGTCCCGTTGGTACGGTGGCGTTTCGCTGGGCGGCAAATCGACTTCGTATTCTTCTTGGAATCGTCGTCGTTCAACTGCGTCGGCGTAGTAACGCAGCCATGTGTCGTTGTCTTCGATGCAACGCCACTCCAGAAACTTGCCTGGCAGTTCGACCTTCTTTTCGCAACACGGCAGGATGTCGCGGTAGATGATCTTGTAAAGCTCGCGATCAGTCAGGTGGTCCGTGCAACGCAGGACGACTCGCTGGGAATGCAACCGGATGATGGTTCCGATCAGCAGTTCCGAAAGAGCTTGGTCGCTGAGGGAATCGGGTGGCGGCAACTCCATCACCGGTGAGAACCAGCTTGCAATGGGGAGAGCCGGGGCTCGCTCCCAGGCCAACATTGACGCTAAGTACTCGTTTTCGGTCCGCAGCGGCATCCGATGAAGCGACGAGTCGATTGATTCGTCACGGTACGGTTCCAGCTCGTCTCGCAAGCGGGCGTTTGCCAACATCAAGTCGACCTCATCGACAACCGGTCGGCTCGTCTCGCTCATGTCCATGGATTGCTCGCCTCGTCGGCAGGGGGCTTTTCGTTCACGTGGCTCAGAGTCGCCGGCGTCCGTCGCCGATCAGGGCGTCACCCCAAGTCACGACTCCGATCCTATCCGTCCCAGCGATCCGCTCAACTTGGAATTGAGCAAAAACGAGCCTTTGCGCCGAAATTTGGAAGTCCTCGCATCCCCTGATCGTTACGAGCGGAAAGACTTATCAAGATTCAGCCCAGACACGGCGATTTGCTAGCAATTTGCCTCACGCAAACTGGGCGGCACGCAACACGCCACAGCCGTCGAACGACTTGCTTAATCGGCATAAGCCGGCGCCATCGGCCACCGATCCCATCCCCATTGACTCGATCACGTGGTCATCAATCGCAGCGTGAATCAGCAGCCGGTATTCCGCGGTGATGTCGGCGAACAAACGTGAAATTGCGATTGAATCGTCCCAGCGAGGGAACTCGTCGTCGCCGTCTTGTGACTCGTTTTTGGCGTCGTTATCGATGTCGCTGCCGTTCGAATCCGAGCCGTCGGAATTTGCACCGTGCTGGTCGGCCAGTTCGTCTGCTTGCTCGTCGGCATCGTCTTGATTGGCGCGGCGAATCAACGCGTCCGACGGCGACTCGGTGATATCAGTCCACAGCACAATCGTTCCGCCGGGCAAGATTCGGTCCATCGCGGCCGAAGCCGCCCGGGCGGCGTTGGCCCACGTTTGTTGTTGCCGATCACCGTCAAGCGACGCAACCACGATCGGCGCAGGCGGTGGGAAATCAGGTTCTTCGCTTGCTTCGACGTGCAGTCTTTTTTCGATCGCATCGATCGTGCCCGCGATCACTTCGCTGGCCAATCCATCAATCGACGGTGTCACGCACATCATGATTTGCACGCCCAACAACCAAGTCGTTTCGGCAGCCATCTTGGCATTCGCTTTAGTCGCGTGCGGTGCTGAATCGCGGTAGCGAGCGCGAGCGGATGAGTCGGCAAACCACGGATAAACGCCTGTCAAATCGCGCGGACGCGAAACCATCGCCGGACGCCCCGCCATGATCGGAAGCACAAAATCGGCGTCGACCAACAACCGGTTCAGATAGATCGGGTCGGCGGATTCGTCAGCGGCCAAATAGCCCAGCGAACGTCGGTCGGCGCTGCGATGGCGGACCACTCGCGACGTCGGCGAGACTTCGGCCTTGATGGATTCGATTGTTTCGTCGGTGGCTTCGTCCCAGACCACGACGTCCAGCCCGCCGGCGTCAGTGCTTGCGATCGCGCGGACAACGCCGCGGATCACTTCAGCGATTTGGGGCACGTTTGGGTCGACGGCCAAGGTGACGCGGTCGCCCGGCACAATCGCGGATTGAAGCGGCGGAAAATCATCGGGTTTTTGCAGTGCAACGTAGGTTGCAGTCACCACGTCCGGGCAGACGCGATCAGATACCGCTTCGTACTGCCAAACCTGCTTGCTGGCCAGAACGTCAATCGTATTAGAAAACTTCAGTGACATAGAGAGTGGGTTTCAGGCGTCAGAGAGCAGGAAGTGGGAAGTAGAGTCAAAAAAACAGTCAATTCGCAGAGCCGTAACATGCAGGTCGCATCGTGTTGCAGCCGCGGGCATCGGCGGATCCGCCAAGATCGATCAATCGCGATTGTGCGGGAGAGTCAGGTTTTAGTAGGTTTGCGGGGATTCGAGAAGTCGCTCGCCTGAGGAGAATACGTCAACTGTGATCCGATTTCGTCTCTGTCGACCCGCGATTTACCTGGTTTTCGCCGCCACCATCGTTGGGTGTGGACCGCCGCTGACCGATGATTTAGAACCCTTGGTTCCAGTCGTCCAGCCTGCTTCGTTCGCGGCCATCTCGGCCCGAGACCTGTTGGGCGAAACATTATCCCGCTATGCCAGCGCGGCTTCTTACCGTGACAATGGCCGCGCTCAAATCCGCTACCAGAACGGCGGCTCGACCGAAACTCGTTCGGCACCGATGCGAGTTTGGCTCGATCGCAATGAACTGTATCTTGAAACCTATGACGTGCGGCTGACCAGTGATCCCGATGGTCTAACGGGCTGGATCGCTGACCCGTCGACCGACAATTTTGATTCGCAAGTCTTGAAGTCGAAACCGATTCCGGGCCGGCCAACTGGGGCACAGTTGTTGGCCGATCCGATTTTGGCGGGCCGCGTCGCAGCCGGTTTGGCGGGACCACCGCCGCAACTGGAATGGCTATTTTCGGCCGAGCCGATGAAGGCATTGTTTGATCCCAGCCATCGAATTGAGTTCGGGCCGATTCAATCGATCGAACGACAGACTTGTCGCTGTGTCATCGTTGATGCGGGCGAGCAACGGTATCAGTTTTGGATCGATGACCGTGCTGGAATCGTCCGGCGTATCGACTTGCCGCCGATCGTGGCTCCGTTGGTGCCGGGCGCAGTGCCGCAGCCGATTCAACTGAGTATCGATTTGGTCGGCGCAACTTTTGATGCGCCGAACAAACCGCCCGCGATCGAGCCGCTGCCCAAGTCGCCCAAATTGGTTTCTCGGCTGATTCCGTTGCCGCCGCCGCGACCAGCACGCATCTTGGGGACACGCGTCCCCGGATTTCGCATTAAAGATGGCGACCAGAAGCTGACGTTTTTGGTTCGAGTTTCGGTCGACACCAACACGATCGCGGCCGCGATGACGGCTCAGTCGTGGACCGACCAGTGGTCCGATGAACTGACCACCACGATCCGCACGGGGGTTCTGGTCGATGCCGACGCTTCGCGAACGATCCCCGCCGATGTCACGGTTCCTGTGGTCGTTGACAAGGGCGGCGATTTCGCCAAGTCGTTGGAAATGAACCCCGGGAGCGCCGTGCTGGTGGATGCGTCGGGAACGGTCATGTGGGTCGATGATCAGTTTTCGCCGGCTACGTTGGCTTCGTTCGGAGCAGCGATTAGCGATGTTTTATCGGGCGTCGACGTGCCAGACCGTTTGCGGACGCAGTGGACCGAACAGCTTGCCGCCTATGATCACGCTTGCGGCGAAGTCGCGGTTTCTAGCAACTGATCTTGCCTCGAGTGGGCCGCTACGCCGACAATCGGCCCAGCAATTACCCAGGCAAAAACGACATGAATTCCGCCGATTTTTCAAACGTTCCTAATCCTTTCGCGATGGTCGGACAGGCACCTGTTCGACCCCGGCGTACGGCACTTTGGTCATCGCTGAAGTTCTTGGTGTTGGTGGCCGTCTGTTTTGCAATCGTGCTGGCAATCAGCTTCGGCAGCAAGCGATTCTTGCTGCATCGACTGCTTAGCGATTTTGATTCGGTCGGTGCGCTCGAACAGCAATCTCGGTTGGTCCAGCTAGCCGAAATGGGAACGCCTGCGATTGTTCCGTTGGTTGAGGCGATGACCAACGAAAATATCGAGGTGGCGCGAAGTGCGTTTGAATTGCTGCACGGACTGCAAAACGATTGGACGGTGTTGGATGTGGCAACCCAGCAGACTCGTCATCGCGAACTTGTCGCGGCGGTCGAGTCGATCGCTCCGCGGATTTCGGACGATCGAACCGGTTGGGCGGCATCACTGCTGCAGCAAACGATTTCGGATTTCGTGACACGCGAGGACTCGCCGTCTCGCGATCTGTATGCCAGCGCGAACGAGACACTTGAGATGTTGACGTTGTCGGGACGCCCCGGACCTAGTGTCCTGGCTGACAAACCACTCGATCCGATGTCACCGCAGCGGTTGCAGGTCCGCAGTCGCCCGTTGCCAGTTCAAACGATCGAAGAAGAAACGAATCCGCCGTCGGCGTCGATCTACAAGTCAGCGTCGATGCGATTGCAGCCGCTTCCGCCAGACGCAGAAGTCGAGCTTCGCGACATTGACGAGTACGTGCCGGTGGTGGTGGAAAAGCCAGTCGCACCACGCGAGACGGTGTATCACGTCCAGCCCGCCCAATCGATCGCACCGGTCGTCGAGGACACGATTGTGTCGACGCCGATGGAAGCGTACGACGACGTGTCGGTGATTCACTGGTTGGCCAGCGACCAAAACAAGCTTCGCGAACAGGCTCGGCTAGAACTGATGTCGCGCGGCTATACCGAGCGCGAGCTGTCGCTCGCAACACGGATCTCTGCCGCCGATGTGCCGACGCGGATGCAACTGGTCGACATGATCGCTGCAGAGCCGTCGATTGATCCGCGGCCGTGGTTGTTCATGATGAGCCGCGATACGAGCCGCGATGTGCGATTAAGAGTTGTTGCCGTGATCGCAACGATGAACGACGCAGCGGCGAAAAGCCATCTGCAAAAATTGATGATCGAAGAAACCGATCCGCACGTGGCAACGCGAATTCGCAAAGCACTTGAACTGCGCTGAAATCGCGATTGAGTCTTACTCAACAAAAAAACGCAGACCAAGTTTCAACCTGGCCTGCGTTTTTCGTTTCATGTTAACTCAACTCAGCGTCGTCAGAGCTCATGCTCATTAGCCGATTGGGTTGGGTTCGTAAGGGATGTCTTCGATCAGGTCCTTCGGCAGCGGAGCGACGGTCAGGCCGGCTGCGACGAAGATTTCGTCCAGAGCGACTTGAGCACGTTGCACGATGCTCTCGCGAGTTTGACCTTTGTAGCTGGCGCCCGATGCACCGGGGCTGACAGGGCCTTCGAAATTGATGGCGACCAAGTGTTGGATCACCTTGACGTGATCCAGCAGGCCTTCTTGAGCCGGAACGACTCGTTCGTTCGAAGCTGCGGTCGCAGGATCGCTTTCGGGACGCAGCGAGCACAAGCGAACCGCGACGATGTCGGCGGCAGTCAATTCGCTGAATTGATCCAGAGCTCCGTCACCAACCACCCAATCCCAGGTGTCGACGTAGAAGCCGATGTTTGCCGACCCGACGCCTCGAACCAACGCGATGAAGCCTTCGACGTTACGGATGAATGGGAATTGCTTGCCCTCTTCCAATTCTTTGCCGGCCGAGAAACCAACGCCCAGCTTGATTTCGCGAACGGCTAGTAAGTCAGCAATTTGGCCCAATCGCGTGCGCTGCACTTCGAAATATTCGTGGTAGGGCAGACGATCGGTGGCGGCGGGGACGCGAGTGTAAGCACGCTTGATGCCGAGTTCTTTTGCCAATTCGGCCAGCGGGTGCAGGCTGGTCAGTGCGGCGGTGAAAGTGTCTTCGTCGGCGTCTAGATCGATGCCCAGGTCGAAACCGCCGATGCGGATCTTGAATGCCTTGCGAGCAGCTTCGAGGTACTTCGCTGCGTCGGCAACATCGGTACGTTGGCTGCGACGCAGCATTTCGTGCATGTCGATGTCGATGCCGTTGAACGCGTAAGTCAGCGCCAATTCCAGCAATTCAGTTTGACGGCCGTTGATGCCAAGCGAGCCGGGCGAAAAGTTTTTGATCATCTTCATAGAGCAAGATTCTTTCGTATTTGATGTTTTAAGTTGAAAAACGCGAAGTTCACGCGTTGGTCAGAATGGGTTGGGGGGCGGCAAAATCACCACTGGGCACCGTTCTACCGAGTGATTAGGCCTTCAAATGACGGTGGAATCGTTGTTGGGTCCTGTTTCGAAGCCCGAGAGTATCGCAGAATCAGGCGTCTACGGCCAAGGGGCTTCTCGGACCGAATTTCAGTGACTTTTAATGACCAAAGATTCCCGCAGCGGTTTTGTGACGTTCTTGGGGACCGGAACTAGCGTCGGTGTCCCGGCGATCGGGTGCGACTGCGAAGTGTGCCAGAGCAGCGACCCGACCAACAACCGAACGCGATGCGCGATCACGATCGAAACCGATGGTGGAACGATCTTGGTGGACACGCCGCCTGATTTGCGGACGCAGCTCTTGCGCGAGAAAATTCCGCTGGTCCATGCCGTATTGTTCACTCATGAACATGCCGACCATTTGTTTGGGCTCGACGATTTAAGACTGTTTCCGTTTCGGTTGGGCGGTCCGGTGCCACTGTACTGTGAGCCGCACGTTGAAGCACGCATTCGAAAGTCGTTTGATTACGCGTTCACCGAGCGAACGCCGACGCATCCCGGCGCGACGCCGCAACTGGAATGTCGCACAATCGGTCCCGACGATGCGTTTGACGTGCTGGGCGTTTCGGTGATGCCGATCCCTCTGAAACATGGCCCGCACTTCAACGTGCTCGGTTTTCGCATCGGCGACTTTGCGTACTGCACCGATACCAATGAGATCCCGCCGTCATCGATCGAGCGATTGCAGGGTGTGAAAACGTTCGTCGTTGGGGCGCTGCGTCACAAGCCGCACCCGACGCACTTCAATGTCGAGCAGGCCGTTGAAGTCGCGCGGCAAGTCGGAGCCAGTCAAACATGGCTAACCCACATCTCGCACGATCTCGATCACCAGACCACCACGCGAGAATTGCCGGACGGAATCGACTTGGCCTACGACGGTCTGAAAGTGCCAATCGCTTGGTAGCAAGTTTGCGGTAAAAGGATTCGAGCTGTTACGACTTTTTATTGCTCATCGACTGTTGTGCATTCTGCAGGAACTGCAACGCTTCGATCGGCGTCATCGCATTGACGTCCAGTTTTTCGACCTGCTCGATCAACGGGTGATCGGCGAAACCGAACAACGTCAATTGAAATTTGCCGTTTGGGTCTGACGGGGCGGCGGTCGGCGACTGAATCGTTGGACGATCGAGCGCGTCGCGGTGGTCGGATTCCAGTTGCGCTAACACATCTTTGGCGCGCTCGTTCACCGACGTTGGGATGCCGGCCAACCGAGCGACGTGAATGCCGTAGCTCTTGTCGGCACCGCCTCGCACGATTCGGTGCAGGAAGATCACTTCTTCGTTCCACTCTTTGACGGCCACGTTCAAGTTCGTCACTCGCGGCAGCGATTCTTCGAGTTGGGTTAGCTCGTGATAGTGCGTGGCAAAGAAAGTTCGGCAGCCGATTTGTTCGTGCAGGTGTTCGGTGATCGCCCAAGCCAAAGACAGCCCGTCATAGGTGCTGGTTCCGCGACCAATTTCGTCCAAAATCACCAGACTTCGCGAGGTCGCGGTATTGAGGATCCGGGCCGTTTCGACCATCTCGACCATGAACGTACTTTGTCCGCGACTGAGTTCGTCGCTAGCGCCGACACGAGCAAAAATGCGGTCGGCGATTCCGATTTCAGCACTCTCGGCCGGAACAAACGAGCCGGCTTGAGCCAGCAATGTGATCAGGGCAACCTGCCGAATGTAGGTGCTCTTTCCCGCCATGTTGGGACCAGTGATCAGCAGGATCATGCCGGCCTCGGGCGACTGGATGCAGTCGTTCGGGACGAACTCGCCTTGCGGCAATGTGACATCCAGTACCGGATGCCGACCGCCTTCGACTTTCAGAATCGAATCGTCGGTCATCACGGGACGAACCCAGCGACGTGTCACGGCAATTTCGGCCAGCGATGCCAACACGTCAAGTTCGGCGATCGCGACGGCAACCTCGCCAAGGATCGACAAATGGCGATGGGTGTTCGCACGCAGTTCTTGAAACAACAGTTGCTCGCACGAAGCGGCTTTGTCGTCCGCCGACAACACCTTCTCTTCGTACTCTTTTAGTTCCGGGGTAATGTATCGCTCACAGTTCTTCAGCGTCTGTTTGCGAATGAAGTGTTCGGGGATTTTGTCGCGGTGCGCGTTGGTGACTTCTAGGTAGTAACCGAACACTCGGTTGTAACCGACCTTCATAGCGATGCCGGTTTCGTCCATCTGGCGTTGCTGGTACTCCGCGATCCACTGCTTGCCACCCTTGGCAAGTTCTCGTAGTCCGTCCAGTTCTTCGCTGAATCCTGGACGGATGAAGTTGCCGTCGACAGCCGACAGTGGACACTCGTCCGCGAGCGCCAATTCCAGTTGCGATCGCAGTTCAGGACACAGGTGCAAGTGTGACTCGACAAACGTCAGTCGCTCGCTCGATCGATCCGACAAGCGAGCCTTTAGTTTCGGCAAGCTTGCCAGCGTCCGCGCGACTTGCTGCAAATCGCGAGGTCCGGTGCGTCCGGTTGCGATCCGTCCCAGCAATCGAGTCAGGTCAAAGGTTTCCTTCAATGTCTCGCGTACCTGCGAACGCAGCTTTGCATCGCCAACCAATTCATCAACCGCGTCCAGTCGCGCGCCGATCGCCGCCGGGTCGATCAGCGGGGCGGCGATCCAGTCGCCCAGCATCCGCGAACCCATTGGCGTGCAGGTTCGGTCGATCACGCCTAACAACGATCCTTCGCGTGAACCGCTGCGGATTGTCCGGGTCAATTCAAGGCTGCGCCGAGTCGCTGCATCGATTTGCAGAAAACCGGTTTGGTGGTGCGCCGCGATGCTTTGAAAGTGATCGAGGTCACGCCGCTGAGTTTCTTGCAAATAGGTCAGCACCGCGCCGGCAGCGCGGACGGCTGCCACGTCGTCGGATTCGAAACCAAATCCTTCCAACGAGCTAACCGCGAATTGTTTGCACAGAGTTTCTTTGGCAGCGTCTTCGGAAAAGGACCACGCCGGACGCGACGTCCATGACCAAGGGGCAGTCGTGTCGGGGGAGAACTGCGCATCGTCTTCGCGATAGATGACTTCAGCAGGGCCGATGCGAGCAAGTTCGTCTTCAATCCGCGACTGGGGGAACGTACCGGCCTCGAAACGGCCGCTGGAAAGTTCGGCCCAGGCGATGCCCACGAGCGGTTCGATGTTGTCTTTGGATTTCTTTTTGTCACGGTGCAAGCAGACCGCCGCGACGTAATTGGCTTCGCGAGGATCAAGCAATCCGTCGTCGGTCAATGTGCCGGCGCTGACGACTCGAGTGATTTCGCGTTTGACCAAGCCCTTTGCGGTCTTGGGATCTTCCATCTGTTCACAGACGGCTGCCCGGTATCCGGCGCGGATCAGTTTTTGCAGATACGAATCAAGTTGATGGTGCGGGAACCCTGCCATCGCGGTCGGGTTATCGCTGTCCTTGTCGCGGCTGGTCAGGTTCAATCCCAACACGCCTGCGGCGGTTTTAGCGTCGTCCAAAAACAATTCGTAGAAGTCACCCATGCGGAAAAACAGCAATGCGTCGCCGCACGCTGCTTTGGCCTCATGGTACTGTTTCATCATCGGTGTCATGGGCGAAATCGTACCGCAGTCGAAGACGGGCGGACAGACACACAGCGTCGGAAAACGCCCATAAATCAAACACTTTGGCGTCAGATTTGACGCCTAGTGAAACTTGTCCGTCGGCAACCGACTTGCCGTCCGGTTACATCTGCGTCCGGTTACATCTGCGACCAGTTACATCTGCGAATAGGGCTTCGGCACCAAGACGAACTTGTCGATGCGGCTGACGGTGCCTTGATACTTTGGTACCACCTTCAAAACGGCCCAGTCAGGGTGCTTCACAAATGCCTTCCACGCTTCGTTGCGTGCCGCTTCGCTTGGGTAGGTCGTCAAGTACGTCAGGCTTGGCGTTTGTGGTCCGACGACGGCTTGGCCGATGAAGATCGGTTGGATATCACAGTCCAAGAAAATCGGCACTTCGCCAGCATTGAACATTTCAACTTTCAAGTGACCGAGTCGTTCGTTGGGGCTTTCATAGAGACGCAGTTCGAAGACGCGGTCCTTGTTGGAAAGTGAGTCGGCGTCCACGCTGAGCTCGGGCATGCAGTCCATCGCGACCAGCAATTCGCTGCTGATCCGCCCGTAGGGTGAATTTCCTGGGCCGCGATCCAAATACTCTTTCGCGTCAGCTTGGAACTGCGAATCGGCTTGCACGGCTGCTTCGACGCTAGCGATTTGGTCGGCGCTTTCGTAAGGGATGACAACGACGATCCGAGCACTGCCCGTTTTGTCGTCGGCCGAGTTGGTGAACACGCCGACGGGGCCAATGTCTTGACGTTTTAGGGCGGGCAGCAACGCGTTTTCAAGATACTGGTCGATCGCCCCAGCATCGCTTTTATCGCCCAAAAGATAGCTGCGGACTTCGTAATACTGGTGCGCCTGGGCATTGCCCCCAGCCGTCATCAAGCTGGCCAACATCAAAAAGGCAAAAAAACATCGTGGCATAACGCGGGTTCTCGGTGCGTGGGGAGGATGGACGTCCGAACCGCGAAACGCAAATGCTAGGCGGTTTCGTCCGACAACAATCTTAACGACTCGTCGACCTGGTCGGTTGCCGAAGTTGCTTCGTTTGCGAAATCGGCAAAGTCATCCGGACGCTCATCTCGTTGTTGCCATTGGACGAACAGTGCGTCGCGGGTTTTCGAGGGTGACGACAAGTCAAATCGTGTCGCGGTGTCTTGTGAATCGGACGCTAGGTCCGTCGCCAACTGTTCGCCTTCGGGACGTGGAGTTTGCGCCGGTGCAGGTGATTGCTCGCCGTCGCCTTCGCCGCCCACGGTGCCGGACGAAGTCTGACTCAATCGGTTCAGAACAAGCAACGCGTCAAGCGCCGTGATGAATCCGTCGGCGTTCACGTCGTAGCAGTATTCCATCCCGCCGGAACCGACTGGCCCGGGGCCGTAAATGTTCAAGTAGTTGATGATCGCCAACGCGTCGGACGCCGACACCGAACCGTCATGGTTGACGTCATAGGGGTCGTTAAGGTTGTGCAGCGGAGTTTCGTTTGGCAGGACCTGGATCACGAAATCTTGTTCGACGGTTGCCAATTCCCCGTTGGGGTCGCTGACGCTGATCGTGACTTGGATCTCTGTTTGGATCGCTCGTTCGACAAACACGTCTTCTTTCAACTTTAAGGTCGAGCCGACGATTTCGAAACGCGAATCGTCGACGGTCACGTCAAGTCGCGGATCGGGGGCAGCACCGTCGACAAGGACATCGCCGACCTCGTCGCCTTCGGTTAGTTCGACAACGGAATCTTTAGTCAATGCAATCCCGACCGGTTGCTCGACCAAGTCGCGGACCGTGATCGTGATCGCTTGCGTGAACGTTCCGCCGGTACCGACTTCGGTTGCGGTCACGTTGACCACGATGACTTGTTCGGTTTCATAATCGACCGACACTCCGTCGGCCAAACGCAGGTCGAAGTTCTCGACGATGAATCGCTCATCATCGACGGTGAACGTATGGAACTGTTCCTCGTCTTCGTCAAGAACTTTCAATTCGGTCACGACATCACCCGGGGCGTTTTCAAGCACGAAGGCTTCGGTCGGGGTGATGCCAGTGATCGGGTCGTTGGCGTCCGTGATCCGCACAGACACCGATTCGGTAACGGTTGTGCCTGTCTCGGAATCGGTCGCGCTGACCACAAGCGGGATCAACGGTTCGGCTTCGAAGTTGATGTCGCCACCGATGAAGATGATGTCCCCGCCATCGACGCCAAATCGCGGATCGTCGATCGAGATGACATGTCCACCACCGCCGTCAACGTCGATGACATTGATGCCGCCTATGGGCGTGCCGGCGGGCAGGTTTTCGGGGACTGGATCGATGTCGATTTCGATCCCTGTCGGCTCGTCCGGAACGGCCTGGACGTTGAACGTCAGCGAGATCGGCGCTGATGCCGTGCGGCCATCGCTCAGTGTCACGGTGACCGTGTCGGTGCCGCTAAAATCAGGATTGGGAACGTAGGAAAGTGAACCGTCGATTTGGATCGTTGCGGTCCCGTTGGCCGCCTGGTCCATCTGCAACACGATGAACGAATCGCCATCCGGATCGGTTGCGCCAGCAAGAGCCGCAGGTGCAGCGAGCGTTAGCGTTTGGTCTTCGGTGGCAGTGAATGACGGAATCGGATTATAGCTAGGGGCCGAGTTAGTGCCGTGGGGTTTGATGCCAAACAGTATCGGGTCTGCATCGACGCCGCCGGTGATCGTGACTTGATTTCCGGATGCCACGTCGAGTCGAACTTGTTGCACGCCGGCGGTGCCGACGGCGACAATCGCATTGGGCGAATCACCGCGAACAAGCTTGGTGACGTCGCCGATCGTGGTCAGGCTAACAGGCATCTCGAATAACACCGTCGCATCGGTCAGGCTAAGCATCCGCAGTTTGAAATCGTCGCTCGAGTACGTGAACAGCAAGTCACGTTCGGCGTCGATCATCACGGCCGTTCCCGAATCGAAGGAATACAGCGTTGCAAAGCCTGCGTCGACATCATGGATGCTGAATCCGCCACCCGAAGTTCGCAGCGCTAGAATGCCTGCGTCGTCATCGAACGATAGCATCTCAGTCGTGCTGGGGACTTCGATCGGGGTCGTCGTGATCAACGTGGCCGCCGAATTGCTCCACAGCGATAACTCTAATCCAGTGGCACCTTCCGATGCAAAAACGGTTCGAACACCCGTTGCCGATGACAATACCTTTGTGTCGGCGGGGACGATGGTCGAGGTCGTTGTGACCTCGATGCCCGAAGTTGGGTCGGAAGCGTCGATCGAGCGAACGGCATAGGGGCTTGCCGTCGCTGGGTTTGCGATTTGCGGCAAGATCACGCCGAGGCCCTGGTCGTTTAGCAACAGGGATCCCCATCCCGTTGGCGATGTGACCGTGGCTCCCGATGTGTCTTGGAGTGAAACCGGTGTAGCCATGCGTGTCACGGGATCGAAAATCCACGACGTCGTGTTGGTCGTGTCGGACCCCACCAACAAGATACGGCCGTCGGGCATCGCCTGCAGTGATCGGAGTTCCTGACCAACGCTGACCGAGTGAACGCCCAATTGATCGGGATACGCTGTGACCACCGAACCGGCCGTCGCGGTGACGAAAAAGTCATCGCCAAAGACTACATCGCTAGCGTCATCAATCGTGATGACAAATCGAACGAGTTGGGGCTGGATCGGAATCGTCTGGGTCTGCGATTCAGTTCCGCTATACAGGCGAACGGAGTAGTTGCCGTCGGCCAAATTGTCGAACCGGAACGCTCCACTTGAGTCTGTCACGGCGGTGAGCTCACCGGTGTCAAGGACTTCGTTCGAATTCGCGTCGATGTAAACCAGTCGGCTTGCCGCCGCCAATTCGCCGTCGTCTTTTCGTAGCGAACCGTTCAGATCTTCAAAAACTTCGCCTGTAATAGCCGCTAGGACACGGCGGTCACCCAAATGTTCAACCGTTAGCCGACGGCGGACTTCGAGGCGAGGCGTTCGTAGGCGGTTGTTTCGTTTAGCCATCGGGTGCTTATTCGACAATGAAACAGAGGAAATGAAGATCCGGAAATGCAGAAAATCGTCCGTAAGCGAAGATCCACTTTCGTCCTATCAGACGCAGCCACCGGTGCAAAAGTTTCCCTCATCCGGTTGGAACTCGCCAGAAGCCCTCTTCGGGGGGCAATTGAGCAACCGCCGGAAGCCTTCGTCTTTGCAGCCTGTGGTCGGAATTGTTGGGAAATCGCCCCACAACGCCACCGGAAGGATTTATGATACCCGGTGCCTGGAATGATCAGGAAATTTTGTCCAAAAGTTCTGTTTCGCAGTTGCTGCACCTTTGCCGGCAATTCTGCCGACCGGGAGTCCCGGCAATCGCCGGTTTCGATAAAGGAAGCTCATGTTTGCGTCTGTATTGCGAATCGTCACGACGTTCTTGGGAATTGCATTTCTGGCTTTCCAGTTGCTCGGAACCGCTGCTGCTCAGCCCCCTGGAGGCCCTGGCGCTGACTACGAGGAACAGATGCGGCAGCAAATGGAAGAGCAAGAAATGGAGATGGGATACGATCCCTACGAGGAGGAAATGAACGGCGGATATGGCGGTGGGTATGGCGGCGGCGGGGGAAATGCCAAGTCTGATGTGACGCAAACCTATCTCGCTGACCTGGTCTCGCTGACTGACGGATTTAAGTTGTCTCCGTTGTTTGCCCCCGAAACTGCGGTCGAAGTTGTGACGGGACCGGTGCTCAGCCGCGAAGCCGATCAGGCGTTTGCAGCCGGCAATTCAGCCATTGCGATCGAATTGATGTGCGGGCACATGGCGACTGAGTATGACGAAGCTTCTGCTGTGATCCGCAGTGCTAAGTTCAGCATGTCGCTGCGACGCCCCGTTTGGGCGTTGCGATGGGGCGCGTCGATCGCGATCCGAGGCAGCGAAGAGGTTACCGATCCCTCGCCAATTCGTGAAGGTGCGACTCCCCCCGGTCGCCGAATGGCGGCGGGCGGCGGCGGGTATGACGATTCGATGTCGGGCTATCCGGACGAAGAGATGCAGGGAATGGACGATTCCATGCGGATGGAACAAGAAATGCAAGACGCAATGCAGTCTGGGATGGGGATGGATGGTGAATATGGAATGGACGGTCCAGGTGGACCCATGGTGCGTCCCAAGCCGCCCGTCCAAAAGGTGCGAGAAATGCTGGATGCCGGCACCGAAAAAGTGATGGACGAAAACCTGGGTCTGGTTGCGACCATGGTTGCCGAAGATTTTGCGAGCCGATTCTCGTCCGGTGATTTTGGTGCATTGTTTACCGGAGTCGCGCCACCGCCGCCCGTTGATCCCCGAGCGGGCGGTCAACCGGTTGTACCTGTCGGTGCAGCTCCGCCAGTCCGATCATCGATGATGTCGCCCGAATTGGATGAGACGCTTTCGATCACGCCGGAGCCTTTGCCGATGTGGAAACCTGGTTTGAACTTTGTCGGTTCCGGGCCCTCGAATGACATGCTGGCGGACGCCAAGCGGAATGGGATCGATTTCTTGTTGCACTTTGACGTGCTGCTAAAGCCTGGTCGCACGGGCAAGACTCAAAATGTTTCGCGTTGCCGATTGTTCAACGTGGCGACTGGCAAGCAGTTGGCGCTGACCAAAGGAATCGACAGCCTGGAAGCTTCGCAGTTGGTTGCTTCTGGTCGTATGGCGGATGAGCGAGCCTACGTCACCGAACAAATGGGCACCTTGTTTGCCTTGATCGAACGCGAAACCAAATTGGTACCGATGCCGACGGCTCTGACGGCTGCTGCGGCACGCGGCCGAGTCGCTGTGTTGATCGGCGGTGCGAAAGCAAAAACATTGCAAACGCTTGCTGAAATCCGACTGTACCAGTCGCTCGGTCTGTTGACCGAGCCCGAAGTCGAAATGGCCTTCGATATCGTTGGCGGCGCAGATGCGTTGCTGTTTTTGCACGGTCCTCGTGATGAACGATTGGCGATGGCCCACACATGGGCGATCGAGGCCCAGACGCCATCCGCCAAATAACGCAGTTCGCGTATTACTGACACATTAGTTTTCCTTCCCTTCCGTTCTCACCAAGAGACTACCTCTATGTTTCGACGTCAATTTTTGCAAGCCACCGCCGCTGCCGCTTTCGCCACGACGCTGGGGGCCGGTCGATCACGAGCCGACGAAGCCGAATCGGGTGAGTTGCCATTTAAGATTTCGTTAGCCGAATGGTCGCTGCACCGCGCACTGAAAGATGAGTCGTCGAAGATCACGAATCTCGATTTTGCTCGAATCGCTAAGCAAGACTTCGGCATTGACGGAGTTGAGTACGTCAATCAGTTTTTTAAAGACAAAGCCAACGACAAGGCATATCTGGCAGACATGAAGGACCGTGCCGACAGCGAAGGCGTCAAGAGTCTGTTGATCATGGTCGATGGCGAAGGCAATCTCGGTGATCCTGACACTGCGAAACGAAAGCAAGCCGTCGAGAAGCACCACCGCTGGGTCGAGGCAGCAAAATTCTTGGGTTGCCATTCGATTCGCGTCAACGCGGCCAGCAAAGGCAGCTTCGAAGAACAGCAGAAGTTGGCTTCCGATGGCTTGCGGCAACTAAGTCAATTTGCAGCGCCGCATGGTCTGAACGTGATCGTGGAAAATCACGGTGGACTCAGCAGCAATGGCAAGTGGTTGTCGGAAACGATCAAAATGGTTGGAATGGACAACTGTGGCACGCTGCCCGATTTCGGCAACTTCTTCATCAAGCGCGGTGACAACCCCGAAGAGTACGATCGTTACCAAGGTGTTGCCGAGCTGATGCCGTTCGCCAAGGCCGTCAGTGCCAAGACGCACGACTTTGATGCCGAAGGAAACGAGACGCACACGGACTATACGAAGATGATGGAAATCGTCCTCGCACATGGCTATCACGGCTACGTCGGCATCGAATACGAAGGCAGCGTGCTCGGCGAGATGGAAGGCATCCAAAAGAGCAAGGATTTGCTAGTGAAAGTCGGCAAGTCACTCGCCCAACCGGTCAGCTGATCTGCGAATCGGCCGCTTTCAGGTTTCTTGAAATGGCGTGGCGAAAGACGTCAAAACTTTTGCCGCGTCAAAGTCTTGACGAGCCTCGCCATAGTGGAAACGGACCGGGCAATGCACTTGGTGGTTTTAAACTCGCGTTTTTAACGCGTAGACTTCCGCGTACTCGATCGCCCAACTGTCGATCAGTTGCTCGAATTCTTCGGATTCGACTTCGCCGATCGGCGTAAAGAATGATCGGTTGAAAAGCTCGCGGTTCATGACGGTGCCTTTGCCTTTCAGGTCAAGCACCCGTGAATCGCTGTAGGGGCGAATCATCATTTCTAGTCGGCTGTACTGGTTCTCTCGCCGCCCGGCGACCAACTTCAAGTCGTCGCGATAGCACGCCGCACCCCAGCCGCCTTCGCCGAATAGCGATTCTTCGCGAAAACCCGGGAAGTGGTCGGCAACCTTGTGGACAGCCTGTTCGATTCGCTCGGACAACGACAGCCGCAACGACGTGTGCAGCCGTCGCAGTTCGTCTTCCGACATCTCTTTGGCGCGTTGGGCTGACGCTTTTTGGTCAGCTCTTTTTTGCCCGCGATTGATTGCCGCGTTCAGTCGTGAATCGAAGTCGTCACTCATGCGTCAGGCTTGTCAGCTTGGTCTGGAGAGTTCGGCGGCGTTGCTGCCGTTTCCGATGCGGAAGCCTGTGGCGGTTGTGCTGCAACGGGCGATTCTGGTGCAGCAGAAGGAGTTTCCGGAGCAACGTCTGGTTTGGCCTTCTCTTCGGCGCTGGCATCGGTTGTCGGAGCAGGCTTCGGCTTCTTCGGTTTCGGCGCGGGCTTTTCCGTCACTGTTTTGGTGTCTTTGCCAAAAAACTGCAACAAGTCGCCAAATGAACGTAGCGGTTCTTTGCCATCCTGCATCGCGTCGGTCAGCGGTTTGGCATCCGCTTTGGCGACCACGCGATACGTTTCTGGTTTCTTGCTGAACGATCGTCCGCCGCCTGCACCGCCACGACCGCCACCGGTCGGACGTCCGCCACGATTGCCGTCTCGGGCGCCGCGGTTTCCGCCACCACTGCCTTGGCGTGGTGGGCGATCGCCAGATGGGGCTGCGCCGGATCGGCCGCGATTGCCTTGGCCTTGCCCCTGACCCTGGGACCGTTCGCCGCCGCTTGCACCGCGGTTTGCACCACCGCGATTTCCGCCTGCGTGCTGAGGCCGCGAGGTGCGAGCGCGGCGAGCTTCTTCGAGTTCGATTTCGCGTTCCGGTGAGATGGCACTGAGACCAACACGGCGACGTTTTTCGTCGATGCCGGTTACCCATGCCGTGACAACGTCACCGATCTGGACAGCCTCGTGCAAGTCTTCAACATAGGAGTCCGACACGCGGCTGACGTGGATCAAGCCGCTGCAATCAGGGGCAAGTTCAACGAAGACACCGAATGGCATCACGCCAACGACGACGCCGATGACGGGATCGCCGGGGCGCAGTGCTTTGGTCGATGGCATCGTCGACAAGACAGCCGGCGGCGAACCACTGGCGTCGCTGTCGCCGAACGGGTCGCACAGCCAATGGACGATTTGGTGAGTCCGCCGTGTGCCGATTTGCCATTCTTTGATGCACTTGTCAATCTTGGCGCGATCGGGACGTGGCTGACGCATCGGGTCGGCCGTCGCCGCGACGGCGGTGTCCGGTGTCGTCGGCGTTGCAGGTTCCGAAGCCGAGTCGGCCTCTGTGTCAACCGCCGAATTGGCGGTTGTTTCGGCACTGGCGTCGTTGTCAGGCGTTGCAGTTGCTTCCGCAGATGCGTCGGCAGGCGATGTTTCTGTGGTCGCCGTTTCTGCGTCTGTCGATTCGGATTCCAGACGGTTCTCTTCGCTGGCCGTTTCGGTTGACGGATCATCCGAGATCGCAAATTCTGGCGACTCTTCGCCCTTTGCTGTGAAGTCTTCCACCTTGGCGGTTGTTACTTCTTGAGCCACTTCGATTGGCTTGATTTCGTCGCTTGCCGCGCCCGCGCTAAAGTCTGGTGGCGAGTATCCCGGCGGCGTCGCCGGTGGCAGTTCAATCGCCAACGTGGTCGCTAGTTTCTTCGCCAGCGGGTAATCGTCGGGGTGGATCAGCGTACCGTCAAGAGTTTCGGGGCTGCCGAAGACTCGCAAGAACGGCAGCGATTGACGGCTTTCAACGGCGCTTGGCCAGTTCGCAATTTCACTGATCGCGTCTCGTGAACTGAATAGCGATTGGCGACGAGCGGCATCGATTGCTGCAGCGACTTCGGGTGTCACGCCAGGCAGACGACGCAGCCATGATTGCGGTGCCGAGTTTGCATCGACTCCGCCTCGAGAAGCACCACTGATCATCACGTTTTCCAGCGTTTCGCTGAGAGCTTCATCGGCGAGTTCGCGTTGGAACGAGCTGAGTCGCAGTTTCAGCGGATCAACCTTGGCCAGCGACTGAGCCGGCTGTAGCACTGAAAAAGCCAACCAAGCGGCCGATCGGAAACGTCGCGGCGTCGAACGCATTTCTTGGTCCGACACGCTACTGCCCGAGTACGCGTCGGCTCCGCTGCGGTCCGCAAGCGTCCAGCGGATCGATTTTTCAGGCGATGCGGCGATCAGATCGCCCAACGCGATCATCGTTGCACGTCGCGCCGGCCCGTTGCTGATCACGATCAAGTCGACGTGATAAGTGTGGATCAGTTCGCCCATCCGCGCGACCGCCTGGCCACGCTGGGAAGCTGACAATTGGCACGGCAGGTCTTCGGTGCGCAGCACACGTCCGTCAGCCGAAACCACCGTTGTTGCTGCGGTGCGAGGACCGACGGCATCGATCGACATGACGACCTTGGCGTCGACACTGCCTCGATTGACTTGGCGGCGCAAGTGGTCAGCGGTGATCGTGACCAATCGAGCCGAAGCTCGTTCTTGGACGTCGTCCCACCACGCGATTTCGGCAGCTTCGCGAATGCTGGCTTCGTTCTGCAGAACAATGTCCCGCATTCGGTCCTCGAGATGGTGATTGAATCCGGCGGCGGTTCGTTGCAATTCAGCAACCAATTTGCCAGCGTCGTATTCAAATCCACATTCGGCAACTTGGCTGCGCAGAGCACGGCCAAGCATTACCAGTTGGAACGAGCTGAGTTTGTCAGACGTGAAGCGTTTGCCTTGCAGTGGCTTCAGTACGCCAACGAGCCATCGGCGGCGGCGCTGGCGTGGAGAGACTTTTTTAGGTTTCTTGGCCGGCTTGGCGTTGTTGACCGATGCGGTCGCCTTCGCCTTGTCGTTCGTAGCGTCCTTATCGGAATCGTCCGCTGAAAAAGCAGGAATCTCAAGTTCCGGCTTGGCGTCGGCTGCGGGAGCGTCGGCTGTAGGAGTTTCGGTTGCAGGAGTCTCGGTTGCAGGAGTCTCTGCTGTAGGGGCGACGACTGCAGGTGTTTCTTCTGCAGTAGCAAGTGATTCCGCAACCGGTGCGGTCGTTTCTGCTTCGGTAGCCGGCGTTTCAGCGGTCGGCGTTTCAACAGCGGTTGTTGCATCAACAACTGCGGCGGGCGATTCCGTCGCAGCCACTTCCGTCGCAGCGGAAGCGTCATCGGCGCCTTCGGCATCGGTTGCTTTTACGTCGGCTGAATCCGCAGTCGCGGCGTCCGGGGCCGCAGTCGCATCGGGCGCCACAGTCGCATCAGGCGTTGCAGTCGCATCGGTCTTAGGACCCTTCTTTTTCTTCTTCTTTGATTTCGGTGCCGCTTCGGCGTCGTCTTCACCTGCGACGTGCGGGTCGCTGATCTTGGCGATATGGATGCGAGCATTCTTGGCCAACCAACGGACCGCGGCGCTAATGATTCGCGGATCACCAGCGAGTCGTTCAACCAGCGCGTTGTCCAGATCATCGAAGGCAGCATCGACGCTTTGGATGCCATCGACCATGGCGGCGATCTCGGCGAAGTCGCTGCTGTCGCCCTTGCGGGGGTTCAGAACCCGAACCGCTAAACGAGTCGCATCGGACGGCGTTTCACTGGCTTCGTGCTTGAGTCGGCGTGACAGTCGAGACAGCATTCGCAGCGAATTTGCCTTGTTGATCGCATGGCCGATCGCAGGATCTTGCAGCGACGTGGCCTCCCAGATCGTTTGCAGACTCTCGCGTCGTTCGACGATTTGCTTGTCCGTCTGGACAGCCGCCGAAAGCCCCCAAAGGCTTGATTCGTCCAAGCCGCCGAGTTCATCACGACGATAACGCGCCAAAAATGGCGGCGTATATCCTTGTTCAAGGAGTGGAAGTGCCAAACGCAAACTTGAAATTTCACAATGCCCGCGTTGGGCAATTGCTTCTAAATCGACGCTCATACTGAGTCGTTCTCTTTACCTGGTGAGTCCCGGGGGGGACGACCGATGGACGTGCCCGATCGGGTCGCAGTGGACATGTGCCGGCGTTACGGCTGCTGATATCAAAGCCCGTCAATACGGGCGCAGCCTAAGGCACGTTTGGGAAGAGTGCGAAGATAGCCGCAAAAGCAATAGCGTTCAATGACCATTGCGAAATGGCGGTCGATCGATTTGCCTTTGTCCGCCGCCGGAACCCGTTTTCAGGCTCCATCGGTCGCCAATTTGCGAAAGTAAGCCTCGATGGCTTCGCGATAGTGCGTCGGCAGGTCGCGGCTGATCTGCTGCAATGCCTGGTTTCGCTCGGCCGGTGGCAGGTTGCCCCAACCGTCTTTGGCGTCGATTCCTTTGCGGTCAACGTCGCCATTGCCACCGCCACCAGCAATATTGCTGTCCTCCATTGGGTTGCCCTGAGCACCGCCGCCGCTGGGGTTTCCGCCAGATTGTTGTTGCTGCTGCTGTTGTTGCTGTTTCTGCTGTTCTTCAATTTTTTCGATCAGTTTGGTCAGCTTGTCGATGATCTTTTGTTCTTGCTTTTCGGTCGTTTCAGACGTGTGACCCAGGTCCAGACGCCGAGTCACGTCGGTCATCAATCGCGAAATCTCGTCCAGCGAGTCTTCTTCGAGCCCCTTGATGTCGGCAACCATCAACTGAGCCGTGCGTGTGAACCGGACAGGGGCTTGGTCTTTGTTCTCAAGCAGGCGTCGCAGGTCGGCAAGCGCCTCTTTCTTCATCATCAAGGCGTGGTAGCAAGCGCCGCGGTAATACAACGCAGCCGCTGGGTCGATTGATTCGACGGGATCGACTTCGGCGATCACTGGTAGGGCTTCGTCGTAAAGTCGGGCGCGGACAAGTTCGCGTCCCAGCCAGGTCCGCAGCGTCATTCGCATCGATTTGGGCAAAGATTCGATCGCGCCGTACGTCGGCGTGCTGGGGTCGACCGAGGCGGCCGCTACGGAAATGTTCTGGTTGGAAACCGACACCAATTCGCCGATCACGGGGATCATCCGGCTGGTGACTTTCACGAATGCGTCCAGCGGGTCGGCGTCATCGGATTCGATCGCGTTCAGGAAGTCTTCGGCTGCGCGGTCCATTGCGTCAGGCGTGACGCCGAATTCGTCCATCGACGATCGCATCATTTGAGCCATCGAAGCCGCATCGAAGCGATTCCAGCTGGCTTTGCGTTTGAGACCGTCCTGAGCCGCACTGTTCTGGGCCGCACTGTTCTGGGCCGAAGCGACCTGCAGATGAGAACCAAGCGTGGCCGCAATCGCGATGAAGACCATCGCTTGGATTCGGCAGAGACGTTGAAACGAGCCGTACGGCACTGACGTCAATCGATTCACATTCACCTCACGGTTACTGATTCCGTTTCAATACCAAATCTCGGGTGATTCGGTAAAGACGATTCTGTCGCTCTGAAAGGTCCTGCAAAAGCGGCAGCACCTCGTCACCCGACGACTCACCTGATTCTAGCAGGCTCGAATAGCGATTCGTCGTGGATTTAATCCGAGTCTCCATCGTTCGGATCAATTTTAGCTCCGCCAAAGCCTCGACCAACGGTTGTTCTCCTTGTCCGGATTGCCCGGCTTGGCCTTCGCCTTGTTCCTGTTTTTGCTTTTCTAAGTCCCTTTGTGCCTTCTGTAGGGCTTCAATCATCTCGCCAAGTGCCGCCAGGATGTCGTTCTGGATCCCCTGAGTCACCGCGTCGATCTTGGTTTCGGCCAACCGCTGGGCCACTCTCGCGGTATCGCTGCGAATTTGCAAAACGACTTCGGGGAACGCGACACTTGAGCCTTCTTCTCGCAACAGCAGCATCGCTCGGTCGGCTTCCATCGTGATTTTCTTTTCTTCGAACGCCAAATCACCGGCTTTCAAATCCGTTTGACGACTCCGCTGGCTCGTCGGTGTGGCCGCCAACGAGACGGTGTCCTCGAGCACTTTGGTCTGCATCGCTGCCATTTTTCTTAGACGAGCTTCCAGCTTGGCGAGTTCCCGCTGAAGTTCTTCTTCGCGAAGTTGTCGCAGGATTCGCTCGAGCCGGTCGATCGCCGCTCGCAAGTTCTCTTCGGCTTCGCGTTGTTTTTCAGTCGCCTCGTCGCGTTTCGCGTTTTCGAGTTCTTTTTCGGCCTGTTTCATCTTTTCGATGGCCTGCTCAAGCTGCTTCTGCACTTCCTGTTCAGCGGTCGGTGGTTGCTGCGGTGCCTTCGATTGCTGCGATTCACCGGAATCCGATGGTTTCGATTCGGACGGTTTTGAGTCAGACGGCTGCGATTCGGACGATTTTGAATCCGATGGCTTTGATTCGCTTGGCTTGGAGTCAGATGGTTTTGACTCGCTAGGTTTGGAATCCGATGGTTGCGCGTCCGACGGTTTCGATTCGGATGGTTTTGATTCGGAATCGGAAGGTTTCGCGTCGGAGTCCGATGGCTTTTCGCTGTTATCGTTTTCTTCCGCGTCGCTTTCTTGTTTGTCGCTGGAGTTTTCGCTCTCGCGATTATCGCCGAACTTTTCCTTCTCGCTTTCCTCTTCCTCCATCTGCTTGTTCAGTTCCTGGCTTTTCTCTGTGACCGCCTTCTGTTCCTTTTCGACTTCGTTGATGTCCGCGCCGTTTTCGGTGCGGGCACGGGTGCTGCGCTGATTGTTCAGATTCCGTTTGAGGTCCTTGATCAATTTGGTGTAGCGTTCCTTCTCGTCACGGATTCGCTTCGATCGATCTTCGCTCAATAGCAGCTTCATCAGCGACGCCAGTTCTTCGGTTGCCGTGGTTTGAGCGTCAACGGCTTTTTGGAACTCTTGGCTTTCCAGCGACTTCGATGCGCCTCGCAGACGTTCGAGCACAAACTTGTCACGTGATTGGCGAGCTGCTCGACGCAGTAGCGCCGATCGCTCTGGGTTCTCGGTCGCTTCAACGTCCGCAAGTCTCAGCAGCAGTTCTTCCAGTCGCTGGTAGCGTTCAGCGACGCCGGTTTGGCGTTGGGACAGCGGCGATTCGTCGGCGCGCGATGGTCCAGCCGCCAGCAAGCAGCATCCGATCAGCATGGTCAGTAGGTATCGCATCGTCCGCTTCGTTTCTCGGTTGGAATAAAGCCGCCGCAAAGGCACACTGAAGCTCAAACAAACAGCTCGAGCTCACAACTCAATCAAACAGGTTCAGCACTCGCTTCTTCCGCTCGTCCTTGGTGTCCTTCAGCAGTTCGTCCTGGTCCTCGATCAATTCGCGAACAATGTCCAGGATCTCATTATAGCTTTCCAGGTCCAGCATCTTGTCGAGCACTTCGGTCAATCGAGCAATCACTTCGTCGGCCGTTTCGATCGAAACCGTGGTTTTCGCCATCGCATCGGCCGAATCGTTGACGCTGCGTTCGATGTCGATGATTTGATCCCGCAATCTTGCCAACGGTTCGTTGACGATCAATCGCAGCGGATCGCGGACGCCTTCGCCGATACGTTCTTGACGGTCCAGCGAGTCGACTCGGTTGTTGACCATTTCTCGCAAGATGTCGTCCAGCGATTCGGCAATCCCGGAGAGTTCCTCGGAAGTCTTGCTCGCCTGCAAGCCGCTTTGTTGGGTTCGTAGGCGGCGGATCTGTTGTTGTCGCGTTTGTTCGGTTTCGTCGAGGTTGCTTTCGTCTTCGTTGAAACCGCGGCGTAGCAGGTTCAGCGTTTCTCGCAGATTTCGCGTCTCGTCGATGGTTTGTTCCAATCGAGATCGCAGCGCCAGTTCGTTTCGTTCCAGACGGGCGAGCAACTGCTCGGGCGTGACCACTTCCAACCGAAAGACTTCGCCGCGAGTCAGGTGTTTACCGGCCAAGTCGTAAAGGTCGCTCGCTTCACCGATCACGTTGATCGCACCGCCGGGGACCAGTTCGGGCAAGCTGCCGTCGGCAACGAGGTCGCGTAAATCTAGTTCGGTCTTAGCTTCGCCGTCGCGCGAAAGTTTCGGCGACACGCTGGCGGTTTTCGAACCGGCCGCTTCGGTATCGTCTGCGCCGGCTTCAGCATCTTCCCCTTTTGAAGGGGTCACTGAAATGGTCAGCCGTTCGACTCCGTAATCATCAACCACCGTGGCTGTGACTGGAATGCGAGCGATTGGGGTGACGGCGCTTCCAATTCCGGACAATCGCATTTCCAATTCGGGCGGTTGGTCCAAGACGACGCCAAGGAAGTATCGGTACGGCGCTTGTGCCGAAATGCCATCCGCATCGGCCGGAACCAACGACACCGTCGTGGCGGCGTCGAAGTTGTCCATCGTCAGCCTCAGTTGGCGGCGGTCGTCCGAATAGGCCAGCGTGAACGGTTGAGGTTTGTCGGTCACCGTCTTTAGCACCACTTCGGTATCGCCCAGCGGTTCGCTGGATGTCGCCACCATCGTCACCTGGCTGCCCTCGCTGATGCGAAGTCCCGATTGGTAATCGGTTTCCAGGTCAACGTCGCCGCTGCCTTCGCCGCGAAGATAGTCTGCATATCGCACCGACACTTTCATTTCGGTCAGTGCGGGCGGCGTGATCGCTTCGATCCGAAAGTCGTCCAGTCGGTCGTCCAGCCCGCGAACGTCAAGCGTCATCGACTCGCTAAGCCCAGTCAGCGGCGGTCCGTCCAACACGAACGATTGGTAACCGTCGGTGATTCGTCCCACTCGGCGCATATTGGATTGGCCGCGAGTTCCGCCGTCGGTGTGATAGTAGACGATGCAAACGATCGGCAATTCAGACGTCTCGGCATCGGCCCGAATCCGCAGCGTTGGATTGCTGCCACGGGGCAATCGAACGGTTTTGGCGTCGTTGAACTCGATCAATTTAGGCGCCGATATATCGCTTTCGACGGCGGTCACGATGGGCAGCTCGACGCCGACCATTTCCAAGTGAGCCCGCCGAGGCCACGGTTCATCCGACAGCAGCGTCAACCGCGAAGCGGCACGCGCGAACGACGAGGGGCTGATGATCAGCAGCCCCAGCGATAGGATCGCCAGCGGTCCCGCTACCATCGCTTTGCGAACCAGCGGTTGCCAGCGAAATACTTTGCCCGGGTCGACTTTGTCGATTTCTGCAGCCGCTTCGCGGTGCACGTGATTCAGCAATGCGGCTGAGTGCGAGTCGCCTTCACGCCGAGGGCGGCTCAATTGAACGGCCGTGACCAATCGGCCGCCAAGAGTCGGATGGTGACGTTCAACCAGCAGCGCTAAGCTGTCGTCCGGCAGCGGCCGGCGCAAACGCCCAACCAGCATCAACGCGGTAATGGCGATCACGACCGCGGCGACCACCGCTAATAGTAACATTCGGGCTAACCGAGGCATCTCGGTGCCGCCAAGCTGGACGGGCAGATAGTCGAGCGCCAGGCCAATCCAAAACGCGGCCAGGATCACTGCCGCGATCGCCAGGGCTGAATCCCAAACCACATAGCGGCGAACCCGTCCCCGCAGGTTTTCCAACAGCGAGGTCAGTTTCGGATCGAGGGGTCGGTTGGCAGGCATCAAAGTCGTGTTCAAATGATAAGGTGTTGGGCCAATCGCTAGAGCCAACTCATTTATACCAGATCAGTCCACTTAAACCTGTTAGGGCACTTGTGACCAAATTTCGCCCCTGCATCGACTTGCACGATGGCCGCGTCAAACAGATTGTCGGCGGTTCGCTGCGGGACCAGGGCGGTGGCCCGATCGAAAAACCAGCGGAGATGCTCGTCGAAAATTACGTCGCCGACCAACCCGCGGGCTGGTTCGCAGCCAAGTACCGGGACGACGGGCTGACCGGTGGCCACATCATCAAGCTGGGGCCCGGAAACGACCAAGCAGCCACCGAGGCGCTGGCGGCTTATCCGGACGGAATGCAAATTGGCGGCGGAATCACGGTCGACAATGCAAAACAGTGGATCGAGGCCGGCGCCAGCCATGTGATCGTGACCAGTTGGCTGTTCGACGCCGTTGGGAACCTGCTCGAAAACCGCTTAAAAGAACTCGTTCAGTGCATCGGTCGTGACCGGATTGTCCTGGACCTTAGCTGTCGGCGAGTTTCCGGTGCGGAGTCAATGACCTGGCGAGTCGCGATGAATCGGTGGCAGACGATCACTGAAATCGAAATCACGCCCGAGTCTTTGGACCGATTGGCCGTCTACGGAGCGGAGTTTCTGATCCATGCCGCCGATGTCGAAGGATTATGCCAGGGAATTGACTACGAATTGGTCCAGCAGCTTGGTCGCTGGGCGACCGCCAGCGATGTGGCGATCCCAATGACCTATGCCGGCGGAGTCGCCACGATGGGCGACGTCCAACAAATTTCGAAGTCTAGCGGTGGAGCAATCGACGTGACCGTCGGCAGTGCTCTGGATCTGTTCGGCGGCAACGGAGTCCGGTACGCCGATCTGGTGAAACTCAATCGCTAAGCTGAAAGCCGGCTTATTCGCCGTCGTGATGCGTATTGCTTCGCAACACATACTTCAGCGAATTCGAGCCAGCGTCGCCGATGATCGCGGCAACCACGTCGGCCAGTGCAGGCTTAGTGGGTGCGGACTTGGCAGGTGCAGAAACAGAAGACGCTGGCTTTGCTTCGACAGTGGGGCGGGTTTGAGAGACAGGTGCCAAAGTGAGATTCACGCTAATGGTTCCTTCGTTCAGAGTTAAGACGTTCAGAGATAAGAATTGATCAAAAATGGTTAGGGAATTGGGCGTTTCGCCTCAGACGTCATGCCGTCGAAGTGACTAGGCGAAGACTCGGACGCATTCCCGCCTGATTTGCCAGAGAAAAGTTTGAAATATCAGACAAATCATTTTCGGGGGTAAAACAGTGATCTCGTGTCCACCGGGCTAGTGAGGCTGGTGAAAGCATCGGGACGCATTTCGCATCCAATTCGGCTCAACTCCCAGATAACCGCTGTCAGCTATTGACAGATATTTCTTGATGGCGATACTTTGCCGATTCGCCGCCGAGGTCTGGCCGCGTTTTCCTGCAAAGCCGTATCCATTCATTTTTTATGCCAACGATCAATCAACTCGTCCGTAAACGACGCAAACTGAAAAAGACCCAAAGCAAGTCGCCGGTGCTGGAAAAGTGCCCGCAAAAGCAGGGCGTTTGTTTGCAAGTTCGGACGATGACCCCCAAGAAGCCGAACTCGGCTCTGCGAAAAATCTCGCGGGTTCGTTTGAGCAATGGCAAAGAAGTCACGGTTTACATCCCAGGCGAAGGGCACAACTTGCAAGAGCACTCGATCGTGCTGATTCGCGGTGGTCGTGTTCGTGACTTGCCGGGTGTTCGCTACCAAGTCGTTCGCGGTTCACGCGATGCATTGGGCGTCGATGGTCGCAAGCAGTCTCGCAGCCGTTACGGTGCGAAGAAAAAATAGTCGTTTCACGCGGGATATGCCCGCAAACGATCTCTGCCAACCGCAAAACAACCTTCATCAAAGTAATAGAAGTCATCGATGGGACGTATCACATCCAGCCGCACGCAGCTTAAAGGCGACCCGCGGCACAATTCGAAACTGGCCGGTAAGTTCATCAACTGCCTCATGCTAGACGGTAAAAAGTCGACCGCAACTCGAGTTTTCTACGACGCACTCGACGAAATCGGTCGCCGTGGCGAAATCGCGGATCTGACCTCGATCGAAGTCTTCGAAGCAGCGATTGAAAACATCAAGCCGTACATCGAAGTTCGCAGCAAGCGAGTCGGTGGTGCTAGCTACCAAGTGCCGATGCAGGTCAACCGCATTCGTCAGCAAAGCTTGGCGTTCCGTTGGTTGTTGACCGCTGTGCGGGACAAAAAAGGCCGCCCGATGCACCTGAAGTTGGCTGACGAATTGATGTCAGCGTACAAGAAGGAAGGCGTCGCCTACACCAAACGCGAAAACACGCACCGTATGGCTGATGCTAACAAGGCATTCGCTCACTTCGCTTGGTAAGCCAAACGGCTTCAACGAATCAAAAGAACCGCGGCTGGTCAGTAAACCAGGTCGCGGTTTTTTTATGCGCCGACCAGAGTACCTACGCCAAAGGCATAGTGCATACGCTAACGGTGTTGATTCCAAGGCCAGGGTCGCCCGCGCAGCGTTGGCGTGCCCTGGATTTCTGTCGTTGCCCAAGTCGCAAACCCCCAACGGGGTTCTGCAGTCTTAGAAGTTAAGCGTTGCGAAGTAGTCGTCCATCGTTTCCGCGCGGCGGATCAGCTCAACATTGCCGTCGGCACCTAGCAGCAGTTCAGCGCTGCGAAGTTTCGCGTTGTACTGGAAACCCATTGAATGGCCGTGGGCCCCCGCGTCGTGAATGATCATCACGTCGCCCCGCTCGACCTGCGGCAGTTGGCGGTCGATCGCAAACTTGTCGTTGTTCTCGCATAGCGATCCGACCACGTCGGCCTTCAAATCATGCGGTGCGGATTCTTTGCCCAAGATCGACATATGGTGGTACGAGCCGTACATGCCCGGACGCATCAGGTTTGCCATGCAAGCGTCGACGCCGACATAGTTTTTGTAAGTGTTCTTAGCGTGCACCACTTCGGTGACCAGGTATCCATACGGGCCCGTGATGATTCGGCCATTTTCCAAGTAAATCGTTAGCGGGTCGAGTTCAGTGCCGCCGATCAAGCGGTCATAGGCGGCTTTCACGCCGCTGCCGATGACTTCGTAATCCAGTGCAATTTCGCCTGGGCGATAGGGAATGCCCATGCCGCCACCCAGGTTGACGAATTCCAACTTGATGCCCAGTTCCTTGTGCAAGTCGATCGCCAATTCGAACAGCATCACGGCCGTTTCGACGAAGAATTCGGGGTTCAATTCGTTCGAGGCGACCATCGTGTGCAGGCCAAATCGCGTCGCGCCTTTTTCCAACGCTTGGCGATATCCGGTGAACAGTTGTTCGCGAGTGAATCCGAATTTGGCTTCTTCGGGCTTGCCAATGATGACGTTGCCCTCACGCAGCGGGCCCGGGTTGTAGCGGAAACAGATCAGATCGGGCGTGCCAACGTTTTCGTCTAGGTATTCGACGTGAGTCAGGTCGTCCAGGTTGATGACCGCACCCAGGTCGCGAGCCTTCTGGTAGTCCTTGGCCAGCGTGTTGTTGGACGTGAACATGACTTTCTCGCCCGTCATGCCAACGCGTTCACACAGCAACAGTTCGCCAAGGCTGCTGCAATCGGCGCCGCAGCCTTCTTCCATCAAAATTTGCAGCAGTCGCGGGTTCGGCGTCGCTTTGACCGCGAAGTATTCACGAAACCCGGGGCACCACGAAAAGGCTTCATTGAGAGCCCGAACATTGGCCCGGATCGCCGCTTCGTCGTACAGGTAAAACGGAGTCGGGTGAGTTTTGCGGATCTCGTCGATCTGAGCTTTGGTGAATGGGACTGTCTTTTCGGTGGAAGTGGCGGGCGAAGTGATCGGTGAAGACATGGAAAAACGAAACCTCAAGCGTTGAAACGGTGACTCCGCCGGCGGGTCTTTCTTAGGCCACGCTAGCGATCTTCCAAGCATAGCGGGAAGGCAATCAGATGCCAGTGGCGAGGGGGCATGGGGGCCCGTCAGTTGCATTGCAAAGTTCGGCCGCTACAGTGAATCGACCGCCGCTATTCACCCTGAAAAACTGCAACCAACCTCTCACCATGAACGCATTGAAAGTTGCCGTCGTCGGCACCGGATTTATCGGTCCCGTCCACGTCGAAGCCCTACGCCGGGCTGGCCAGATCGTGACGGGGATCGTCGGTTCGTCGCCCGAAAAATCAGCAGCTTCCGCAGCCCGGTTGGGGCTTCCCAAAGGTTACGCCTCGCTGGCGGATGTGCTAGCCGATGACGAAGTCCAGTCCGTTCATATCGCCACGCCTAACGAGCTGCATTTCGAACAAGCCGCGGCGGTGCTGCGGTCGGGCCGCCATGTCTTGTGCGAAAAACCATTGGCGATGACTTCGTCGCAAACAGCCGAGCTTTTGCAGATTGCGGCCAAAAGTGGCTGCGTTGCCGGCGTGGCGTACAACATTCGGTTCTATCCGCTCTGTCACGAAGCCGCGTCGCGAGTCGCTGCTGGATCGATCGGTGAAGTGATGCACGTTCACGGATCGTACGTGCAAGACTGGTTGCTGCGTCCGACCGACTACAACTGGCGAGTCGAATCGAAGGCCGGCGGTGAACTGCGAGCTGTCGCGGACATTGGCACCCACTGGCTGGATTTGGTGCAGTTCGTGACCGGACGCAAAGTCGTTTCGGTGATGGCGGACTTACGAACAGTGCATCCGAATCGCCTACGCCCAATCGGCGGCGCCGAAACGTTCTCGGGAGCTGCGAAATCAGCGGCGAATCCGCCAACGGAATCGGTCCGCGTTGATACCGAAGACTGCGGTACCGTGATGCTGCAGCTCGACTCCGGTGCAAACGGATGTCTTTGGGTTTCGCAAACGACGGCCGGACGCAAAAACATGTGCCAGTTCGAGATCGGTGGCACCGAACAGTCGCTGGCCTGGAACAGCCAATCGCCGAACGATTTGTGGATCGGCAACCGGGATCGAGCCAGTGAAACGTTGATTCGGGATCCTGCGTTGATGAGCGATTCGGCCGCCGGGATTTCGCAGTATCCGGGCGGGCACAACGAAGGGTTCCCGGACACCTTCAAGCAGATGTTTCGGACGTTTTATGGCTACATTGCCGCCGGCGACTTCGCCGCCACTGCTCCGTTTCCAACGTTTACCGATGGCGATCGCGAAGTTCGGCTATGTGAAGCCGTGTTGGCCAGTCATCGCGAAAGGCGTTGGGTGGACGTTTGAATTTGACGTGGCGCAAAAAAGCATGCTTTGCCGCGGCAACCGTTGTAGCTTTCTTTGGCATGATCGAAATCGGCTTGGCTGTCCTAGGTCTGCCGAAAGATCGAGTCCTGGAAGATCCCTACGTCGGTTTTTCATCGCAGATTCCGTTGATGAAAGAGTCAATCGACGAACAGGGGCAGGTTTTGATGGTCACCGCGCCGGAAAAACTTCGCCTGTTCAATCCGCAATCCTTCGCGGCCAAAAAGCCAACAGGCGTTAAGCGGATTTTTTGTGTGGGTGGGTCGACAACGTTTGGGCGTCCCTTCGACGATGCGACTTCGTACAGTGGCTACCTTCGCAAGTTGTTGCCTGAAACTGGCTCATCGAATCAATGGGAGGTGATCAACGCGGGCGGAGTCAGCTATGCCAGTTATCGAGTCGCGTCGGTGATGGAAGAACTGGTGCAGTTCGAACCGGACATCTTCATTGTCTATTCGGCGCATAACGAATTTTTGGAACGCCGAACCTACGCAGGGCTCATCGAAACGCCGCGTTGGAAACTGGCGATTGATGCGGCGCTTCGAAAGACGCGAACCTTCGCCGTGCTTCAGGACGCAGTGGATGAAGTTCGCGGGCGTGATGACTCGCCGATCGAAATGTTGCCAGGCGAAGTTGATGAACGGCTCAATCACACCGTCGGTCCCGTCGACTATGTAAGAGACGACGCCTGGACCGCCGACGTGCTGCGGCATTATCGGTCCAACTTGGAACGCATGATTTCAATCGCTCGACACGCCGACGCGGCGATTGTTTTTGTTGAACCCTCCTGCAACGAAAAAGACTGTGCGCCGTTCAAAAGTGATGACGACCATTTTGAACGTGGTACTGGGTTCTTTGAGCAAGGGCTTTTTGACGAAGCGAGTGATGAATTTCTGGCCGCAATCGACCGTGACATTTGCTCCCTGCGAGCGACATCAGCGATCCGTGAAATTGTCCGCGAAGTATCCAGCGAAAACGGTGTCCCGTTGGTTCGGTTCAACGACCTTCTGCACACGATGTGCGAGACCGAATACGGGCACTCCTGTTTGGGTAACGAGTATTTTCTCGATCACGTTCATCCGACGGTCGACGTGCATGGAAAGTTCGCTCGCCAGATCATAGAAACACTGGTCCGTTCAGGACAAGTCGACGGCACGGTCCCCGACACCACTGCAACGGCGCGCGTGGACGCTGCGATTCGCGGGGCTATCGACGTCGACGATCAAGCGATTGCGTTCCGCAATTTAGCGAAAGTGTTGCACTGGGCCGGGAAGTTTTCCGAGGCGCAGCGATCAGCGGAAGATGCGCTACGACTTCGGCCGAGCGACCCCGAAAGTCTGTTCGTGTTGGCGGATTGTTTGACTCAGCAAGGCAGGCCCAACGAAGCGATCGAACGCTACGAGCAGCTTTTTGAGGTAGCAGAATATGAACGAGCGATTTTACCGTTCGCGTTTGTGCTAGCCGACGCCGGCCATCTAGAAACGGCAAAGTTCTATGCCACTCTAGCGACCGCGTCCGAGAAGCTTCGCACACGCGAAGCAGCACTGGACCTATTGGTCAGCATTCATCTATCGCTAGGCGAAGATCAACTAGCCGCCGAAGCAGGGACGCATTTGAGTGACTAAGTCAAGAAACGCGGCATGAGCTCGTGCTAAAGCTTTTGCAGCTTAAACCGTGGACTACAGCCCAGCGCGGACGACGCCGACGGCGACACCTAGGACGCTTGCGTTGCGGACGTAGATAGGTTCCATCGACGAATTGGCGGGTTGCAAGCGAATGCGGTCGCCTTCGGGGAACCAGAACTTCAAAGTCGCTTCGCCTTCGTCGGTTTGCGCGACAACCATTTGGCCTGGTAACGCAGTTTCTTGCTTTTGCACAACGACGTAGTCGCCATCAGCAATCTGGGCTTCGATCATCGAATCACCCGACACCTGCAGAATGAATCGATCTTCTTTGAACAGCATTTCGCTGAAATCGATTCGGTCGTTCTGTTCAAACGCCAATGTTGTCGGACCCGCGGCAACCATTCCTGCCATCGGCAACGAGTTTCCATTGCGGTCAGCGGCGTGGGTCAGTTCGATTGCGCGAGACTTGTTCGGGCTTCGCGAAATCAGACCTTTGCGTTCCAGTGCACGCAGGTGGCACATCACTCCGTTAGGGCTCTTGATGCCAAAGTGTTCACCAATTTCTCGCACCGTCGGGCCATAGCCACGTTTGACGATCAAGCCACGGATCATGTCGTAGACATTTTGTTGGCGATCGGTTAGCTGCATGGACATAGGTTGACTCGTACGAATGGAGGCGTGCGACGGCGCTTATGGGTGACGTCGATTCTACCACACGCTAAACACGCGTCCATCGTCCCGTCAAGGGTTTCAGGAAAAAAGAGCAAGTCGCCCGAAGTAGACTGAGGCCGCGATTCCGACCGGTATGCACCACCATGCGAACCAGTGAAGGCGGTCTTGGCGAGACCAGCCAATCAGCCACTTTAATGCGAAAATCCCCACGAAAAACGACACAAACGCGCCAATTCCCAACTCCGCAACTGTGAAGTCCATCGGGATTCCTTCACTTCGCTGCTCGACCACATCCTTAAGCGTCAGTACGGTTGCACCCAGAATTGCTGGGATTGCTAGCAAGAAAGAAAAGGTCACCGAATCCTCATTTTTCAACCCCAGCAGCCGGCCACCCAGAATGGTGGATCCGCTGCGGCTGATTCCTGGCAGGATCGCAAAGGCTTGGAAGCATCCGATCACAAAGGCGTTCTTCAGTGACATGGACTGGTAATCGCTGTCACGAGGTTTCAGTCGCCCCAGCACGATCAGCAATCCGCCGGTCACAATCAACATCAGGCTGGCCAACAGCGGGTATCGCATGATGTGTTCGAATTGAGTCTTGATCGTCAGCCCGATGACGACGGCGGGAATCGTTCCGACGACTAACAATGGGATCACGCGTCGGTCGCGCGTCAGCAGGTCCAAGATGCGTCGCCAGTAAACCACCAGAATCGACCCCAGTGTGCCGGCGTGCAAAATCACTTCTAACGTCGGCGACTCGCTCAGTTCGCCCATCAGCGCGCCCAAGACAACCAGGTGGCCGGACGAACTGATTGGCAAGAACTCGGCGATGCCTTGCACCACGGCAAGAATGAAAATTTCGATCACGGGTCGTTGATACTCGGGGAAGGTCAGACGATGTTGTGTGGCTGTACGTTGCGTGGCTGAACTCGGTCGCCGATGGCTGTACCGATGTCCCGCATTTATTCGCTGCCGCAAGTATCGTTGCCCGGCCCGCTCGAAGGAAGCACTGATGGAACGCTCTGATGTCCGCAAATCCACCGATGTAACGGATACACCACTTGCATCGGTCGCAACGGAGGGACATGACGGGTTGGCAGCTGGTGAAACGTCTGGCGATGGAAGCTCGGGGCACGTCAAAGCCGGTGGTTCGGTTCCGGCCGCCACGGTTCGTGGCGACGTGATCAACGTGGTTCGTGGATTCTGCATGGGAGCCGCCGATACGGTGCCCGGAGTCAGCGGCGGGACAGTGGCGTTGATTTTGGGTCACTACACGCGGCTGGTCACAGCGATCAGTCACATCGACAGCCAATTGTTTGGGCTGGTCAGAGACAAACGGTTCGCCGACGCGGCTCGGCATCTGGACGTGCGTTTTCTGGCAGCACTTGGACTGGGAATTGCGACTGGCATCGTGACTCTTTCGGGGTTGATGCACTGGTTGCTTGAATTCCGAATGGCCGAAACGTTGGCCGTTTTCTTGGGCTTGTTGGTGGCCAGTGTTTGGATCGTCAAGGGTTATGTTGATCGCTGGACGCCAAGCCGGATTGCTGCGCTGGTGTGTGGCGCGGCCGTAGCGATTGCGATCACATTGTTGCCCATGGGAACCGGCAACATGAGTTTGCCGTATCTGTTCTTTTCGGCGTCGATCGCCATCTGCGCGATGATCTTGCCCGGCATCAGCGGTGCGTTTGTTTTGCTGTTACTAGGCGTCTATCACAGCGTCACGGGTCTGATCAAAGACGCCGCCAAGGGGAACTTCTCGGTCGAATCACTGACGCAGATCGCCGTGTTTGCGAGCGGTTGCTTGATCGGATTGTTGGCGTTTTCACGCGTGCTGCGTTGGTTGCTTGAACATCATCGCGGCACCACGATGGCGTGGTTGATGGGATTGATGATCGGCAGCGCCGGCAAGCTGTGGCCGCTGCAGCGCCCGACTTCGGAAACGGCATCGGAAGAACTGAAATTTCAAGTCATGGAATACGTCTCACCCGCGAACTGGGATGGCAGCCTGATCACGCTGGTGACGCTTGCTTTGGGCGCTGCAGTTGTCGTGATTGTCGTGGAACGTTTCGCCGAAGGTCGGCAGGCAACCTAAGCAAGATCTGACCTTGCTTCACTGTTGCCTCAGCGACTATGGATCAACTCTCGATCATCGTGAATGAGTGTCCACTGGAAAAAAGCGGTGGCGCGTTGCGATAGTCGCGAAGCACAGTCGCTAGGGAACGATGACGTTCTCGAAGCGGGATTTCGCCGAGTAATCGGCCGCAGAAAAGTTGTTTGCCAGGACGGCAGGCCGGATCAAGACAACAGGCAGGGAGGCCTGGTGTGGCAAGCAGGAATAGTCGATCGCGACGTTCGTCGTGGTTACCGACGATTTTCAAAACGCTACTGCTGACAACGTTCGGCAGCGGTGCGGGTGGCTATTTCTATCGCGACTTCCCCATCGTCGGACCCATCGTTGACAGCATCTTGGCGGGTGATGAGGCAGGTCCCGACCCGTCTGGGATTGCCCAAGGTGGCCCATCGCAAGTTGATTCGTCGCAGGAATCTCCTTCGCAAACCGGCCCAAACAATCCACCATCGAATAGGCCGTCGTTCAAAGACCGTATTGTAGACGCGCTCACGGGCTCCGATTCGACGTCCGATCGTTCAGTGCAGGGGCAACTTGCGTCAGCGCAGTCTCAGCCAACTCGGTCAACGTCGACACAGTCAGCAGCCACACAATCAGCAACAGGACGGCCAAGCGATCGAATTCTGATCGCAACCTTCAACATTCAAGTCTTTGGCGAAAGCAAGTTGTCCAAGCCCGAGGTTGTCAATGTTTTGGCTGACGCGGTTCGCCAGTTCGATGTGGTCGCGATTCAAGAAATACGAGCGCAAAGCGATGAGATTCTGCCGCGTTTTATCGAAGCGATCAACGCCGATGGCAGCCAGTACAGCTTCCTAATCGGTCCCCGTTTGGGCCGTACGATTAGTACTGAACAGTACGCTTTCGTATACGACACCACTCGCATCGAACATGACCCGTACGCCTACGGTTCGATGACGGATGCAAACGATTTGTTGCACCGCGAACCTTTTGTCGCTCGTTTTCGCGCCCGGACATCGTCGCCCGACCAAGCGTTCACATTTTGGCTGGTCAACATTCACACCGATCCCGACGAAGTACCCGCCGAGATTTCAGCGCTGTCGCAGGTGTTTCCTGTCATGCAGGCTGCTCGACCGGACGAAGACGACGTGATCTTGTTGGGTGACTTAAACGCCAGCGAATTTGAATTTGATGACCTTGGCCGTTTGCCGGGGATGACTTGGGTCGTCACTGGCGCGATGACCAACACACGTCAAACCAAAGCGTACGACAACATCATGTTCGATCGCCGATTTACGGGCGAATACACCGGTCGCTGGGGCGTGATGGATATCGAGCGGATCTTTGGCATCACTCGCGAGCAAGCGATCGAGGTGTCCGATCACCTGCCGGTATGGGCCGAGTTTTCAACTTGGGAAAGCCCGCAGTCTCGCGCGTCGCTGGAAGATTCGTCGATCCGATAGCACTGCGTCATTGAGCGTTTCGCGTTAACGCAGGTTAGCTAAATTCGCCTCGGATGTAACGCTTGGTGTTTTCTTCGGCCGGGTCTTCGAAAATCTGTCCGGTCTCGCCAAACTCCACCAAGTAGCCCGTGCGAGTACCTTCGGAAGTGTCAACGTACATGAAAGCCGTTTTGTCGGCGACGCGTTTGGCTTGTTGCAGGTTGTGAGTCACGATGGCGATCGTGTACTTCTTTTTTAGCTCCTGCATCAGTTCTTCGATCCGCCGCGTTGCGATTGGGTCGAGGGCCGAACAGGGTTCGTCCATCAGCATGACTTCGGGTTCCGTTGCAATCGCGCGAGCAATGCAGAGCCGCTGTTGTTGGCCACCCGATAGTGACAGCCCGCTTGATTTCAGCTTGTCCTTGACTTCTTCCCAAAGCGCTGCGCCGCGAAGTGCCTCTTCGACCTTGGCCGCAACGTTGCCTCGAAAGCGGTTCAGACGCAGACCGAATGCGACATTATTGAAGATGCTCATCGCGAACGGGTTAGGTTGTTGAAACACCATTCCGATGTAGCGGCGCACGGCAACCGGATCGACGCGTGGATGGTAGATGTCGCGTCCACGAAAATGGACGTGGCCATCAAGCCGGAATCCGCGAACCAAGTCGTTCATCCGGTTCAAGCAGCGCAGTGCGCTGCTCTTGCCGCATCCCGACGGGCCAATGAAAGCGGTGATCGAGCCACGGTCGATTGGAATGTGGCTGTCGCGGACGGCACGAAAGTTACCGTAGTAGAGATTGTTGATGTTGCAATCGATCAACGGTGCGCCGTTGCTGTCGGCTAGCACATCGTCTGCGGCAAGTTTGGTCGGAGCGATCATTAAAAAGGAATTCCCTAACGCGTTTTTGTGCGGCTTGATATCAGTTGTCCGGTAACGTTGATGGCAAGCACCAACAGGACCAACACAAGCGAGGCCGCCCAGGCCATTTCGATTTGGTTCTCGAAAGGCATTCCAGAGAAGTTGTAAATGAAGACTGCTAAAGATGCGGTCGGTTCCATCAGTTGCGACTGACCGTCTTCAAAGAACCAGTAGTTGCTAAATAACGCAGTGAACAAAAGCGGCGCCGTTTCGCCGGCGGCTCGTGCGACCGCTAACATCACGCCCGTCAAAATGCCCGGCATCGCGGTTGGCAACACGATTTTCCAAGCCACTTGGGTCGGCGTGCATCCCATGCCGATTGCCGCTTCTTTCATCTTGACCGGCACCATTCGCATCGCTTCTTCGGCCGTCAAGATGACCGTCGGCAGCATCAGTAAAGCCAACGCCACACCACCGGCTGGTGCCGAGTAGCTGCCCGTCGCCAAAACCACAGCGGCGTAAGCAAACACTCCCGCCAAAATCGATGGCAGCCCAGTGAGAGTTTTTGCGCAGAACCGAGCGATCGAAGCCGTCTTGCTTTGCGGTCCAAACTCGGCCAAAAAAATCGCCGTCATGACGCCGACGGGAATCGCAATCGCGGCCGCGATCGAAACCATGACAAGCGTTCCAACGATGGCGTTTCCAAAACCACCGCCCGCTTCGAATGCAGTCGGCGGAAGCTGGGTGAACAGTTCGGTCGACAGTTTTTTGCCGCCGCGAATGATCAGCATGTACAGCACACTAAACAGTGGTATGCACGCGAGCACGGTCGCGACGCCAATCGCGATCGACAATCCTGCGCTAATCAATGTGCGTGGATGTCGCAGTGAACGTTCGAGACGTGGAAAGTCGACGTCGTCAAACGCCTCGGTCAGTTCGGTGATTTCAAGATTATCTTTGTTCATCAGTGAGATCCCGCCGTTCGCCGAGAGGCTCGCTTGAGCACAAAAGCACCACAGATGTTGACCAACAACGTGATCGCCAGCAGCACCAATGCGGCGTACATCAGAACCGGCTCCTCGTCCTTGCCCGCTTCGGGGAAGTGGTTGGCCAGTAATGCTGCAAGCGTGTTGCCAGGCGAGAATAAGGAGATGCTCATTTGGTTGGAGTTTCCGACCAACATCGCAAGCGCCATCGTTTCGCCTAAGGCACGGCCAAAGCCAAGCACGAGCGCGCCGAAGATGCCCTTCGATGCCGTGGGCAGAATGACGCCGAAGATCGCTTCCCATCGGGTTGCCCCTAAACCGACCGCCGCTTCCTTCAATCGGTTGGGAACGTTGTTCAGCGAATCGCGAGAGATCGCCGAGACGGTCGGCAAAATCATGATCGCAAGCACCAACGCCGCCGGCAACATTCCTGGACCTGACAGGGATGTCCCAAAGAATGGAATCCAGCCCAGGTTTTCGTGCAGCCAAGTCGCCGTCGGACGAAGCATCGGGATCACGACAAAGATACCCCACAGTCCGTACACAACGCTTGGGATCGCGGCTAGCAGTTCGACGATATTCTTAAATGCCCATTCAATCTTTCGCGGCAAAAAGTCTTGCGTCAAAAAGATCGCGATCGAGATACCAAAGAAGCCGCCAATGATCAGAGCGAGAAATGAACTGTAGAGCGTGCCCCAAATTTCAGGCAACACGCCGAACTGTTCCGATTGCAGATCCCATGTCTGTGTCGTTAGAAAACCAACACCGTGTTTTTGGATTGCCGGCATGGCGCTGCCGCCGACTTCGTACACAATCAAGAAAACCAACGCCACGGTCAGCCAAGCAAACATCGCCGTCGCCGATCGAAAGCCACGATCGGCGAACACGTCGAATTTCGAAGGCGGCGCCGAGATCGAAGCCTCGCCGCCGAACTCGGATTCGCTTGGAAGCGTGTGGTTCATGATGGCTATTGGATCGAATCAAGTTTCGCAGTCACTGCTTCGACGACGTTCGCAGGAAGAGGAACGTAGCCCATTTCTGCACTCGAGTTTTGTCCTTCGTTCAAGCACCAAATGATCATTTCTTTTAGTGCGTCTGCTTTGGCGGTGTCCTCGTACTTGGGGTAGCACAATAGCCATGTGTAGCTGACGATCGGGTAAGCCGAATCGGCTTCTGGGTCCGGCAACCAAGCTCGCATGTCGGCAGGCATTTCAACGCCAGCGAGTGCCGCCTTGGCGTTGTCCAGCGACGGCGAAACAAACTTGCCCGCCTTGCTTTCTAGATTTGCCATTGGCAACTTGGCTTGATCGGCGAAACCGAATTCGATGTAACCGATCGCACCGGGCGTTTGCTTGATGGTTGCGGTGACGCCGTCATTTTTGGGGGCGGCGATAAACTTGTCGCTGCTGGGCCAGTTGACGCTCTTGCCTACACCGGGGCCGTTCTTGAACTCTTCGCTAACGGCGGACAAGTGGTTGGTGAACACGAACGTCGTGCCACTGCTGTCGGCTCGCTGCACGACGGTGATCGGCAACTTGGGCAGTTCAACGCCGTCGTTTGATTTGGCAATCGCGGCGTCATCCCAGCTGGAAATCTTGCCCAGGAAAATACCGACGTAAGCTTCACGCGAAAGCTTCAGTGGCGATTTCAGTTTGGGCAAGTTGTACGCCAACACGACGCTGCCCGCGGTCATTGGCAGTAAGACAACGCCGCCATCGACTTGGCCAATTTCTTCGTCATTCATCGCCGCATCACTGGCTGCAAAGTCGACGGTGTGTTCGATGAAGTCTTTGATGCCGCCGCCGCTACCTTTGGCTTGGTAGTCGATTCTTACGCCGTTGACCGCACCGCTGTATTCTTTGAACCAGCGACCATAGAGCGGCGCTGGGAAACTAGCACCCGAACCTTGCAGTTTGATGCTTTCAACGGAACCAGATGACGTTGATGAACTGCAGCCGGCGATCGCCGCGGCGAGAGCCGTGATGGCGACAAACGGGAAGGCAAGACGACAGAGCATTGAGTTAAGACTCGCGGGTGCGGAGAGTGTGTTTTGTCATTTCGACGTCCTTACCGGAATTCCTTCCCGTCCCTGGTCCTGCGGTTGTAACGGGATCGGTGTGGTCAAAGAATGGTCGTTCACACAAAATTCACATCCTCCGGTGGGTTGCCCATTCGGTGCTGTTTGTGGTGTTGGAAACCGCTCTATGTCGCTCAAACACGGTGCTTTTTGCGGTTGATAGCGTTTGTCTCCGCCAGCTTTTTACCGTATCCGAGCTTGGGATCCCCCCCAAGTTGATTGGCTGCTGGATGGCACAATCGTGAAAGCCGTGCCAGCTTTCGGGGGGGGGCTGGCGAATTTGCTGCCGATGTCTCGTAACCGAGCCGGTCGGTATGATGTGCCCAGCGACGTTCGATGCCTTCTAATCCGCGAGCCCCGGCGTGTTGTCGGACTTTGGGGGTGAATTGTCGTGGTTCACCAATCTACGGCAAGCAGCGTGATTTCAAACTTTCATCGAGCGAGCGACGCGTGAACCCGCCGATCGAATCTGTGCTGCCTGTATCGCATTGCTTGCCGGAAATCGAATCGGCGTTGTCGGCCGGATCGTCGGTCGTGCTGAAGGCACCGCCGGGGGCCGGTAAGACGACGGGAGTCCCACCACGCTTGTTGGCTCGGTCGATTTGCGGCGATGGAAAGATCTTGTTGATCCAGCCGCGGCGATTGGCGGCTCGTTCAGCGGCGGCGCGGCTTGCGCGGTTGGTTGGGACGTCGCTTGGTGAGGATGTTGGGTACCAAGTCCGTTTTGACAAACGAGTCACGCGCGGAACTCGCTTGATCGCGATGACGACAGGGATTTTGATTCGCCGACTGCAAGACGATCCGCTGTTGGATGATGTGTCATGTGTGATGCTCGATGAATTTCATGAGCGAAGTTTGGAACTTGATCTTGCGCTCGGGATGCTGCAGCGGATCCGGACGACGCTGCGACCCGAACTGCGCTTGATCGTGATGTCTGCGACACTTGATCCCCAGCCGATCGCGGATTTCTTGGGTGATGCAACTTGCGTGACCAGCGAGGGTCGAGCGTTTCCGGTCGACGTCCGGTATGCGAAAATGCTGTCACGCGATCGCATCGCTGACCAAGTTGCCGGCGCGTTGCCCGATGCACTTCAAGCGACCGATGGTCACGTGTTGGTTTTTTTGCCGGGCGTCGGCGAGATTCATGCCGCGAAACGGTTGATCGAGCAGCGGGGCATCAGTCGTGGCGCAATGGTGCAAGAACTCTACGGTGATCTTTCGCCCGATGATCAGGACGCGGTGTTGTCGGAGTCATCGGTTCGCAAGATCGTCCTGTCGACCAACGTTGCCGAAACATCGATCACCATTCCTGGTGTCACGGCCGTCATCGACACTGGCGTGGCTCGCGTGATGCGTTTTGATTCCCAGGTTGGTTTGCCGAAATTGATGCTCGAACCGATTTCCCAGGCATCGGCGGATCAGCGAGCCGGTCGTGCTGGTCGGACTCAGCCCGGCGTCTGCTTTCGGTTGTGGCCAAACGCGTCGCATCGATCCCGAAGACAAGAAGATACACCTGAGATCCAGCGAGGCGATCTGTCGGGGGCTGTCTTGACGTTGGCGTTATGGGGCGAGAAAGACGTGGCGGCATTCCCGTGGCTGACTCCGCCGCCAACCGAGTCGGTTGATGTTGCAACACGCTTGCTGCAGCGACTCGGTGCGATCGACGATGATGGCAATATTACTTCGATTGGAAAACGAATGGCGGCGTTACCATTGCATCCGCGACTGGCGCGTTTCATGATCGAAGCCGCCCAACGCTGGGTCGTCGCCGATGCCTCGATCGCAGCGTCGCTGTTGACCGAACGAGATCCGTTTCGCGGGTCTGCGGTAGCGTCGGGAACAACGGTGTCCGACTGCGACGTTTCGGATCGTGTTGACCGCATGCGTCGGTTCCAGCGTGGCGATGCGTCGGCAGTGCAAAGCGTCCCGGCGGCGAAGAATGTGCTGAGGATCGCCAAGCAAATCGAGCGGATGGTGGGCGCAGAGCAGACGCCGGACACAACGGAATCGGCCGGCGATTCGCTCAAGCGAGCGTTATTGGCGGCCTATCCCGATCGCGTTGCCCGGCGACGAAACCCGGGCGACGATCGCGGTTTGATGGTGGGAGGTCGGGGGGTGAAGCTGGATCGTTCGTCGGCCTGTCGCCACGGCGAATTGTTTTTATGCATTGACGTCGACGCCAAAGGCACTGAGGCGTCAGTACGGGCAGCGTCGGTCGTCGATGGGGATTGGCTGGACGATCAATCGGTCCGCGAAGTCGATGAGCCGTTTTTCAATCCATCGTTGAAGGCAGTGGTTGCCAGACGGCGGCGTTACTTTGACGACCTGTTGTTGGCCGAGTCGCCGATCGCGTGCGAGCCGAGTTCCGAGGTTGCCGCCATCTTGGCTCGGCATGCGGCCCAAAACTTGGAAAGCGTTTTTCCCGCAAAAGACAAAGACGTGGCTGCGTGGATCGAGCGAGTAAGGTTCTTGACTGAGCGAATGCCTGATCTGGAACTTCCATCGCTCGATCATGCGGGTGTTGAAGAAGTATTGCTGCGACTTTGCCAAACTCGGACTTCGATTGCCCAGCTTCGTTCAGCGCCTTGGCTTGATCATTTCAAAGGACGCTACCAGTGGGGGCAGCAGCAACTGATTGATGCCCATGCGCCGGCGAAGTTAAAAGTACCAAGTGGGAACCAGTTTCCGGTTCAATACGCCGACGGCCGGACGCCTTGGATGGAAGTGCGAATCCAAGAGTTGTTCGGCTGGGCAACGACGCCACGAATCGCCGGTGGACGTGTGCCGATTCAATTGCACCTTCTGGGCCCGAACTATCGTCCTCAGCAAATCACCGAAGACCTCGAAAACTTTTGGAAAGAAACCTACATCCATGTGCGAAAAGAACTTCGCCGCCGGTATCCCAAACATCATTGGCCGGAAGACCCGCAAGCCGCGTCTGCAACGCCACGAGGTTTGAAACCAAAGTGACGCAATCCGTGATTGAAATGGTCGACGTCACAAGACGCGACACCAAAACCGGCCGGACGTTGCTCGCGGGTGTTGACCTGTTGATCGTCGCTGGCGATGCGATCGGGTTGGTTGGGCCTAGCGGTAGCGGCAAGTCGACGATGCTGCGGGCAATCGCAAGGTTGGACGCAATCGACGACGGCCAGATTCGCTTTCGCGGGAAAATCGTGACTGTTGATCGAGTTCCCATGTTTCGACGCAGCGTGGTGTATCTCGCCCAGCGTCCGGCGCTAGTTCCTGGCACGGTGCTGCAGAATCTAACACTGCCGTTCACGTTTGCATCGGCGACAGATTCGTTTAATCAGGCCAAAGCGATCGCATTGCTAAGCAGTTTGGGACGCGGCGAGTCGATCTTGGACCAGGATGCATCGACGCTTAGTGGTGGCGAACAACAGCTAGTGGCGCTTGTTCGCGCGATCCTGGTGTCGCCGACAGTGATGTTGCTGGACGAACCCACCGCATCATTGGATGCGGCTCTAGTGCAACGATTTGAAACGCTGGCTCGTCAGTGGAAAGACGCGGACGTTGATCGAGTTTGGATCTGGACCAGCCACGACGCCGACCAAATCAGTCGTGTGTCGAGCAAGCTGATTCGGTTGGAAAGTGGGAGCGTGAACGCATGAACGATCTGACGCTGACTTGGGGCGAAGTGGCGATTGCGGCCGGATTGCTGGTCATCAACGGGCTGATGTCGTGGCGATTGAGTTTGGGGCTAGGCCGAAAAATCGCGGTCAGTGCAATTCGTATGGCTGTCCAGTTGTCGTTGCTAGGTTTGGTGCTGAAACAGATTTTTGCGTTGGCAAGTTTTCCGCCGGTCATGTTGCTGGCCGCTGCGATGACCGTGATCGCTGGCTTATCAGCGATCTCGCGAATCGAAAATCAGTATCCGTCGATCCGACTGACCACCATCATTTCGATTTGGTCCAGCAGCTGGCTGGTGACGGCGGTGATGATCGGTTTGATCGTGCGTCCGGATCCTTGGTATTCGCCCCAGGTCGTAATTCCGTTGTTGGGAATGGTGCTTGGCAATTCACTTACCGGAATTTCGCTCGGTGTCGATCGCTATGTGGGTGAGCTGAAGTCGCGTCGCGGCGAAATCGAAATGTGTTTGTCGCTTGGCGCGACGCGATGGGAAGCGACGCGAGAAGCCTTTGCGATCGCGGCGCGAACCGCGATGGTGCCGATCCTGAACACGATGTCGGTTGCCGGCATCGTCAGCATCCCTGGTATGATGACAGGCCAATTGCTTGCCGGCGCGCCACCGATCGAAGCGGTCAAGTATCAGATCATGATTATGTTTGTGATCGCCGCGGCGATTGCCATGGGAGTCATCGTTGCGTTATTGCTGTCGTATCATAAAGTGACCACCAACGACCATCGGCTAAACGTCTGAGTTCATTACGACCGTCGACGCAAGTGTGCAATCGTGACCCAGAATGCCTTCACCGAATCGCTGAAAGCTTGTCCGTGCTGCGGCTGTCCGTTGCTTGACCGTTTTGCCGGCACGGACACCGGTGTTGCGGCTTGCCATTGTGACGTTTCGTTCAATGATGATGATGCGGAACTTTCCGAACACTTGATACTGGCGATTCATGCCAGCCAGTTCCGCGACAACGGAGTGGAAACCGGTGCGATCTGCGGTGCGATAAGTTTTGCAATCGCCGCGATGGTCTTTAAGTTATTGCCTGCGGTCTGGCTGGTTTGGGATACTCAGTTGCCATGGCGATATTTTTTTCCGCTGGTTGTTCCTGTCGCTGTTTGGACAGTCGTGGGAGCCCTGTTTGGTGGGTTGGTGTTGCGAGTCTTGACTGCAATCCTGGCTCCAACGAGGCTCGTTATGCAGGTCGTGGTTAAAGGGTTCTTCATTGGGTTTTCACTCGGCGCTGTGATCGGCGCATTATGCGTGTTCATCCAGTACGTTGTGTGGCGAGGTCGTCCCATCGACGACGTTTGGTTCACGTACAGCAGCCAAGTCACCCGTTCCGCAGAATGGGTCGGTCTATTGTTTGCGGTGATAGGCAGTTGGGTCGCAGCGATCCTGGTCAGGTCACGTCTTGATCCGCGTCTGCGCAGCACGCCCAAGTCAATCGTTGGTAACGTCTGCAACGCCCGCAATGGTTCGACAAACGAAGGTGATGGTCGATTTCAGTTCGGCATTGCAAAGATGCTGTTCTATACCGGAGTCATTGCGGTGATGATTGCGGTGCCAGTGCAGATTCTCAGTCGACTTCGCTCATTCCAACGGATCGAAAGCTATCTTCTTGCCTACGAAGTCATGACCTTCTTGGTCGTTATTATGTTGTTGCCGTTCGTCACTTGGGCAACGTTTCGCTGGCCCAAGCTGTATTGGCAAATGCGAGACTCACTTGCCCGTTGGCGGCGAATGGACCATCTGTGGTCTCGACCTGAAGTCTGATTTGGAAATCCAGATCAGAACTGAAAGTAGACAAACGGTCGGAAGCCTTGCGGAGCGTAAAGCACCAACGACCAAAGCATCATGGTCGTCGCAATGGGCGAGTACCATTGGTCGACTGGCAATCGCATCGCACGCCTCAGCTTGGTTGTCCAAGCGACGTGTTCGCCGACCATGATCGTGATCGCTAGGATCGTTAACGGCGGCATCCACTGGATCCCTGGTCGCCACGTCATCATCCCGGCGAAATACTCGATTGCCGAGGGAAGGTCGGGGCTGCGAAAGAGAATCCATCCGGCAAGCACCACTGTCATCGTGATGCCCCAATCGAACGGGCGACCCAGGTTCAACGGATTTTTCAGTGTAGATTTTGCAAGTCGCTGGCCGCACAATGCAACGCCATGCCAAATGCCCCAAATCACAAACGTCCAAGCTGCGCCGTGCCATAGCCCGCCTAGCGTCATCGTGATCATCAGGTTGCGATACGTGGCAGCGTTGCTACCGCGGCTGCCGCCGATCGGGATGTACACGTAGTCGCGCAGCCAACGCGACAGAGTCATATGCCAGCGACGCCAGAAATCAGATATCGACGTTGCCATGTACGGATGCCGAAAGTTGGCTGGGAATCGATAGCCCAACATCTTCGCCGCACCGATCGCCATGTCGGTATACCCAGCGAAGTCGTAATAGATTTGGCCGGCATAGGCGATGGCGGCAATCCAAAGGGTTGCACCGGAGTACAGGTCGGGGCCCGCAAACACGACGTCTACCATTTCGCCCAAGCGATCAGCGATCAGGACTTTCTTGACGGCGCCACGCAGTAATTGTTGCGAACCACCATAGAATCGGCGATGAGACCAGGCGGGAAGCTCGGTGATTTGTGGCAGCAGTTCTCTCGCGCGGACAATTGGGCCAGCGACCAATTGAGGAAAGAACGCGACGTACAGTGCAAAGTCCAAGGGGTGATCGACCGCGCGCAACTTGCGCCGATAAACGTCGATCGTGTAGGACATCGTTTGAAAGGTGTAGAACGATATTCCAACCGGCAACAGGATTGGTAGCGTCGTGGTGCTGACGCCGAGCGGTTCCAAGATCAGCGACGCAGAATCGATGAAGAAGTTGCAGTATTTGAAAAAGCCAAGCATGCCAAGGTTGGCGATGATGCTGAGGGTCAGCCATCGTTTATGCACCGTAGGGCTGTCGCTTGCTTGGATCTTTTTGCCAGCGGTGTAGTCGATGGCAGTCGACAGGACCAGCAAGCCGCAAAAGCGGATGTCCCAGTATGCATAGAAATAGTAGCTGGCCAGCAGCAGAACCGTGTTGCGAGCCCATCGCAGGCGGCACAGCCAAGTCGCAATAAGCACGACGCAGAAGAAAACGAGGAATTCGGCTTGCGTAAAAATCATGCTGAAAAGTCTATTGCAAGCACTCGCGGATCGCGTTGGCAACAATCGCATTGCCAGTCGCGTTTAGGTGTCCGCTGCCAATTCGCCCATTGTGGAAACCATGCGGCCAGTTGCCATGTTCTGCTGATTCGATCAGAGCGGGACGAATGTCGACGACGGCGATGCCAAGCTCGTTAGCGTTTGATCGCATCACCTCGAACGCTGCGTCGTCTCCGTCGTGAGTGCGCACCTCGTCGCCGTTGACTTCCGGCAATTTCGGTGCGTAGAAGATCGTGATTCTGCCCGACGTGGCACTTCGCAATTGCCGCAGTTGGTCGGCAAAGGTTGCCGGTGTTTGGCTCGGCGAGACAACCGACGGCTCAACTTGAACCGGCCCCACGCTAAACCGAAGTCGCCTGCGACTACCGTCCGCATCCATTGCCAGGTTGCGAGCAGCGGCGAGGATGAAGGCAGGCAAATTGGTCGATGCACTTTGCGACCAATGGGGTGGATCCGGTCGTCGCTCACTGAGATGCAGATCCGACAGTTCCGCGATCACCAACGCATGATCGGTGACACTAAGCGTCTGGTCTGCCCAAGGCATTTGGCGGATCCAGTCACCCAGATCGTCACCGCTTTGGGCAAGAGGAAAGACGCTCGATTGCCCATCGCTTTTTTGCTCGACGAGCGAAAAGATTTTCTGGTCGTCATCGACACAGACACCTTCGGCTTGCGAATCGCCCCACAGCGCAATTCGCTTGCCCGTTTGGCTTGTCGGTGGGACAGCGGCCTTGCCGGGCATGCCGTGTGGCCCGATGGCGGTCGTGGCGTAGCCTTCACTTCGCCAGCGGTATTCCGATCCGGCCGGCAAAGTCCAAACGCCGCGGTTGAGTTGCCGCGGCAAATAGCTTCGCACAAATATCGGCGACGTGATCGCAATGAAAAACGTGCCGATTAATGCACCACTGATCCACCGAACCAGCATGGCTGGCCTACTCTTCCGTGACCGTCACTGTGGTCATCGTGTCGCCCATTTCGATCGCGTCGACCACGTCTTGGCCTTCGATCACTTTGCCAAACACGCTGTGCTTATTGTTGAGGTGAGGCGTGGCGACGTGAGTGATGAAGAACTGCGATCCGTTGGTGTTCGGACCAGCGTTGGCCATCGACAAAACGCCGGGGCCATCGTGCTTTAGTTCAGGATGAAATTCGTCTTCGAACTTGTATCCTGGTCCGCCTGTGCCGGTTCCTTGCGGGCATCCGCCTTGGATCATGAAGTCAGGAATGACGCGGTGGAACTTCAAGCCGTCGTAGTAATTCTTGGCGCAAAGTGTTTCAAAGTTTTCGACTGTCTTCGGAGTCTTATCGTCAAACAGTTCAATCTTGATGATGCCTTTGGTGGTGTCGAAAGTTGCAACTTTCATGATGAATTCTCTTGTCGTGAAATGGGGTGAAATGAGTTAACCTGCAAATGTAGCTTTCCGGTTGGCGGTTAAGTCCGCGTTAGAAGTGGGCGACTGCAGGAAGCGTATCAACTGAACTGGCCTACTGAATTTCGACAGGAAGTTCACCTTCGTCGAAGATATCGTCCATGTTCAGGTCATCAGCCGGATTGGCGGCAAGTTCAATGGGATAACGTTCGCCGTCATCCATGACCAGGACAGCGGATTGCATGCCGGTGCCGTCGCCCGACTTATCTTGCTGGATCATGACCTTTCCCGATCCCTTGCTGCCCGAGATCGCAAACGCCAATTCTTCGGCACCGCTGTCGGCGCTTTGAGCGGCTTGGATCGTGTCGGACCAATTCATGCTAAACGAGTCGATGTCGCCGATGTGTTCGGCAATGACAGGATTACCTTCCAATTGTTTTTGGAATTCGCCCGCCAGCACCGACAGCCCGAACTGGGTCATCAGGATGCTGCCGCCGCAACAAACCAGGATCCCCACCAACCCAGTAATTCCGCAGCCTAGTAGCCAGAATTTGGCTTTGCTTTTCTTGGGCGGAGCCTGGCCGTAGGAGCCGGAGTTTCCGGGGGCATTCGGGTTGGCATCGAATTGGTTGTTTGGGTTCATCGACATGGAAATCATCCTTGTCCAAGGAGACACTGCGGGGGGTAACGAAAGACGAACGCAGATTAGACCCCTGATCGCCCCAGCGTCATAGGTCTAGCACGCCGTTGGAATCGCGTCTGAGGTAGCTGCACCCCCCCGGGAATCTGGCTCAAGCCAGCGAAACCTAAGTGTCGAGTCCGGGAATAAACGAAGGCTGCGACGTATGCGGGGTAGGGCGAAAGTCGATTTACGGCGGATAGAGTTCCGTTAGGGTGCTGCAGGGTCGGTTTAGTGTTGCCGAAATGAATACAGCGTAAAGTTTTCAGTTTGCCCATTTGCCACCCGAACGGTGGATGGATAGCATCTGTGTGGGTCGGGGGGGCTGCTCTCTTTGATTGCCGAGCCGCCGCATTCGCATGGCGTTGTTGCAAAACAAATGCGCCAGCCGGATGGAGGTGACCTAAGTCATAAACCGTTGTTTGCGTGGGGAATCTTGATGTCAGCTATGTCATATCCCGGGTGGATCGGAGGGTTCGGAGCAATCGCTTTTGCTTCTTCCGTCGTGTTTTCGGCTCCGGGTTTAACGCCAAAAACGTCAGCTAACCTTGATCCCTTGAGTGCCGCTGTGTCGGCAGAAGCTGTTTTGCCTGCCGCCGAAGCGGAAAATCAGCCCAGCAAAGGGCCGCTCTTGAGTCGCTTAACGCTGCCGCTAACGATTGATGATCTGACGCCGCTGGACGAGCGTTCGCCATCGAGCACGCCGCAGTCGTCAAACTCAGATTCTCTTTCCGTCGCCGTTTCGTTGGATGCCTTCAATCGCTCTGCGGATGGGTTGGCGGGCGATTCGGTTCTTCAGAAGTTGGTTGACGATTTGCAGCCACCCGATTTTGAGTCGAAATCGTTTGACGACATTTTCTTCCGTCGTTCGGTCGCGAAGTCGCCGTCAACGACGTCGTTATCGGATTCTTTTGGGCAGGGTGTGCAAGAGGACGGCCACGGGGAAAAGCAAGTTGCCGGTTTCGGTTCGACGATAGGATTGCGAGAAGGTGTGTCGCCAAAGTCCGCCGATTTTTCAATCGCTGACATAGGATCGAGCCAATCGTCTGCGACTTTTTTTGCACCTGGAACCACTAGCAATCGTATTGGGCAGGCTTCTAGCATCAGCAGAGGAGCAAGTCGAAGGTCGAGCGGCGGTGGATCGCAAGGCGCGCGTTCTTCGGGTGTGCGTTCGTCAGGGGCGGTCGCCAATGGATCCGGTGGATTGAGCAGCGGCGGTTTTTCATCCGCCGGTACAAGTGCTTCAAGTAAGGTCATCACGAGTGATGCATCGGCCGTCGGCAGTTTTTCTAGCACAGCAGGTGTTTCTGGAACTTCGTCAACGGTTTCCTCCGCTGGTAATGCGACGTCCGGATTGAATGCGTTCGCTGGTGGACAGTCGGAGGCTCCTTACTTTGAACGGGTTGGTCAACTTTTGACCAACGATTACATCGACGACTCGCACTCGTTTGGCGTTCCCAATGCTCAATTTTTCAAGTTCAGTTTTCAGGACATTACCGGACCAGAGGGAGTTCCCGACGGGATCGTCAATCGTTTGGATCAAGAGGCAGACTTTGACAGCTATTTGTCCAACCTCGAGGCTGCTTTGGCGGAAGCCAACGAGCTTGTGAAGTTTGATCCTGACGAGCTTCGTTCAATCAATATGGAGTTTAATGATCGAGTTGGGCCCGGCGGGGATCGAGAGGCAAGTGTCTCGTTTGTTTCTTTCTACATCCTTGAATTCCCCGTCAAGGGATTCACGCTTCCTGAAAATGAGATCCCCGAGACGCCAACTTCTGATTTTAGGGTTTATTGAACTTGGGCAAAGTTGATGTTTGCTCCGGTGCAACATTGTGTCGGTTTTGCTGGAAGTGTGTTCGATGAACATCCCGCATCGCGGGCGTTCCGTGTTTCTTTACTGATCAAACTAGCCTCGTTGGCGCCAAATCAGAAATACCCCCATGAATGCTGACAGGGTTGTTTGGTGGTTTTCCGCCACCGGATTGATCGCTTTGTTGGCTGGGTGCACGCTTGCGTTTGGCGGTACTTCGCTGAGTGTTCAGTTTGTCGCGATGACCGCAACGATCGCAATCGTTGCTGCGTCGGCGGTTAGCCGTTTTCGGACCCAGCATGATTGTCGGCTATCGTTTCCGGCGGTCACGCTGTTTGGTCTGATCGCCATGGGAATGATTCAGATCACGCCCATTCCAACGCATTGGGTATCGTCGCTCAGTCCCATGTCGAACAGGCTGCAGGAGCTTTTTGTCGCCGACCCTGGGACTTCGTCGAGCGATTTGGCAGTAGTTTCGACAGCGACGATCAGTGTCTATCCCGCGTCGACTCGGTTAGAGCTTTGGCAGTTAACGGCCGCTGTTGCCGTCGTGATTGTTTCCTCGCAGCTATTTCGGACAGCAGCGGCGATTCGGATGGTCGTTGGGGCTTTTGCGGTTTTTGGTGCGGCCCTGTCCTACCTTGGGATGGCGTTTCGGATGACATCGCCCGGTACGCTATTGAATCTTGTCGATGCACCGGGAAGCTGTTTTGGTCCGTTCGCCAACGCGAACAATGCGGCCGGATTTCTTTGCATCATGTTAGTGGCGGCCGTTGCTTGGACTGCTTTGATTTGGAAACCGGCGGACGATTTTGATGCGGCCGAAGTCCAAGATGACTCGGGTGCCGAGAGTCAATCTTTTCGATTGCTTACGCTTCGCTGCGTTGCTGTGATTTGCGTTGTTACGATCATCGGTGGGATCGCCGCGTGCGGCAGTCGGGGGGGATTGATAGCGTCGTTATCGGTTGGCATTGCCTATACGGTGGCTCAGACAGCACGTGGTAAGGTCGGCCAACTGATGGCCGTTGTGCTTGGCTTTATGATTGTCGGTGTCATGGTCGCCATTTTTGCTGGCCAGAAGGACATGGTTGGCGAAGCCTACGACGATCTGGTCGACGTTGACTCGCTGGCATCGGACGGACGCGTTGGGTTGTGGCAAGATGCCCTTGCTGTGTATCGGCAGTTTCCGGGATTTGGAAGCGGATTGGGGACATTTGAATATGTTCGTCCCGTCATTGTTTCGAGTGTCGGTCAGGTGAACTTCGTGCACGCTGAAAATGCGTTGTTGGAAAGCATGGCTGTCGCGGGGAGTGTTGGGATGCTGTGGTTGGTCGCAGGATTTGCTGCTGCATGTTACGCGTCTGTGCGTCAGATGAGACTGGCGATCGCATCAGACGACGCGGACGCAGGCGACGCAGACGCCGTCGAAGCTGAATCCGAATGTCAGTCGGATTCAAAAGTGTTGTGGGTTCAGGGAGTGATGGGGTTTGCGTTGGTGATTTCGCAAATGCTGTCCAATATGTTTGACTTCGGACTGTTTATTTTTTCGAACCTGATCGCATTTTCGATGTTGATGGGAATTGCATTTAGTCACCTCTCGGACTCTAGCAATGGCGTGGGGGTGGCGGACGTTGATCGAGATTTCAATCGAAAGGGAGTTCTGCAGCAGTTGCAGGAGCGGTGGCCTTTTGAACTGCTAAGCATTGCCACTCTGGCTCTTCTGCTAATCGGTGTTTTTGACATGCACGCGGCTTCAGGGATTCAGGGGGCTCATCGCGGCATCATGGTCGAGGGGCTCGGCAAGTCCAAGTCGGATGAGATTGAGCTTGATCGATTGGTGTCGGGGCTTGGACGACGGTGGGACGATGCCGAAGGGCATCTTCAGTTGGCATCTTGGCAAGTCAGTGAGTTTTACAGACGTACTGAAACGGATCCTACATTGCGACAGATTCGCGATGTGCCCTTGATTGAGTTGCCGGCTTTTCTTCGGCGACTCGAGTCTCGTGATGCCACCAAACTTGTCAATGTGATCCAGTCCAACCAAGAGGTTGGTGAGTTGTTGAAGCCGGCGTATCAGCATTTGCTGTTGGCCCGGCAATCGTGTGGATTGTTGAAGGATGTGCATCTTGGCTTAGCTCAGTTGCAATTCATTGCTTCGCCACAGAGTGACCCGCAGTTGTTGATTATGCACCTCAGCCGATGGAAGGCGTTGGCGGGTGACGCGACTTACCTGGACATTGCGGGCGAAACCACGACTCGCGATGAAAAAACTAAGGGACGGAGCGAACTGTCGATCAGGGATCAGGGATTCGACGCGGCGTTGATGCTTTCAAACTCGATGTGACTTGTTAGGCAATGAAAATTCACTTTCTAAAAACTAACCGCCGATACACGCGAACCATCAAGCGGTTGTTTTCGGATGTCGCGCTGCTGCCGATTGCCGTGGTGGGATTGATCGGAATCCTTTGGTTGCTCGCAATCCTGTTTAAGAGTGGTTCGAAGAATGCGGGCGAACCCAGTGTTGCTGCCCGGGTCACGGGTGTGGCTGGCCTGGGATCGGGACATGACGGAGACCCTTCAGCTAATGTCACGATGCCCAATTTGTCTGATTCCGAGGCGTCGGTCGTTGCGGACACTTCGCCGACCGGGAAGTTGTTGACGGAAGCCTATCGCTACTTCCTAGCTGCCGATCCGCATACAGCGTTGGCGGTGTTGCAAGCTGATCGGTCAGAGGACGCGGACCCACGCATCACTTTGGCGACCGGGGTTTGTAAATTGTTCATGGGCGAGACTGGCGAAGCGACTTCGACGCTTGGCGTTGTCGGCCGCGCGCTTCCGCCACGGTTCCACCAACCCCATCTCTACGAGTCAGTCGGGCACTTGGCTGAGGAAAAGTGGAGCGAAGCGATTGACGCAGCCAATCGATGCATTCAGCGATGTCCTGATTGTCGTGCTGGCTATCTGGTTGATGGTTTTGCAAAAAATGAAAATGGGGATCCTATGGGGGCGGTACTTAGTTTTAGTCATCTGATTCGAATTGCGCCCGACGAATCGTTGGGGTGGACGCTTCGCAGTGTGGCGTACGAGCAGTTGGGAAATGGTGAGCTAGCCAACCGGGATATGAAGCGTGCAGGTGCATTGATTGCGACCGGACAGCCGAGTGCCGCGAATTGGATAGAGAGTGGTCAAGAAGCCCCATCCTTGGATCCAAAGGTTGCCGTCGACCGTTTAATGAACATTACCTCGATTGCTGATTGGGCCGAAGGGTTTAGTCAATCCGTTAGTAGAAGCGAAAGAGATGCGACGTTGGCTAGCCGAGTGGAGTCGCCGCTAACGATTAAGGAAGCTCTTCAGATAGCGAGCAACGGTGATATCGCACTTGCCTGTGCCCAGCTAGAGTCGCGCGCTCGTGTTGACGCCACATCGAACGTGCTGAGGACGTTAGGGATTTTGCAAATCGATGTTCAACGTCATGCGGATTCAATCCGAACTCTGACGCGGGTGTTGGAAGCGAACCCTGATGATGCTGCCGCGTATGTGGCGAGAGGAATCGCCTACGCCAAGCTAGGTAACTGGGATTCCGTCATCGCGGATTTTAGCCAAGCGATTCGAGTCGAGCCCGGCAATCCAGTCGCCTATGCAAACCGGGCTGCCGCGTGGGCGTCGCTCGGAGATCACGACAAGGCGATTGCGGACTATGAACGTGCCGAACAAGTCGCGAAGCCATCGACCGACATTTTGGTCGAACACGCCGGCTTGTTGATTCAAAAGGGCGATTTTCGGAAGGCGAATAAGTTATTGACGATGCCAACAGTGGCTCAGTCTGACTCGCCCAATGCTCTGAAGTACAAGGCGCAAATCGCGATGGAACGACAGGACATATCAGCTGCAGTCGAAGCTATCGACCATTCGCTTAAATTGGCGCCCGGCCAAGTGGATTCGTGGCGAATCCGGATTCGCATCTTTAAGCAGTCAGGCGACATTGTGGAAGCACTGAGATCCGCCGAGCAGTTGATCGCCAGTGGAAAGGGCGACGCGGACGATCGTTTTGAATTTGCCTGTTTGCTGCACCAAACCGGTCGACCAGCTGACTCGCTGGCGGTGTTGAATGAATTAATCGCAGTTGACCGGACACGAAGTGAGTGGCTGATTCGCCGCGGCAAGGTGCGGACGGATTTGGCCGAATTGGATTCCGCAGTCGATGATTTCTCGGCTGCGATTCGGATCGACGGTAAAACGGCTGACCTGCTAATGCGTCGGTCGGTCAATTTGTTGGCGATGGAAAAAATGACCAGTCAGGCGATTTTGGATTTGGAGGCGGCTCTTGAAATGGGGTTACCTAAATCCAAAGAGTCTCGACTGGTCTTGGCACGTGCCTATTTAAAACAGGGCAGCTCAGAACCAGCGCTGAAGCATCTGAAAATCGCGACTAGCGAATTTCCTTCTGATCCGCGGGTCTGGATGACGGCCGGTGATGCGTTTGAACAGTCTGGCGACCTGGCGAAGGCGAAAGTTTGTTTCGATCGAGCCGCTGAAAAAATCAATGAGGGCAACACAGCTAGCGGCCTGAGTGCCGATGCTGCGTTGGCACTGGCAGTGCAGCGTCGATTGGAAAGTCTTCGAACGGATCGCCTGGAATAGAAGTGTTATGGGGCTGTAGTGAGTCACTCTTTGGCTGGCGAGATGTTGGGGGTTAGGTTGGTTGGGTGTTTTTTGCGAATGGATGTAGGCGTCTCTGACTTTTCAACGTCTTCTCAGCCAAGGGAAATCCAGTGTGCCAATTCCGCGATGGTGTCGCCTCTTTGGCGTTTCTGTTTGTTGTCTCAGCGGTTCAGGTCGGCCAAGCGGCGACTTATTACGTTGGAACTTCTGGTTCGGATTCTCGCAGTGCCTCCCAGGCGACGAATCGCTCGACGCCTTGGCGGAACATTCGCTACGCAGTCAACCAAGCTTCGGGCGGGGATCAAGTAGTGGTCTTGGCCGGCACGTATTGCGAGCAGGTTACATCAATTGATCTGTTCATGCCGGCGGCGAAATTGTGTTGCGAGCAGAAAGTCGTGAAGCCGCTCGTGTGGTCGGACTGATTTCGGCGACCGACCAAAGCTATTTAAGAATCGATGGCTTTGATGTCAGCAACGATTCCAACTCGGGGCTGACCACGGGCATCTCGTTCACCCGCTGTCATGATGTGACCGTTCGAGACAATCGGGTTCGCGATTGCTGGGGGGGGCGGAATTTCATTCGATCAGTCCGATTGGATTTTGTCAGAGTGGAACATCACGCAAGGCAACGCATTTTACGACCCCAACCAGCACAGTGGCATTTCATTCTACCAACCACAGTATCGCGGTAACGACTCGCGAACTTATGTGATCATCATCCGAAATAGTACTTCGTTCGGTAACCGCAACCTGGTCAACAACGCGTCGCTCGCTCGGCCTAGCGATGGCAAGGGGGTCGTGCTGGATGATTTTTATAATTCTCAGTCCGGTGGCAACGGCGTTGGCTAGAACCGCATGTCGGTGGTCGAGAACAATCTGTGCTTCGAGAATGGCGGCAATCGCGTGCATTGTTTTCGCAGCCAGAATGTGCGGATTCAAAACAACACGTGTGTTGGCAACATTGGGTCGTTTGATTTCGGCGGCAAAGTCAGCATTTCGGAAAGCGAACGCGTCTACGTTTACAACAACATCCTGAAAGCGAATTTAGGCAAGCGAGCAGCGCTGCAGTGCGATTCGCGTGACTTTTTGGTTTGGATTCAACATCATCGATGGTAGCGTTCGCGAGGTTCCCTATGACGCCTCGAATTATTACGGCGATCCGCTGTTTCGCCCGGGCAGTTTCGAACCCGAGGCCTACAGTCCGGCCGTCAACAACGGGATCGACGGCGGCGACCACTTCTTTTTGGACGTCTACGGGCGCTCGCGATTCAGCGGCTCGATCGATCGTGGTGCGTTTGAACAGAACTAGGGCACTTGGGCAGTGTTAGCGAACCGAGGGACATTGGGGTTGCGGATCCCCCGTAAAGCCGAAAAGCGGTTTCCCCGTTTGGGCGTTCAAGGGGGGCAATGGTATCGCTAACGGATTTGGCTGACGGTTAGGGCTGTCATATTCACCCTGATCGTTACGGATTCATGCACTTTTTACCAGACACTTTCCTTGGGCAGGATTTCGGGTATTTTAAGGGTGTGGAGCGATGGTACGCGTGCTCTGCAATTGTGTCGGTCGGCGGCGTTTCCGCTTTTCGGTCGGGGCTGCGGGTGGTGGTAGACCTGTGAAAACGCGTGTGTTTTTGGTGGCGGGAACGCTGTATTTCAAGAGTGCGAATCGGCTGAAATCTCCGATTGGTCTTGGTTCAGTTCCCCGTTCTCCTCGGTCAATATCAGCTTAGATTCACTTAAGGGAGAATCATTTATGACCAAGTGCAAGTTGGAATACATCTGGCTCGACGGCTATCAGCCCACCCAGACGCTACGAAGCAAGACCAAGATCGAAGACGATTTCAGCGGTAAAGTTGAAGACGCAAAAGTTTGGTCATTTGACGGTTCGTCGACTCAGCAAGCCACCGGCGGCAAGAGCGACCTGCTTCTGAAGCCAGTCAAAGTCGTGCCCGATCCGGCTCGTCTTGGCACCGGTTTCTTGGTGATGTGCGAAGTTCTCAACCCTGACAACACACCGCACAAGTCCAACGGTCGTTCGACGATCATGGACGACGACGGAGATTTCTGGTTCGGTTTCGAACAGGAATACACGTTGTGGGATCCCGAAACTCAAAAGCCATTGGGCTTCCCATCGGATGGATACCCAGCTCCCCAGGGTCCGTATTACTGCAGCGTCGGTACCGGCCGTGCCGTTGGACGTGATTTGATCGAAGAACACATGGAATTGTGTTTGGAAGCTGGTCTGAACCTCGAAGGCATCAACGCCGAAGTGATGAAGGGCCAATGGGAATTCCAGATCTTCGCTAAGGGAGCTAAAGACGCAGGCGACCAAATTTGGTTGGCTCGTTACTTGCTCGACCGTTGTGGCGAAAAGTACGGCATCGAAATCAACTATCACTGCAAGCCAGTCAAGGGTGACTGGAACGGCAGCGGTATGCACGCGAACTTCTCCAACACGCTGCTACGTACCTGCGGCAGTCAAGAAGTTTACGAAGCGGTCTGCAAGGCATTCGAGCCACGGATCAAGGAACACATCGACGTCTATGGCGCCGACAACAACCAACGCTTGACCGGTCTGCACGAAACTCAGTCGATCGACATGTTCAGCTACGGCGTGTCGGACCGCGGTGCTTCGATTCGCATTCCGATCTTCACCGTCGAACACGGCTGGAAGGGTTGGTTGGAAGATCGTCGTCCTGCATCCAACGCTGATCCATATATGGTCGCTAGCGCCATCATCGCGACGGTCAAGAACGCCAAGTTGCCAGTCGGCGTCTAAGCTCGTCCTTGGAACTGACACACGAAAAAGCCCGGTTGCAATCTGATTGCGACTGGGCTTTTTTTATTGGTGTGTCTCGATCGCGGGTCGAAATTTGTTGATCGGTTAGCACATAAAAAAAGGCGAGGCCGATCCCGAAAGACCGACCCCGCCTCGCACGGGGGGACGCTTGATATCTTGGTGTTGAGTTCATGTTGCTGGTCGCGTCACCCTGACACAACCAAGACTAGTTCGAGTCGCCGCCTTTCCATCCTTTTTGCCGTTCGGTTCGCAGAGTTTGTGCAAACGGAGTCTTTGGAATGACGGAACGTGTCGGTTGTGATGATTGCAGGGCCCAAATATGCCTTGCACTGTGATCGGATCGATCTCTGATACGATAAATGCTGCCCCACCAACCGCCTTTGACGCCCGGGAATCTCGCTAGATGACTTCACCGATTGAACTTCCCGAGCCGCTTGATGTCATCGCTGTTGGGGCCCACCCTGACGATGTCGAAATCGCCTGCGGCGGAACGCTCGCGAAGCTGGTGCATCAAGGTTACCGAGTCGGCATCATCGACTTGACCGACGGCGAGCCCACGCCGAATAGCCCCGGGCCGGCGGCTCGGTTGATGGAAGCAAACGCAGCCGCAGCCGTATTAGGAATCCACAAAAGGATCCAGTTGACGATGGCAAACCGGCGACTGTTCGATGGGTTCGAGCAACGCGTCATGTTGGCTCGTGAGTTTCGCAAGTGGCGACCCAAATTGGTGATCGGTTTTGGCGACAAGACACCGTTGGCATCGCCGGATCACTGGCAGGCGATGCAGATCACCGACGGAGCAATTTTCTACAGTCGGCTGACGAAGTGGGACGAGCATTTCGATCATTTGCCCGTTCACTCGGTCGAGCGACATCTCTATTTTCGGTTGGCTCTCGAGCCCGATTCGATTTCAGGCTTGTCGCATCATGTCACGGTGGACGTGTCCGACACAATCGAGCAAAAGATTGCATCGATCCAGTGCTATGCAAGTCAGTTTGCGCATAAGGCATCCATTCTTGATCGCGTCCGCGCGGCTGCGGTCGTGACGGGATCACTTGCCGGCGTCGCGGCCGGTGAATCGTTTGTGGCGGCCAAGCCGTATGCCATCGACGATTTGGTCAAGACGGTCCATGGCGGTTAAGCAATGTTGCCGTTGGCGATCGCGTGAGAGTGCGGGATAAAATAGGAAAATCAATGTTTCGAATCGTTCCGGTCAAATTGCACGACTGCCAAAGCCACGGGGTCGGCTCGGGTGCCGAGTTATTCATTGTCGAGGGTGATTCTGCGTCGAAATCGGTGGTACGAGCGCGAAGGTCAGCCGACCAAGCCGTATTGCCGATGCAAGGCAAACCGCTGAACGCCTACAAGGCACGCAAGTCAGTCGTCGCACGCAACGAATTGTTCGGGGCACTGGTTGCGTCGATCGGTGTGGGCTGGGGTGAGTCGCTGGACTTGTCAAGGCTCCGCTACGATCGGATCATCATGTTGTTCGATCCGGATGCAGACGGAATCCACTGTGGCGCATTGATGTCGATGTTCTTTTATCGATTCATGCGACCGCTTTTGGATTCGGGGCGAATCTGTGTCGCCCGCGCCCCGCTGTACGAGATCACGTCGCCTGACTCGGACGATGTGCTGCATGCCTATAACGAAGATCACTATGCAAAGATCCGTGTCGCACTCGATGCCAAGGGCGTGCGGTATTCGGGCCAACGCTATCGCGGACTGGCTAGCATGAATGAGTCGGCGCTCGTGGCGACTTGCATCGATCCGGCGACCCGGACATTGCAGACGCTGGCGGCAGACGACGCGGAAGCGGCGATTCGTATTTTTTGTGGGGGAGAATGATCATGGACGCGAAGTTTCATCCGGAATTAATTAACGAGTCTGCATTCGTGGCGCCGAACGCGACGATTGTCGGCGACGTTTCCGTGGGCTCCGGGGCAAGCGTTTGGTTTGGTGCGGTAGTTCGTGGCGATACCGAAAAGGTCGTTGTTGGCGATCGTTCAAACGTCCAAGATTTGTGTGTGTTGCATGCGGACCCTGGTTTTCCGTGTGTGATCGGCAAAGACGTGACGATCGGCCATGCAGCGGTCGTTCATGGCGCGGTGGTGGGCGACGGAGCGATGATTGGCATTCGTGCGGTGGTGCTCAACGGTGCCAGCATTGGTGCTGGCGCGATCGTGGGCGCTGGTGCGGTGGTGACCGAGGGGATGCAGATTCCGGCGGGGCACTTAGCTGTCGGTGTGCCGGCGAAAGTGATTCGTGAATTGACGCCGGAAAACGTGGCCAGAGCCAAGCATGCTGCCGGTCATTACGTGGAAGCGGCGAAGGCGTACCGGGATCACGCTAGTGACTAAATTTGGTCCGCTAGCAGTTTTACTTGCAGGCCGCGGCGATCGCACATCCGCTGCAACTGGTGCCGCAACCGCCGCCTTCGGCCGTGCCGCAATCCGGTCCACAGCCATCGCTAAGCAACTTGGCAAAGTGGCGACTGCGAACGATCGATTCGTACTTTTCGGCGACCGCTTTGGTCACCGATGCGGCGATGTCATCGACGGGACCTAAGAAGTGCATGACCAAAGTACCACCGTCGAAAATTTGATCGACGTCCAACAAGCATGCTGGCGAACCCGACTCGGCCAAAGCTGTGCGGCAGGCTTCGACGGCTTGTCGTTTGTGCCGATCGAGTCGGCGGATCAGCAGTTCGTCTTCTTGGGTGGTCGCTCGCACGATCGTGACCGACGAATCGCTGATCGCACGCGAGTTGCCGCACGGCCCGATGACTTCCCCCAATTCAATTCCTCGGCCTGTTCGCGCAATAACCCGGCGACCACGGGCGAGCGGGCCGGTCGCTGTCGCTGCGTGGATTTCGGCGAGCGAACCGATGCGAAGGAAGACGGGGTGCATTGAAAGACGGAATCTTAGTCGTGCGGGGCTGGAAAAAACGGTGGAAAACGTAGGTGACTTGTCGTGGGCAGCTATGATCGGCACCATAGTGGCTGATCCGCTTCCTAGTCGCAACTCACCCCTAAGGTACCCTGACGCGATGCTGAACGTCGAAACCAACGCTGAGATTGGCAACCGATATGACCAATGGGCCGAGCAAGTCTTGGCTGGAGAGCCGATCAGCCGTGAAAATGCGCTCGAAATCTTGCGTTCGCCGGACGAAGACGTCCTGGCTTTGTTGGCGGCTGGTTTTCGGATTCGCCGAAAACACTTCGGAAAAACCGTCCAGCTCTATTTTCTGATGAGTGCGAAAAGCGGGTTGTGTCCCGAGGATTGCCATTACTGCAGTCAGTCAAAGATCTCGACAGCGCCGGTCCCGAAGCACAACATCTTGAAGCGAGACGACTTGATGGATGCCGCTCGGATGGCTTCCGAACGCGGTGCCAAGACGTATTGCTTGGTCATTTCGGCTCGCGGGCCCAATGAACGAGAAATGGCGGCGGTCGAAACGATCGTTCCTGAAATCAAACAGAAGTACGGGCTGGATATTTGTGCCTGCTTGGGGCTGTTGTCGCGAGAGCAAGCCGATCGCTTGAAGGCTTGTGGCGTGGACCGCGTCAATCACAACTTGAACACCAGCGAAGATCATTACGCCGAAATTTGCACGACGCACACTTACGCCGACCGAGTCCAGACGCTGCGTCACGTCCGCGACGCGGGCATGGAAATGTGCAGCGGCGGAATCATCGGAATGGGCGAGAAGCACGAGGACGTGGTCTCGATGGCGTTCGACTTGCAAGAGTTGGGGGTCCAGTCGATTCCCTTGAACTTCCTAAACGCGATCGAGGGAACGCCGATGCAGGGCAACGCGGACTTGTCGCCGCAAGACTGCCTGCGAGCTTTGGCGATGTTCCGCTTCGTTAATCCAACTCGCGAGCTCAGAATTTCAGGCGGTCGCGAAATCCATCTGCGTTCGCTGCAACCGCTGGGGTTGTACGTCGCGAACAGTTTGTTTGTGGGCGACTATTTGACGACCAAGGGGCAAGCCCCGCAGGCCGACTATGACATGATCGCCGACTTGGGATTCGACATCACGACGAAGATGGGTGAATAGGTCAGACGGCTGATCGTAGGCCCGAACTGGTAAACCAGTTCGGGGCTTTGTTGGGTTTGCCAGCACGCTGATTCGGTTGCAGTCGAAATGACTGCAAGCGAGATCAGAACGGTGCTTCGTCGTCGCCAGCTTCGCTGAACGCATCGTTGGGATCGCTCGTCCGCTGAGTCGTTGTTTGGCTGTGCTCGCCATCGCTAGTGATTCGGAACGACACGGCTTCGACGTTGACGAAGAACTTCACTTCGCTCTGTTCGTCTTTTTGCCAGCGGCGTCCGTTCAGGCGGTACTGCACTTCGATTTCGTCGCCGACGTTCAGGTCGTCAACGGTGTCGCACGAATCACGTGTGAATTCAACGGGAACGTAATTGGTGAAGCTGCCCTTGTCCTGTTCCAGCACGACGACGCGTTTGCGAAAGCCCTTCGCGCCGTAGGTCTTGGTTTCTTCGATCAAATGCACTACGCCGGTCACTTTGGCTTCGCTCATCCCGTACTCTCTCTCGTCAAACTAAAACGTCGTTGGGGTTGGTAAGACAGAGAGTGTAACGAGTCCGGGCGGATCGTTTTAGTGGTTGCTTGGGCGGCAGTGCCCGAGCTAAGCCAGGATGTCGGTAACCACGTGGCCGTGGACGTCGGTAAGACGAAAATTGCGGCCTTGGTACTTGTACGTCAAGCGTTCGTGGTCGACCCCCATTTGGTGCATGATCGTCGCGTGCAAATCGTGGATGTGGACGGGGTTATCGACGATGTTGTAACCGTATTCGTCGGTTTCGCCGTAGACCGTGCCGGGCTTGATCCCGCCGCCCGCCATCCAGATGGAAAAGCATCTTGGATGGTGGTCGCGTCCGAAGCTGGTTCCGCTAAGTTTGCCTTGGCAGTAATTAGTGCGTCCAAACTCACCGCCCCAAATCACGAGGGTGTCGTCTAGCAAGCCGACTCGTTTCAAGTCCTTGACCAATGCCGCCGATGGCTGATCAGTCGCCTTGCACTGGTTGGCAAGTCCCTTCGGCAGTCCGCCGTGATGGTCCCAGCCTTTGTGATAGAGTTGGATGAAACGGACGCCGCGCTCGGCAAGCCGACGTGCCATCAAGCAGTTCGCTGCAAACGAACCTGGGCTCTTAGCGTCCGGGCCATACGAATCGATTACGTCCGCCGATTCGTCGGCAAAGTTGGTGGCTTCGGGAATGGACGACTGCATGCGATAGGCAAGTTCGTATTGGGCGATTCGGTTTTCGATCAGTTTGTCGGCGCCCCTGGCGAGTTGCATTTGGTGCAGGCTGCCTAGTGCGTCCATTGCTGCGCGTCGGCTGTCGCGATTGATGCCGTCTGGGTTGGATAGGTACAGCACCGGATCCTTGCCGCTGCGGAACGACGTGCCCTGGTGTTGACTGGGCAGGAATCCGCTGCCCCACAAGCCAGCGCTTAACGGTTGGCCGCCATTCTGGTCTTTTGTCGTCATGACCACGAACGCAGGCAGGTCCGAATTCTCGGTGCCCAGTCCATAGTCCATCCATGCACCCATGCTGGGCCGGCCAGGAATCATGCTGCCGGTTTGCATGAAGACCACACCAGGACCGTGGTTGATCGCTTCGGTGTGCATCGACTTGACCACGCAAATGTCGTCGGCGATCGATGCGGTGTGCGGCAGCAGATCGCTGAACCACGTGCCGGCTTGCCCGTGCCGGGCGAATTTGAACGGCGAACCGACCAAAGGCAGGCTCGATTGATTGCCGCTCATCCCGGTCAACCGCTGGCCACCGCGGACTTCGTTTGGCAATTCGGTGCCGTGTTTTTCATTGAGCAGCGGCTTGTAGTCCAGTAAATCAAGTTGCGACGGCGCACCGGATTGAAACAAAAAGATTACGCGTTTGGCTTTTGGAGCATGGTGAAGCGCCGACAGTACGCCGCCCGTTGATTCGGCAGCCAGCGATTCGGCAGCCAGCATTTGCCCGGCAACCAGAGCACCGAAGCCTAGGCCGCTGTTTTGTAGCAATGATCGTCGAGAGAAGGTTGCGTTCATCGTTTCACCATGCTTCCGTCGTAATTTAAGAGGGTTCCAATGACGACTGTCATCGCCGCAACTGGTGATCCGGGGAGATTTGCATCGAAAGCCGAGTCACCGACTTCGAGCAGTTCGGTGGCTCGCGAAGGATCGGCATCAAAATAGGATTTCTGTTTGGCATACAACTCTTCGAGCACTTGTTGCTCGTTCTGGTTTGCCCTGCGGCTTGTGATCGCAAGGAAGGCTTCGGCGACACCGTCGGTGCCTAACGTGTCGCCCGCGTGCTTTTGGGCCAACGTTTCAGCGAACCCGCGAGCTGCCTCGACATACTGGGGGCCGTTCAGCATGACAAAGGCTTGCAGCGGAGAGGCCGTGCGTTCGCGACTGACCCGGCAAACGTCGCGTGAAGGTGCGTCGAGTGTCATCATCACCGGCGCCGGTGCGGTGCGTTTCCAGTACGTGTAGAGGCTGCGCCGATACAGTCCGTCGCCTTTGTCGCGATCAACCGGTTTGAATGAAGCTTCCACTTCGTAGGGTTTTGCCGGCGGCCCGCCGATCGTCTTGACCAGCTTGCCGCTGATCGCCAGCGACGCATCTCGCATCATTTCGGCTGGCAATCGGTACGACGGAAACCGACTCAGGAAAACATTCTCGGGGTCTTTTCGCATCGACGACTCGTCCGGGTTTCGGCTGGATTGGCGATAGGTCCGTGACAGCATGATTCGCTTCAGCATTGCCTTGGTGTCCCATCCGATTGCGATGTACCGGGTCGCCAGTTCATCCAGCAATTCAGGGTGCGACGGCGGAGTGCCTTGGCTGCCGAAGTCTTCGGGCGTTCGAACCAAGCCGGTTCCGAATAGGATCTGCCACAATCGGTTGACGGCCACTCGCGCAGTCAGCGGGTGCTTGGGATCGGTCAACCACTTGGCCAGTCCTAGTCGATTGCGAGGCGCATTGGTGGGGAACGGCAGCATCGATGCAGGCGTTCCCGGCGAAACCACTTGCTCGGGTTGGCTATAGTCGCCGCGACCGAGCACGTGAGTGTCTCGTCGCCCGGCAGACTCACGCATCACCATGATTTCTTGCAAGCTGTCTTCGACCCGGCACTTGGCCGTTCGAGCGTCCAGCAGTTTCTTGCTAAGCGACTCGATAGACACATCGTGGCGCGCGAGCGCGTGGTCGATCAGTATTTCCGGAGGCACATCGTTCGGTGACGACTGTAACGCTGCTTCGTTTCGGGCTTCGAACTCGGTGATCGCTACATCGAACACGCGCAGCTTATCGACTGAACCGTTCTTGAAACCGCGGTCGCGAAACCGTTCGCCGATTGCGATCGTGTCGCCACCACCGCCGGTGATGTTCTTGATCAACGAGTCTTGAATCGTTTCGGTTTCAGCCTGTTTTCCATTGACGTAGATCCGCAGTCCGTGGGCCCGACTGGATCCGTCGTTCGTCACCGCGACGTGAACCCACTGGCCGACCGGCACGGCGCCCGTGGTCTTGATGCTGATTTGATTGCCCGGCCAAAAGTGAATCAGTGACCATGCCAGTTTGCCGTCCTCGATCAGTAGTTCGTAGCCGCGGCTTGCGGCGTCGGTCCAAGCTCGCGAACGGTGAAACACGACTGCACGTTCTTTGACGTCCGGCGTTTTGATCCACAGCGACACTGAAAACGGTTCGCTACGATCAAAGTTTCCGACCGTCGTGTTGACCGCATCATCGCCTGTCAACTGAAAAGCGTTCCCGTCGATCCCTTCGACCAGCGAGTTTCGGCCCGGTGGCGAATGTTCGAAGTCAAGTGAATAGATCGGCGGGATGGATTGGAAGTCCGTGAAATGACCGTCGCCAATTTGTTGTTGCCAGAACGCACGGTGCTTCTCGCGAACCTCTCTTGCCGATTTTTCGACCGCCACAAGATCCGTGCGTTTCTTTTCTAACGATGCTTCTTGCGAGGGCGTCGGCAATGTCAGCGTCGGTGTCGGAATCGCGTCGGTGAAGTACGAGTACAAACCGGCTTCGTCGATGTTGTCGAAGAACGCGGTCAGTTGAAAGTACTCTTCTTGACTGATCGGGTCGTATTTGTGGTTGTGGCAGCGGCAACATTCGTACGTCAGTCCCATGATCGCCGTGGCAACTGTTTGGGCTCGATCCGTCACATATTCGATGCGGTATTCTTCGGGGACACTGCCGCCCTCGGACTCTTGGGGATGCAAGCGATTGAACGTCGTTGCCAGAACTTGTTTGCGAGTTTCATCGGTCGTCGCGGCGGGTGGCAGCAGGTCGCCGGCGAGTTGTTGGGTGATGAATTGGTCGTAGGGCAAGTTGTCATTGAGCGCGCCGATGACCCAGTCACGCCATGGCCAGACGTAACGATCACGGTCTACTTGGAAACCGTACGTGTCGCTGTATCGAGCCGCATCCAACCACTCCGACGCCATTCGTTCCCCGTACTCTGGGCGATCGAGCAGTCGGTCCAGCAAGTGTTCGTAAGCCAATGGCGAGTCGTCGTTTAAGAACTCGTCGATTTCGGCGATCGTCGGTGGCAGTCCGATCAAGTCAAACGTGGCTCGGCGAATCAGCGTTTCTTTGGACGCGGGCGGCGCCGGTGCAATCGCTTGTTCGTCGAGTTTGCGTTGGATGAAACGATCGATCGGCGACAATGTCGGATCGTCACTGGCAGGAATTTTCGGAGCCGTTGGCGAGATGAACGACCAGTGGCCTTGGTACTGGGCGCCTTGCTGGACCCAGTCTTTGATCAGATCGATTTCGGCCGGTTTAAGGATCCGGTCCGCATCAGGCGGCGGCATGATTGTGTCAGGATCTTCCGACGTCACGCGAGCAATGACCTCATCAAAGTCCACTTCGCCCGCAATGTCGAGCCGCAAGCCGGCTTCTTGGTGGGCGTCGTCGGGACCGTGGCAATGGAAACAGTTTTCCGACAATATCGGCCGGATGTCACGATTGAATGTGACCGGCGGATCGGCTGCCAAGGCGGGGAAGGCAAAAAGTGCGGTTAGCAAAAAGGTGGGATATCGCATGCCTCGTACTTTAGTCCAATGATGACTTGGCGACATCATCGATTCGTTGTACTGAACACAAAACGTAGAGCTGAATCCGCAGATCACATCGCGAATGTTTGTTTTGGATAGGCGATGTTTCTTTTGGCCAGGTTGTCAGCCAGCATTACTTTTTGCGTTTGACTTTTGACACATATACCACTGGTAAGTTTGGCAGCGATTGCACAAACGTTCGACCATAGGGTTTTGTTTTGACTCGTGGATCCAAAACCACGACAATTCCTGAATCGGTTCGCGTCCGAATCAAGCGTCCAAAACCTTGGCGGAACTTGATCACGGCTTCGGGCAATTGGTAGTCGCCAAACGGATTGCCGCCGCCGGCTTTGATCGATTCCAAGCGAGCTTGCAGCAGCGGATGGTCTGGCACCGCGAAAGGCAGTTTCGTGATCACCACGTTTGTCAACGCATCGCCGGGAACATCAACTCCCTGCCAGAAACTGTCGGTGCCGAACAAGACGCCTCGCTGTGACCGCCGGAACGCGTCCAACAATTGGGTTCGGCTCTGTTCGCCACCCTGCGTATAAAGTTGCATGTCACGTTCGGCCAACCACCCCGTCAACGATTGGGCACATCGTTTCAGCAGACCGTAGCTGGTAAACAAAACGAACGCGTGACCGTCGGTGTGGCCGACGAATCGTTTGATTTGCATCGGCAACGATTGTTCGAACGCTTCTCTTTCGCGTGATGGATCGGGCAAGTCGGTAACGACGACCAGTTTCGCTTGTTTTTCGTAGTCGAAGGGGCTGCCCACTTGGATCGACAGTCCGCCTGTTAGCCCGATTCGTGATCGAAAGAATTTGAAGTCATCGCTGGCGGTGGCCAGTGTCGCGCTGGTCATCACGACGCTGCGGATCATCTTGTTTTGGAACAGTTCTTTGCGTAGCGTTTCGCCGACATTGATCGGTGATGCGGCAAGCGTGACGCGGTCCATGCCGCGTCGTGATCCCGTGCGTTCGACCCAGTAAACCGAGTCCGCGATTTCTTGCCGTAGCCATTGCCGAAGCCCGCCCGATAGCGACAGCATGCGATCGTACGCCGATTCAAAATCTTTGCGGTCGGTTTCTAGCTTTTGGGCCGCTGCTTGCTTTTGCAACTGACCGGCTAATAACTCCATCGCATCGCTGAGCGGGTTGTCGACGATGTCGGGATGGTGGACTCGACCATTTTTAGTTTTGGTCGAATCGTACCAGTCCAACACGTCGGCGAATAAGTTTGTCGATGCGAAACGGCAGCGGTCGACCAACTGCTGCATCGCAGTCAGGTCTTTGTCAACCAGCAAGCCCTTCTGAGTTCGGTCGTTGTAAAGCCGATCGAACAGGAAATCGAATTGGCCGCTCGAGATGCGCAGCCCCAAATGATCGCCCGCAACAGCTTCGATCGTGTGGCATTCGTCCAGGATGACCGCATCATAATCCGGCAGAATCGAAACGCCTTGGCGTCGCAGTGCCATGTCCGAAAACAACATCGCGTGATTGACGATCATGATCTGGGCGTTCATCGACCGTCGGCGGGCGCGAAAATAGAAACACTCTTTGTGGTGTTTGCAGTTTCGGCCCAAGCAATTGCTGGTGTCGGAAACCACTTCGTCCCAAACCGCTGGATCGGGTCGAACCGGAAGCGTCGATTTTGATCCGTCGCTGGTTTCTTTGGACCATGCTTTGATGGCGCGAAGTTGGGAGTGCTGGGCGTCAGTGGCAAGCAGCGTTGTTGCCTTGGCAATGGCACGTTCCATTCGCCGGATCGACAAATAGTTCGAACGACCTTTGACAAGCACCGCCGAGAACTCACGAGGAATGACGGCGTTAAGCAGCGGAATGTCTTTGGCGATCAGTTGTTCTTGCAGGCTGATTGTGTGCGTCGAGATGACGATCCGGCGACTGCGTTTTTTTTCTTCGCCGTCTTCCTGGGTCTCAATCTCGTTTTGGCTCTCGGTCGCATACAGGATCGCGGGAACCAGATACGCGAAGCTCTTGCCCGTGCCGGTGCCGGCTTCGGCGATCAGGTGCTTTTCCGATTGCAGAGCCTCGGCGACCTTGCGCGACATTTGCAACTGTTGTTCGCGAGCCTCATATCCGTCGAGCCGCCGAGCGATCGATCCGTCGGCGCCGAGGATCGAATCGACGGTCAGAGCGACGACGGGTTCGTCGCCAGATTCGTCGGTCCGCTGGTCGCTCACGGGATGCGCGCTTTCAGGTGGGAGTGTGGCAAGAAACGGTTGGGAGAAGAACTCGTTCGTCACGATAGCAGTATCCGGCCAAGCTGGCATCGGCAGCAGCCGTCCGGATCGTGTAAAACAGCGTCCGCTGTTGCGAGTTTTCCGTTTCCGATTGCTGAGTCCACTGCCATGCTTCGTCAAACCTGCCCTTCCTGCAACCGGCTGCTCGAATTACCCGAAACGGCAGCGGGGAAAATGGCCAAATGCCCGGCGTGTCAGACTCAGTTCACGGTGCCAGCATCGCCATCAGCGGATTTGGGTTCGGGTTCACTGTCGCCGGCCGCAGCAACATCTGCTCCGTTGGCAACCGGCGAAAGCCCGTTTAGCCGACCCATTGGCGGTTCGATCGATAGTGAATCCCATCGTCCGGCAGCGACCAATCCGTACCAACCGTCGGCGGCCACGCCTATGAACGTGAGCGTTGGCGAGCTTGCCATTGGTCAGCGCAGTGTGGAAGAAATATTCGGCGTCACATGGGCCATTTTTAAAGAACGCTGGGGCATTTTGGTCGGCGGTTACGTGTTGGTCTTCGCAATCAGTGTAGTCGCCGCGTTTGGGCCCAACCTCGTAACGCTCGTCGTCGGGCCGGCCGCCGGGCAAGACGTTGCTGCGGTGCTTTCGGGAGTGCTAAGTCTGTTCTGCAATCTGCTCAGTACCTACTTCACGCTTGGGTTCTGCGGTGTCGCGTTGGCGGTTGCGAGAGACGAGAGTTCGCCGCTTTCAAAACTGACGCCCTCTCTTCTGGTATTCGGCCGATTCTTGCTTGGGGTCATCGTCATCATGCTGGGCGCCGGCGTTCTTTTTGGCATCTTTGGCGTGATTGCTGCTCTGGCGTTTGCTGCCGGAGTCGGCGAAGGGGCAGCGATTGGCTTGATTCTGCTTGCCGTCCTGGTGGCGTTGCCGTTGATGTTGGTGATGTACTGGTTGTTATGGTCGTGGGCCTACATCGTCATCGACGAACGAGCCGATTGGTTAGGGTCGTTGAAGGCTTCGTTCGCGATCACGATGCAGAACAAGTTGACGTCCGTTCTTTTGATCGTGATCACGACGATGCTGTCGTTCGCGGGCGTGTTAGCGTGCTATTTTGGCCTGTTGGTGACGACGCCCTTGTGGATGTTGATGTTAGGCGTCGGGTATCTGATGATCACCGGCCAACCGCTTTCCGATCCGCGTTTAAGAATGGCGAGTGACTTCGCACCGCGGCCGGATTCGCCGCAGTTTTAGGTTCAGTCCGCTAGATGTGAACTGGATTCAGACTGCGCCGTAGGCCAGCATCGCTTCGGCGATTTTGACGAAGCCGGCCAGGTTGGCGCCATCGATGTAATCCACATGCTCGCCATCGGCGCCGTATTTGACGCACTTTTCATGGATGTCCTTCATGATCGTTTTTAGCTTCGTGTCCACTTCTTCGCGGCTCCAGGACAATCGCAACGCGTTCTGGCTTTGTTCGAGACCGGACACGGCAACGCCGCCTGCGTTCGCCGCTTTGGCTGGACCGAACAGAATCCCTGCATCGCGAAACGCGTAGGCCGCGTCCAGTTCGGTCGGCATGTTGGCACCCTCGGCGACCGCCAGCACGCCGTTCTTCAACAGCGTTTGAGCTTCCAATAAGTTCAGTTCGTTTTGCGTTGCACAAGGCAGTGCGATTTCACCTGCCACGCTCCAAGGCCGCGCGTCGGCATAGAACGAGGCGCTGGCGTACTTGTCTGAATACTCAGAAATTCGCCCGCGGCGGACTTCTTTCAAGTCTTTGATAAACGCCAACTTTTCAGCGTCGATTCCGTCCGGGTCGTGAATGAAGCCGCTGGAATCCGACATCGTGACGACCTTTCCGCCGAGCTCGGCAGCTTTTTCGGCGGCATAAATTGCCACGTTGCCGCTGCCCGAAACGACGACGGTTTTGCCTTTGATCGAGTCACCGATTCGGTTGAACATGTTTTCGCAAAAATAAACGCAGCCGTACCCTGTTGCTTCGGTGCGGACGAGCGAGCCGCCGAACGACAGGCCTTTGCCCGTCAATGTGCCCACAAATTTGTTGGCCAGTCGTTTGTACTGCCCGAACAGAAAACTTATCTCGCGGCCGCCCACGCCGATGTCGCCCGCCGGGATGTCAGTGTCTTCACCGATGTGCCGGTGCAGTTCGATCATCAGAGACTGGCAAAAACGCATCACTTCGCGGTCGCTCTTGCCTTTGGGGTTGAAGTTCGACCCGCCCTTGGCGCCGCCCATCGGCAAGCCGGTCAAGCTGTTCTTGAAAATCTGTTCAAAACCCAGGAATTTCAGCACGCTTTGGGTAACCGAGGGGTGGAATCGCATTCCGCCTTTGTAGGGTCCGATTGAGTTGTTGAATTGGACTCGCCATGCACGGTTGGCTCGGATGTTTCCGGCGTCGTCTTCCCAAGTGACTCGAAAGATGATGATCCGGTCGGGTTCGGTCAATCGTTCCAGGATCTGCGCGTCTTTATATTTGGGGTTTTCCAAAATGAACGGCATCAGCGACTCGGTGACTTCGCGGACGGCTTGGTGGAATTCAACTTCACCCGGGTTCCGTTTCTCGAGACCCTGCATGAAGCAATCGAGTTCGGCGGTAACTGCGGCCGATGGTTTGTGAGAAGACGACATAGGGCGATCCTTCGAGAAAGAGAGAAAGAGGGGGCAAAGTACCGGCGAGCGATACCGTGTCCGAGCAGGAAACCGTGGGCAGGTATTAGACAGAGTTTCAGTGCTGCGTTGGTTCGGGGGCCTCACCGATCCTCTGGGAACTGGCTCGGCAAACGAGTCTCCGTGGATTCTCAGCGGCGTTATGGCGGTTTCTCGGTTAGTGCTGCCAAGTTGTCACGAGGGTGCCGGTTAGCCGTCTGTCCGGTCGGCTTTAAGTGCTTTGTTGGTAGTGACTTGCGACGCAATCTGAGTCTTCCGGCACACGGGTTGCTTACAAGGAGGCCGTCGGTCCCTTTTACTGCCACCATTGCAGCTACGTGGGGCCTTCCATCGATCGATTCACCGATCACTTAACAGAACAACCAACAAATCACTTACCGACGAACCACAGGAGACTAACGTCGTGGCAAAGCAAATCGTTTTCGACGACGACGCACGTGGCCCACTTTTGGCCGGCGTCAGCAAATTGGCGCGAGCCGTCCGCAGCACTCTCGGCCCACGCGGCCGTAACGCAGTGCTGGACAAGGGCTGGGGCTCGCCCAAAGTGACCAAGGACGGCGTAACTGTCGCCGAAGATATTGAACTGGACGATCCGCTCGAAAACTTGGGCGCTCAACTGGTCAAAGAAGCCGCCAGCAAGACGAACGACGTCGCTGGCGACGGAACCACGACCGCGACCGTTTTGGCCGAAGCGATTTTCCGCGAAGGCATCAAGATGATCGCAACCGGCGCCGACCCCATGGCGCTGACGCGTGGCATGGCAAAGGCTGTTGACGTCGCTTGTGCACAAATTGCCAAGTTGTCGACTCCGATCAACGAAAAGAGCAAGAGCGACATCAAGCAAGTTGCAACCATCGCTGGTAACAACGATCCTGAAATCGGCGAAGTGCTTGCCAACGCGTTCACCAAAGTTGGCAAGAACGGTGTCATTACCGTCGAAGAAGGCCGATCGAACGAAACCTACGTCGACTTTGTCGAAGGTATGCAGTTTGATCGTGGTTTCTTGTCGCCACACTTCGTCACCAACCAAGACGACGTCAGCGTTGAACTTGATGACTGTCACATCTTGTTGTTCGAAGAAAAGATCAGCAGCAACAAGAAAATGATTCCGTTGTTGGAAGCGATCAGCAAGGCCAAGAAGCCATTGTTGATCATTGCTGAAGACGTCGAAAGCGAAGCCCTGGCGACTTTGGTCGTCAACAAGATGCGTGGCATTTTGTCGGTTTGTGCCGTCAAGGCACCCGGTTACGGCGATCGCCGCAAAGCCATCATGGGCGACATCGCTGTGCTGACTGGCGGCAAGGCAATCTTCAAAGACCTGGGCATCGATCTTGAAAGCGTCAAGATCTCGGACCTCGGTCGTGCCAAGCAAGTTCGGATCACCAGCGAAGGTACCACCATCGTCAGCGGTGCTGGTAAGAAAGCTGATATCGAAGGACGTGTCGAACAGATTCGCCGCGAAATCGAAAACACCGACAGCGATTACGACAAGGAAAAGTTGCAAGAACGTTTGGCCAAGTTGGCCGGCGGTGTTGCCCAAATCAATGTCGGTGCTGCGACGGAAACCGAGATGAAGGAACGCAAAGCTTTGATCGACGACGCTCGTGCGGCGACTCAAGCGGCTTTGGAAGAGGGGATTGTTCCCGGTGGTGGAACCGCACTGTTGCGCTGCCGTGCTGCGATCGACAAGCTCGAAAAGGCAACCGAAGGCGACCAGAAAATGGGCGTCCGCGTGATCCGCAATGTGCTGGATCAACCACTGCGTGCGATCGCCAACAACGCTGGTCTGGACGGCGCTGTGGTTGTTAACCGCGTGTTGCAAATGAAAGGCAAGACCGACGGCTATGACGCCAACGCCGAAGTCTACTGTGACTTGGTCGCGGCTGGCATCGTCGATCCAGCCAAGGTCGTTCGTACTTCGCTGACCAATGCCAACAGCGTTGCATCGTTGTTGCTGACCACCAACGCGCTCGTCGTCGACATCCCTGTCGAAGAGGAAGGCGGTGGCGACCACCACGATCACGACCATGGAATGGGCGGCGGTATGGGTGGCATGGACATGGGTGGCATGGGCGGAATGGGTGGCATGGGCGGCATGATGTAGTGAAGTCGGTAACAGCAGACAGGTCGCAGGTCACAGTAAAAAAGCCTGTCACCTGTTGCCTGTAATCTGTCACCTACGCCCTCTAACACCTTTCAATTCAAAACAACAAACACATAACAATAGAAGAGAACAATCATGGCAAAGCTAAATCTTCGTCCTTTGGATGACCGCGTCGTTGTTAAGCCCGAAGACGCTGAATCGACCACAGCTGGCGGCATCGTGCTGCCCGACTCGGCTCAAGAGAAGCCTCAACGCGGCAAGATTGTTGCCGTTGGCCCAGGCAAACTGATGGACAGTGGTGTTCGCGGCGAGCTGTCCGTTGCCGTTGGTGACACGGTCATCTTCGGCAAGTACGGCGGCAGCAACATCGAAGTCGATGGCGTTGAATTGAAGATCCTTCGCGAAAGCGACATCTTGGCAAAAGTGCTTTAGGAATTTGTAGCCTCGCCGGATTCCGCCGAGGTGCTGCTTGTTTCCGAACTGCACTGGCAGTTCGGGTTCCGCCAGGGTTTGGCGGACCTACTAAAAACCATCCAAAGAGACATAACAATCATGGCAAAACAACTGCTATTCGAAGACCACGCTCGGGCCCGGATGTTGGCCGGTGTCGAGAAGTTGGCCAACGCTGTCGCGGTGACGATGGGACCGACCGGTCGCAACGTCATCATCGATAAATCGTTCGGCGGACCAACGGTGACCAAAGACGGTGTGACCGTTGCCAAAGAAATTGAACTTGAAGATCGATTCGAAAACATGGGCGCAAAGCTTGTGATCGAAGTCGCTCAGAAGACGTCGGACCTGGCCGGTGACGGTACCACGACCGCAACCGTTCTGGCTCGTGCGATTTTCAAAGAAGGCCTTCGAAACATCGTTGCTGGTAGCAATCCGAATGCGATTCGTCGCGGCATCGAAAAAGCTGTCCAAGCGGCGACCGAAAAGCTTGTCGAAATGGGACGCCCGGTCAACAGCAAGACCGAAGTGGCTCAAGTCGGTGCGATCTCGGCGAACAACGACAACAAGATCGGCGAAATGCTCGCTGACGCACTCGAACGCGTCGGCAAAGATGGTGTTATCACTGTCGAAGAAGGCAAGAGCCGCGAAATGGAAGTCACCTATGTCGACGGCATGCAGTTCGACAAGGGCTACATCTCGCCGTATTTCATCACCGATCCGGGCACGATGGAAGCGAACTTGGAAAACGCACTGGTTCTTCTTTACGAAAAGAAGATCAGTAACATTCGCGACCTAGTACCGTTGTTGGAAAAGACAGCCGGTACGGGCCAGCCATTGTTGATCATCGCCGAAGACATCGACGCAGAAGCGTTGACTTTGCTGGTCGTCAACAAATTGCGTGGCACGCTAAATGTTTGTGCAGTGAAAGCACCTGGTTTCGGCGATCGTCGTAAAGCAATGCTCGGTGACATCGCAACGTTGACCGGCGGTACGCTGATCAGCGACGACTTGGGTATCCAACTTGAAAATGTCACGTTGGAGCAGCTCGGTCGCGCCAAGAAGGTCACCGTCGACAAGGGGAACACGACCATTGTTGAAGGTGCTGCCAAACGTGCAGACGTCGACAAGCGAGTCGCCCAAATCCGTGCTCAAATCGAGCAAACCGACAGCGACTATGACAAGGAAAAGTTCCAAGAGCGTTTGGCCAAGTTGGCTGGCGGTGTTGCCGTCGTTAGCGTCGGTGCCGAAACCGAAGCCGAGATGAAGCAAACCAAGGCTCGCTTGGAAGACGCTTTGCACGCGACTCGCGCGGCTGTCGAAGAAGGCATTCTTCCTGGTGGTGGTGTGGCGCTGGTTCGTTGCTACGAAGCTGTCGAAGAAGCGATGAAGAAAGCGAAGGGCGACGAAAAGGTCGGCGTTCGAATCGTCTTGCACGCGTTGGACGCACCAATGCGTCAGATTGCCGATAACGGCGGCATTGACGGCAGTGTTGTGGTCGACGAAGTACGCCAAAAGGGTCTGACGATCGGTTACAACGCCCACACCGGCGAGTACACCGACATGATCAAGGCTGGCGTCATCGACCCGGTCAAGGTTGTGCGAACGGCATTGTCAAACGCAGCCAGCATCGCTGGTCTGTTGTTGACGACCGAAGCCCTGGTTACAAACCTTGAAAAGGAAGACAAAGAACGCCGCGCCCCAGAAGGCGTCGTGCTCTAAGTCTTGCTGGCCTATCTGTGCAACGCAGCGACGTTCAATCGCTGCGATTTCAATCACAGTGTATTTCCTTCACCAGGGGCATCGGCCCCTGGTACGCGGTCGACGCGAACCGTTCAAAGCCTCAGTGGGGCGACATAACAAGCCGCGTTTATGTCGCCCCACTGAGGCTTTGATGCGTTTGCACTTCGGACCCGGTGCCCCTGCTAAACCAGGGCACGCCCGCGTCTCTGGCAAATCTATTTCGTCCCTCCAGGGACCAACCTAGAACGATTCATGGCCGAAAAGACCTGCTACTACGAAATTCTTCGCGTTGAGCGGACCGCGCAAAAGACTGAAATTGATCGCGCATACCGCAAGCTGGCGATCAAGTATCACCCGGACCAAAACCGTGACGACGAAACGGCGGTCGCCAAGTTCAAAGAAGCGACCGAAGCGTACGAAGTACTTTCGGACGCTGAAAAGCGAAGCCGCTATGACCAGCATGGTCACTCGGGTGTCGACAGCGTTCACCAATACGGTGACGTCGAAGACATCTTCGAGGCGTTTGGCGATATGTTTGGCGGCGGCATGTTTGGTGACTTGTTTGGCAACCGCGGTCGCGGCGGCGGACGCCGACGTGTTCGTAAGGGCGCCGACATCCGTTGCAACGTGACGCTGACCTTGGAAGAAGCCGCTCGCGGAGTCGATAAGGACATTTCGTTCCGGCGCCGCGTCAAGTGTGAGACCTGTGCCGGCGTCGGTGCAGAACCGGGCAGCAAGCCGACGCAGTGCGGGACCTGTGGCGGTCACGGGCAAGTGATTCAGTCCGCCGGGATTCTACGAGTTCAAACGGCTTGCCCGGATTGCCAGGGCAGTGGCCAAAAGGTTGGGTCGCCGTGCAACGATTGCCGCGGCACAGGACTGGAAAATAAAAAGGCCGAATTGACGGTCACGATTCCAGCCGGTGTCGACGACGGGATGCGAGTTCGTGTGACGGGCGAAGGCGAAGCCAGCCCCGACGGCGGCCCCGTCGGTGACTGTTACGTGTTCGTAACGGTGAAGCCGCACGAGCTATTCAAACGCGAAGGCAGCGATCTGATTTTGCAGTTGCCGATCTCGTACACGCAAGCCGCCTTGGGGGCGGAAATTGAAGTCCCGACTTTGGTTGGCCCCGAGCAGTTGCGAGTCGAACGGGGGACTCAAAATGGTGACGTGTTCACACTTCGCGGCAAGGGTGTCGTTGATCCTCGCGGCGGTCGTACAGGCGATCTGTTGGTCCAGGTGTTTATCGAAGTGCCCAAGAAACTCAACACCGAACAAGAACGATTACTGCGCGAACTGGCGGATCTTGATCATCAGTCCGTGTTGCCGCACCGGACCAGTTTCCTCGGCAAATTGAAGACCTTTTTCGATACCGAATCAAAACCTCAATCTTAAATAGTGACGTTGAATCCGATGACAAACGAAAACAAAGACGACGAATTCGAATCGACTGACGCAGCGTTTGAAGACACTGCTGGCGACGATCAGAAACCGGCTTCGGTCCAGTTCACTGAATCACGCGACGAGGAAATGGAGCGTCTGCGTCAGACGGCTGAATCGGCCGACAAACGCGTGCTGATGGCGCAAGCCGAAGCCGAGAACTTTCGCAAACGCATGCGACGCGACTTTGAAGACCAGTTGAAGTTCGCCGCCGTGCCGTTGGTCAACGACATTTTGCAAGTTCGCGATAACTTGTACCGAGCGATGGAATCGGCTGGTGATGATCCGGCCGTGGCGGGACTGAAAGACGGTGTCGCAATCGTGGCAAAGCAGTTGGATGACACGATGGCCAAGTACTCGATTCGCGAGATCCCGGCTCTCGGGGAACTGTTCGATCCAAACTTTCACGAAGCGATCTCGCAGATGCCATCGCCGGATCATGCCGAGGGAATGATCGCCCACGTCGCGGCGACCGGCTTCCAAATGCACGACCGTGTCATTCGGCCTAGCCAAGTGATCGTTAGCACGGGGCCAGCTAGTTAGCGCGGTCACGTAACGTAGGCTCATCACCGATTTTTCGGGTTAGGCCGCCATGCGGCGGGCTACCCGTTCGGGCGGATTACGCCATCTCCGGTGCAACCACCAGTACTGTTCGATAGATTCGTTCACGGCAGATTCTAAGTGAGCGTTGTACCAATTGGTCAGCGATGTGACTGATTCGCAGACTTCGTGATCGATCAAGGGATCGGCGATCGCGTGCGAACTGATTTCAAATTGCATCGGCTGGCCTCCGATCCGCCGAGTTGCTCCGACAATCATCGGCGCGTTACTGCTAAGCGAGAACAGCGACAGTGCTTTGTGACACGATGCGGGGGCGCCCATGAAATGGACCCAGCATCCCTTAGGCCCGGCGTGTTGGTCGGCGAGCAACGAAAGGATGCCGCCGTTGTTGAGGTGGCGGTCGACTTCGGTGGCACAGCCTTCCTTGTCGACCATTTCTTGGCCCTTGGCGCTGCGGAATCGATCGACCCAGGCGTGGATGAATCGGTTGTCCAGTTGGCGTGCAATGGTCAGGGTTTGAATGCCCATCAAACCGGTCATGTAGCCACCGACTTCGAAGTTTCCGAAGTGTCCGGTCACAATCACCGTAGGACGCTTCGACAGCATGTGCGAGAGCATTTCACGGTTCTTGCGAAATTGGACGTGCTTGGTCCAGTTCGTCAGATGCAGTCGCCGCTGGGCCCAGGCGATCTCGCAAACCATCAGCAACAGATGATGCCACATTGCAAACCGCAAATTTCGCCGCTGTTGTTCGTCGGCATCGGGGAAGATCAATGCCAAATTCTCGTCTGTTTCGCGGCGACGGATCCGCAGCTTTTCGCCCACCAACCAGGCCAAGAATCGGCACATCGCATCGCCCATGTCGACGGGTAATGTCTGGATCACGGCGACGATCAGTCGAACGAGGGCGTAGGCGGCAAAGTCGATGGTGGTTTTCATGGCACCGTAATCTTCGCTAAATAGGCCAATGCCAGTCCAGATCGATTACCGGATCGATTGGCCCGGCTTGTTTGTTTTGCCTCCACCGTTCACCATCTTAGGCGACGATCTCGCTTCGCTGAATTTTTACCCACTCAATTGTCCGGAAACGAGCCGAATGAACGACTCCTGTGCCGTGGTGCTTGCCGCTGGAAAAGGCACCCGAATGAATAGCGATCTGCCCAAGGTGCTATGCCCGGTTGTCGATCGCCCAATGATCCATTTCGTACTCGATGCACTGGAAAAAGCTGGGATTCACCGGAAAATTGTGGTGGTGGGATACCAGGCCGACTTGGTCCGTCAAGCCTTGGCCGACCGGACCGACGAAATCGAGTTTGTCACCCAGTCCGAGCAATTGGGGACCGGTCACGCGGTGCAAATGTGCCGATCGGCCCTCGAGAAGCAAACCGGTCCGACAATTGTCGTGGCCGGCGATTCGCCTTTGATCCAGGCGACCAGCCTGAAAAAGCTGCTCACGCATTTTGACGAAAAATCGCCCGCTTTGCTGCTAGGCACGTTGGAAAAGGAAGATCCGACGGGGCTGGGCCGAATCGATCGTGACGCTAGCGGCAACTTCATGGGGATCGTTGAGCACAAGGACGCAACCGAGGCTCAGTTGAAGATCAAGGAAGTCAACATGAGCACTTACTTGTTCCAAACACCGGACTTGTTGGAATCGCTCGACCGGCTCAGTTGCGACAACGCTCAAGCAGAATATTACCTTACTGATTGTGCCCGCTTGCTTCGCGAGTCGGGACGGCCTGTCGAAGCGATTGCGGTGCTGGAGCAGTGCGAGTCGTTGTCGATTAACAATCCCGACGAACTTCGGTTGGTCGACGAAAAAATGCGGACGATGGGTTATGCGTGAACTGAAAATCTTCAGTGGTCGAGCGAACGTTGAATTGGCGACAAAAATTTGTCGTCACTTGCACTTGGAACCTTCAGCGATCACGTTGGGAAAGTTTCCCGACGGCGAAAACTATTGCAAGCTGGACGAAGACGTTCGTGGCCGTGATGTGTTTTTGATCCAGCCGACGTCGCCTTCGGTCAATGACAACTTATTCGAGTTGTTGATCATGATCGATTGCTGCAAACGAGCCAGCGCCGAACGCATCACCGCGGTCGTGCCGTACTTTGGGTACGCGCGCCAGGATCGTAAAGACGAAGGCCGGGTGCCGATCACAGCCAAGCTTGCGGCCAACATCATCACACGTGCTGGCGCTGACCGCGTCCTGACGATGGACTTGCACGCGGCACAGATCCAAGGCTTCTTTGACGTCCCGGTCGATCACTTGTATGCCGCGCCGGTATTAAACGAGTATTTCAGCGAGCGTGGTTTTGTTGACGACAAAATTGTCGTCGTCAGCCCCGACGAAGGCAGTATCAAGCGTGCGCTCGGTCACAACAAGCGACTTGGTGGGTCGTTGGCGATCGTCGACAAGCAGCGTTCAAACGCCTTGGAAACGAAACAGAACACAATCATCGGCGGTCCGATCGAAGGCAAGATTGCGTTGTTGTTTGATGACATGATCAGCACGGCTGGTTCGATCTGTGGTGCGGCCCGTTTGGTGCATGCCGCCGGTGCCAAAGAGATTCATATCGCGGCCACGCACGGTGTGTTGTGCGGACCGGCGATTGAAAAATTGCGTGAAGCGCCGATTGATTCCATCGTTGTCACGGACACGATTCCGATCGCAGCCGAAAAGCGATTGCCCAACCTGGTCCAGCTCAGTGTCGCTCCGTTGTTGGCCGAAGCGATCAAGCGAATTCACCATGACCAATCGATCAGTGAACTGTTCCGCGAACGGTAGTGTCTGATCGAGGTCGCGGCGCTATCAAGCCGCGCGAGCGGGGATGGAACCTGTGATCTGATAAGCCGGTTCTCGCCGGAGGTTGACGATGTCGGGTTTTCGATCTGGAAAATTTTCGTCCCACATTTCAATCGTTGGTAATAGAAAATCGGCGCCGCCACTGCGGATGACGCGGCCGATTTTGTGGCCCGTCAACGTCACTCGGCTGCCGATCGGGTAAAGCGATGTGACTTTTAGCATCGCCCGTAGCACGGCCGCATCAAACTTGCCTGCTTTCATTTCGTCCAACAAGTTCACGACCGCGTGATAGCCCAGGATCGCCAGCCTGTGTTTGCGATTGGTCAGCATCCCAATGAAAGCGTCAGCAACGGCGGCAATTTTGGCCAGTGGGTGAATCGCCTCGGCAGTGAGTCCACGCGGATAGCCGCTGCCGTCGCCGCGTTCGTGAAGTTGGTAAATCACAAAACGCGCCTGCGATGAAATCTCTTCGCCATAGCCGCCGGCGATCTCGATCGCGCGAACTGGATGGTCGGCAAGTCGATTCAGTTGGCCGGGGACGAGCGGTTGGTTGGTATCGAACATGTTCAACCCAACCGCTTGCATTCCCGAGTCGTGCATCAAACAGCCGATACCCAGTTCCATCAGGTCCGTCCGTCCCAGTCCCATTTCCGTGCCGATCGCCAACGCCAACGCGGCAACGTGCAAACCGTGCCGTGACGGATAGTCGGATTCGTACGGGGCGCATGCCCAGCAAACCAGGGCGTCCTGGTCTTCCATGATCATGTCCAACAAATCAAAGCAGGTCACTCGCAGCGCGCCAATGTCGGTCGACTGATCGGTGGCGGTGTCGGCAAGGAACGTGTTGACGTTATTGATGCGCGCGTCAGATTCGTTCGCCCACTGAATCGTTAGCCCGTCGGCGTACGCGCAGTCGGCCGGCTTGGTGAACTCGCTGGAAAGGGGGCGGTCTTCGGTCGTTAGTTCAAGTGGGCCCGATTCGAGCACATGGTTGTCCATCGCGTCGCTGTAGTCATTCGCTGATCGCGACGTGACATACACGGGCGGCGGCGGCACCTTGGTGCGGCGTCCCTGAGGCGTGAAAGCCATTAGGATCGCAATATCACGAACGCTTAGCACGACGGACGTGATGCGACGAGATTCCAGACGCTGTAGGAAATCGTTAGTGATTCGGGTTCCCTGTGCCAGCAATTTGACCCGTGAATCGATCGGATCGATCACCGGGGCGCTCAAAATCGCACCAGCTTTTAGCGTTGAAAGGGGGACCTTTTTGCACTTCATCGATTTCGGGTCATGCCAGCGAAGGAAACATCCACTTGTCGTTTGTTTCGTCGTCGTGGCGTTTCAAGCCCAGTTCCGTTAGATTCTGCGGCACAATCGACACCACCCGAACGGAAACGAGCGTTTCGGGGGGCGTCCAACCGGCAAGTTCGTTAGAACCGGACCCTCTATGGCTCGACAGAAACGGCTGATCGGCATAGAAGGTACAGCAAACCAATCAACCCATCGTTTCCTCTTCGCCCGCGGACCATTTTGTGAGCACCTTCTTTCGCGCTGCTGTCCTTACCGTTTCAGCTCTATCATCGACTTTGATGGCACAAGCCCATCCGGGTCATGGCGAGCCGGGACCGACACACTACGTCACTGAACCGAGCCACGTCCTGCCAGTCGTGATGGTCGCTAGCCTAGTACTTTGCGTCGCCGCAGCACTGCGCGGCAGTCGGCAACGCGCCAGCAAGTAATCTCGCTTGAGCGAGGTTGCGGATGCGTCATGTGCGCGTTGGGTTTCAATCACGCTGCGGTGCACTCAGGCACGCTGCGGTGCACTCAGGCACGCTGCGATGCACTCAGGCAACATTGGCGGCCAGCATGTTTTTCATGCTGGTCTCGACCAACGTTTCTACGCCCGGCGAATAGTCAAACACCTCGACGCTGACCCACCCGTCGTACTTCACGTCGCGCAGCGCATCGAAGATTGGGCCAAACGCAACGTCACCCATCCCAGGACCCAAAAGGTTCGGGTCATTGGCGTGGAAGTGGATCATCGCGTCGGCATTATCGCGAATGATCTGCGGGGTCGGCGTCGGTTCGTCGCTCATGGCTTTGACGTCGAGGTGCAATTGAACCTTGGGGCTGTCGACCATCGCCATCAAGCGGCGACCATCGGCGGCCGTGTTCAAAAAGTTGCCTTCGCCACGGCCGAGCGGTTCGATTGCAATCTTGATGCCCGTTTTTTCGAGCTCCGGTGCAACAGCTTGCAGTACCTCGGCAGCGTTCTGCATCGCTGACTGCACGAACTGTTCAGCCGGGAAGTTGCGCTGTTGGGGCGAGCCAAGCACCATCAAGTCGCCACCAAGATCGGCGCACAACTGAGCCAAATTGATCAGATGTTTGGCGGTGCGCTGGCGAGTGTCTTCGTCGGGGGTAGTCAGGTGAAAGCCTTTCGTTTTGGCAAGCAGCCAGTGAAGGCCGATGATCTGCATGTCTGCCGATTCCACCTGCTTGCGATACGCTTGGCGGTCCGACGACGAGAATGTGTTGATGTCGTCAGTCAACATGAACGGCGCGACTTCCCATCCCGTGTACCCGTTGGCTCGGGAGAGCTCGAGTGCGCGGTCGAGCGACCAGTCGCCAAACGTTTCGTTGCAGATCGCGTATTTCATTCGCTATTCGACCGAGTCGCAGTTGATTGTTGGGATGTCACTCTCCTCTTGGGAGAGTCTGGTGCCGCTACCGCGTCCGACCCTCCCGCAAGCGAGAGGGTGATACTGAGCATTTCAAAGCCGGAGCTATTTTCGAACGCGTCCTTAGCCTAACAGCGTTTTTAGCATTGGGAACTTAGCCAAAACCTGGTCCATGACTTCTGGGCCCGCTTTTTCTTTCAAGAATGCGATGACTGTCGACAGGAAGCTGCCCAGCTTGTCACTTTCGATTCCAGCACTCGAAAGCGCCGCGCCGAGTTCCAGGCCACCGCCAGCTGATTCGCCCAGTGCGCTCGATGCCATTCCGGCCAGCTTGCCTAGCATTCCGCCGCCGCCACCACCGGCTGGCTCATTTGCAACCGCACCCGACGCTGCGGCTTCGCTCGCACCCGGGATCGCCGAAGCAATCTTGCCGAACAGATCGTCGCCGGCGTGTTGCTTGACCATCGCCAAAGCTTTTCCGGTGGCTGCTTTGGCAACCGATTCGTCGATTCCAAGTTTTCCGGTTAGTTGTGCAATCAACTCGTCCATGTTTCGTCTCTAAGTGAGGGGGGATTAGGGGGACGGAGGCTTCACGAAAGAAGGCATTTGAAGCAGTGTCCAAACGTATCTTGGTGGCAACGTTTCGACGCGGCAACCGGGTGTCAGCACACCGCGACGGCCTGTAAGACTCCCATCTATCCCAGTTTGACATTCCTGGCGGGTGAGGCGTGATATTTTCCAGAATCCGAACCCTTTTTCGATCGCTAGGTTAAATAGCTATCAAACTTCACTAAGTCTTAATCAGTAATCGAGTTAGGTCGATGACGATGTCTATGGATCCGAGCTGAGAGCGCTGAATCAGAGTCACGTAAACCGATAGCCTTCAACGACTTAACGGTAACATCGAAAACAAGTTTGACATGCGGGTGGCAATCGGTACGATCACGCCCCTGACGTCCACATGTAGTGACTTCTGTGTCTAGAAGTTACTACAGGTAGTGCCTTCATTAACGATTGGGGAAACCTTACCTCTTCGGTGCTGCCGCAAGCTTTTCGCTGCAAGCTCCTCCGGATAGGTGGTCCAGGCACGTGACCTCGATGGGCGACGGTTGTACATCTTCAGCTTCAGCAAACTAACATTGTTGGTGGATGCCGCTTCGCAAGGAAAACTAGCGAATCTTGGCGGCGATCACCAAACCACGGATGACCCTCAAGGAGTCTCAAAGTTATGGCTACGGTCCTGTCTGCACGCGATCAGTCTCAGAACGCCAACGAAAACCTTTCGGGTGATCCGGCAATTGAAAAAGTGAACTCGGAACATGGCGTCGAGTACGCGCAAGCTCGTTTCGGAACCTTGCAGCGAACCGGCCAGCATGGATTGAAGATCGACACGGTCTTTTGTCCCGAGAACGGCCAATCACCATTCGAATCGACTCAGTGGGAACTGCGTAGTGCGGCGATCAAAGACGAGAGCGGGAAGGCTCTGTTCGAGCAAACCGATTGCGAGATCCCGGCTGCGTGGAGCCAATTGGCCACCAACGTCGTCGTCTCGAAGTACTTCTACGGCGACCCCAGCAACGATGGCGAACGCGAAAAGAGTGTTCGGCAGTTGATCCACCGCGTGACTCGTACGATCACGGACTGGGGGTTGGCCGACGGCTACTTTGATACCCCCGAAGACGGCGACCGGTTCTATCGCGAACTGACTTGGTTGTGCTTGCACCAGCACGGTGCTTTCAACAGTCCGGTCTGGTTCAACGTCGGTCTGCATGCCCAGTACGGTGTGTCCGGATCGAAATGCAACTGGCGCTGGAACGCGGCCCAAGGCTGTGTCGATCAACCGGATAACTCTTATGAGTACCCGCAAGGTTCAGCATGTTTCATCCAAAGCGTCGATGACAACATGGAAGACATCATGCGGCTGGCTTTCAGCGAAGCGATGTTGTTCAAGTTCGGCAGCGGCACCGGCACTGACTTGTCGACCATTCGGTCCCAGCGCGAACGCATGTCGGGCGGCGGTACACCGTCGGGCCCGCTTTCGTTCATGAAGGTTTACGACTCGATCGCAGGCGTCGTGAAGAGCGGCGGCAAGACTCGTCGCGCCGCCAAGATGCAATCGTTGAAGGTCTGGCACCCAGATGTGTTGGAGTTCATCGAGTGTAAGTGGAATGAAGAACAAAAGGCTCACGCACTGATCCGTGAAGGTTACGAATCGAACTTCAACGGCGAAGCTTACAGCAGCGTTTGTTTCCAAAACGCAAACCTGTCGGTGCGATTGACTGACGATTACATGGACGCCGTTCGCGCAGGCCAATCGTTCCAGACTCGTTGGATTTCCGACAAGGCCAAGGGAACGCCGCCGTCGTACGACGCCAAAGAATTGTTGAACAAGATGGCCGAGTGCGCATGGAACTGTGGCGACCCGGGTGTTCAGTACGACACGACGATCAACAAGTGGCACACTTGCCCCAACAGCGGTGCGATCAACGCGTCGAATCCGTGCAGCGAGTACATGTTCTTGGACGACACGGCGTGCAACTTGTCCAGCATCAATTTGATGAAGTTCATGTCGGCGGATGGTTCGTTCCACACCGAACGTTTCCGTGCGGCCAGCCGTTTGTTCTTCATCGCGCAAGAGATTTTGGTCGATCACGCCAGCTATCCGACCGAGCCAATCGCACGAAACAGCCACCGCTATCGTCCACTCGGCCTAGGTTATTCGAATCTTGGCAGTGTCGTGATGACCAGCGGGTTGGCTTACGATTCTGATGCGGCTCGTGGCGTCTGCGGTTCGCTGACGGCTCTGTTGCACGGCGAAGCAAACCGTACCAGTGCCGAGCTTGCGTCGGTGGTTGGTCCGTTTGATGGTTACTACGACAACCAAGTGCCAATGAACAACGTGATGCGGATGCACCGCGAGGCGTGCGACCATATCAACGACGATGGTCCTGCCGAGCTAAAGGCCGCGGCTCAGAAGCTTTGGGACGACGTGCTGGAAATTGGCCAGAAGTTCGGTTTCCGAAATGCCCAAGCGACCGTTCTGGCACCGACCGGAACGATCAGCTTCATGATGGATTGCGACACGACCGGGATCGAGCCAGACATCGCCTTGGTCAAGTACAAGCAGCTCGCCGGCGGTGGAATGCTGAAGATCGTGAACCGGACCGTTCGATTGGCGCTCGAGAATCTTGGCTACACGGCTGACCAAGTCGAGGTCATCTTGGCGTTCATCGACACGAACGACACGATCGAAGGCGCACCGGAACTTGCACCAGAGCATTTGTCGGTGTTTGATTGTGCGTTCCAACCGGCCAACGGGATTCGCAGCATTCGCTGGCAAGCACACATCACGATGATGGCGGCGGCTCAGCCATTCTTGTCGGGTGCGATCAGCAAGACCGTCAACATGCCGAACGACGTGACGCCGGAAGACATCGCCAGTGCGTACTTCTGGGGTTGGGAACTGGGATTGAAGGCGATCGCGATTTACCGCGACGGCAGCAAGCAATCGCAACCGCTCAACACGCAAAGCGAAGAAGGCAAGGCCGCTGGCGAAGCCGCCAAGGTCGTTACCGAAACGGTCGAGAAGATCGTCTATAAGCCGCGCCGCGAACGGTTGCCTGACACCCGCCAAAGCGTGACTCACAAGTTCACGATCGCTGGTCATGAAGGTTACCTGTGCGTCGGTCTGTATCCGGACGGGCGTCCGGGTGAGATCTTCATCACGATGGCCAAAGAAGGATCAACGATCGGCGGCATCATGGACAGCTTCGGCACCGCGCTTTCGATCGCGTTGCAGTACGGCGTGCCGCTTGAAGTGTTGGTCAACAAGTTCAGTCACACCCGATTCGAACCCATGGGCCACACGTCAAACAAAGACATCCGCATCGCCAAGAGCGTGGTCGATTATATCGCTCGCTGGTTGGGCCTGACTTTCATGAGCGGCTATGACAACATGCCTGCTCGCGAAGGCACCAACGGCGGTAATGACGCGGTCGCTAACGCAGCGGTCAACACCAGCTCGGTGATGGAAGGGCTTCGCGAAGACGCCGGTGCGGCCGTCGCACTTGCCGAACGGGCAACCTTGATGGCTGCGATGGGCGAATCGGCCCCAAGCGGATCGTCACTGGGCGGATCGTCACTGGGCGGATCCGGTTTGGTCAACGGAAATGGGCATTCAGCGAGCCCAACGAACGGTCATGCCGATAGCCACGCGAAAACCGACGCAGCGGGTGGCAATCAGGGCGACCAGTTCGCAAGTTTCCAGATTGACGCGCCGAGCTGTGACAATTGCGGCAGCATCACCGTGCGAAACGGCAACTGCTATCTTTGTCACAACTGTGGTAACAGCATGGGTTGTAGCTAGCCGGACCGGCAAGGGACGCGTCTCGCGGGGCGTTCTTCGCTCCATGTCTGCATCAAAGACGTGAATCAACACAAAAATAGCCCCACCAAGCTTTGGCGGGGTTATTTTTTTGTCCGGCCTGTTTCTTTGTCCGGCCTGTTTCTCTGTTCGGGCAGGATGACAGATCGGCCAAGAAAGCAGTTCGAATAGGTCCGATTCGGATCGCGCCTATTACAGAATGCCGCCGTGCGTCCGGATTGGTGTCAGGTGGCTCGGTGCGTCAAGGAACCAGAAGCGTTCCCATTCTTCGACGACCGAACGCATGTCTTCCGACGTGTACAGCAACTGCTGGATCCGGCGTTCTGGGCGAGCCGAGTAAATCGGCACGAAGCATCCGACCGTGGTCGTCAAGCAAGCGGCAAGCAGCGTCAATTGGATCAGGCGTCGCATCGATCGTTCCTCCGTGAACGGTTCGCTTCTCAGTCGTTGTCCCACCGACCGCTCGGGGCAGCGTTTCCGCCGGGCAGAGTGGGGTCGTCGGGAGTGTTTTTCGTTGGTGTTGAAGCAGGTTCGGATTGAGTGTCTATGATCCGGCGAATCTCCGCCTCGTCCAACTCTCGCACCTTTGCTTCCATGTGCTTACCCGGTTTGAAGGTGACGACGTGCTTTCGCGGCACATCGACCTGTTCCCCGGTCCGCGGGTTGCGAGCCTTTCGAGCGGCACGAGGTTTGACCTCGAAAACGCCGAAATTCCGCAGCTCGATCCGTTGTTCTCGTACCAAGGACTCGATAATCGCGTCAAAGGTCTTCTGAACAATTTCTTTCGTCTGTTGCTGAGTCAGCCCAACCTCTTCCGAGATCGTTCGCACGATGTCTTTTTTGGTCACTCTGACTCCCAGAACTGCCGCCGGCTAAACTGCGGCGATCGTTGTAAACCCTTTGATACTTTCAACTTAACACTCGTTAGAGTCTAAGTCGCCGTTTCAGGGGCGTCAAGATCGCAGTTGCAATTCGAACCAACAAGCAGCCGATACGTCACTGCCGGCCCGTCAGGCTGGAAGATCTGCGTCACACCGTCTGTATCGTCCGGCATAATCGTCAACCTTAAATCAATCGGGAAAATTGGTGGTAGCTTTTAACGATTAAACGCTAAAACGTGATTTTAGCGGGCTAATGTTCCATTTGCCTTTGCGTGTACCACCGGTGAATGGGCGATTTAGGTCGGTGTGTCGACTTCATCCCAGGCAGCGCCGCTGAACTGGGTCAGCCAGTTGAGGGCATGCTGCCGCTCGCTCAGCACGCCGCCGTCGAGACCTGCTTGGTCCTTTTCGGTGCCCATTGCCGCAGCCCGGGCCGCCCACAGCAGGCGTGTGTTGGTATCGAGCGCGTCGAGGATCTGGTTCGTTGGTCTCAGTCTGGCCGACGTGACGATTTCCCGGTCGGGCCGAGAAACCATGGTTTCGGCAACGTGCGGAACATCACAAATCTCATTGGCAAAGGAAAGCTCGCTGTGTAGCCCCAGCGCCCACTGCAGCAGGTACAACGCTTCGTACCGCCAGGCAAAGTTGACGACCAACTGAGGATCAGGGTTTTCGGTTTCGATGAATTCGCGTTCGGCAGGCGAAAGGGCTTCGAATGCCATCGGTGACTTCATTTTCAGCTGCGCCGCGGTGATCGGTTTACCCGCAGCCAGTGACTCGGCACGCACCGCGACGATAAACAGTGCCAGCGTTCGCCAGCCGATCGTTTCGTCGTCGCGCATCGTGACTTCGCCTGCTCCGACCACCGGCGGCAGATCGGGCGATGTTGGAATATGCATCGCCGCCAAGGCTTGTCGAGTGTCTGCCATTCGCTCGATCGCATCGATCGGGTACGGAATCGTTGCGTTGCCTTCGGCTTCGCCGGTTTCGTCATGAACCAGAATTCGGCCGGCCGGGTCACGGAAGGAGCGGTCGGAAAAGGTGAAAATGGAATTCGATTTCCAGCCCCAGACCGCCAAATCGTCCATGTCGTTGTGATTGACTTCGAACCGGAAATGGTGACGAGTTCGTTCCAGATGCCGCATCACTGCGTACAGCGTCGAAGACATTTCTCGTGCACCTCGGTTGCAGGCCACGCCCATCATTTCGCCCAAATGCGGGACGAGGCTCGAATCGGTGCGGTCGCGATGCTCGGAATCCTGGTGAGCGAAATCGATTTCGGTCAATTCGCAAAGCGTGCTGTAGGCGTTAACGATCATGTGGCTTCATTGGGGACGACGCGCTCGAAACGTTTCTTTCCAGTCTGTATAAAAGAAACTTGCGACAGTGTCGCGTGGGGGCGAACTGGATAAAATGACCCTCGATGCTCTTTTGGCTGCGCCAGGACTATTCTTGGTGTGTGTTCTCGTCATTTTCTCAAAACCCTGTTCGTCTCGCCATGCCGCTTGCCCTTCAATGTCCCCGGTGCCACGGATCGGTTTCAGTTGCCGACGATGCGGCTGGGAAGCGAGTGACATGTCCCCACTGCGAGAAGCCATTCTTGGCACCCGGATTGGCAGCGTCAGAAAATGATGATGACGATTGGCTAAAACTGGACGACGATCCCGTCGCGGCGAAGCCAGTCACAGCTAAGCCGGTTGCAGCGAAGCCGGTCGCGACGAAGCCTGCGGCTGCGAGTTCTGAAACCGCGAATTCAAACACGCCTGGGATGTCGGCGAAGCCCGCATCGAAATCAAACAATGGTGGATCATTGCCGTTTGATGATGTTGACTTCGATGCCGTCGACCTGGGCGACTTGAAATTGCCGGAACAGTTCAATGCCTCCGCCAAGCCGGCGGTGTCGAATTCGAAATTCAGTCCCGATGACGAAGCGTTGCTGGCTGAATTTACGAGCGAGCTGGATGACTTTACCGCCGAAGTCGAATCGATTCCCAAGCCAATCGTTGCGACATCGACGAAAGCGGCCGGTGCGGCAGGCGGTAAGCCCGCTGAGTTGGCTGCACCGACTCACCAAAACGAATACCGCGTCCACTGCAACATCTGCAGTTCGGTGACGCATGCCAAAGCGAGTCAGGCGGGCAAGACAATCAAGTGCCCCGATTGCCACTCGGCTATCGTCGTTCCGCCACCACCGAAGATTCAAAAGAAGGTGGAAATCAACATGGACGAAGCGGCGTCGTTCCAGTTTGAAGAGAGCCAGATTGCCGATCGTCGTCCCGATCCGTACACAAAATCAGCGACTGCACTGTTGGACGAAGCGGCGCGCGAAGAAACCGTAAGCGGCCCGCACAAGTATGAAGACCAGCCTGACTTGGTGCAGTGGTTGAAGGACGTGTTTGGTGTCTTTACGGATTCGGGCGTCGTGATGCACTGGATCGTTTTGTCAGTGTTAGCTTCGGTGCCAGCGTTCTTTATCTTGTCGACCGACATCTCGATCTTGCGGCTCGCGTTGATCGTTGGCGGATTTATCATGGGCGGGATGGTCGTCGGATGCGGCTTTGCAATCATGCAATCGGTCGCCAACCAAGAAGACCATGTCAGCGAATGGCCAACGTTCGATCCGTTCGGATGGCTGGGCACGTTGTTCGTCGCGTTCGCGGCAGCCGGCGTCGCTTTCATTCCAGTTTGGATGGCGTGTTCATTTGTGTTTGGCCAAAACTTGATCAGCGTCGCGATCACAATGTTTTCGGTCTACACGTTGTTTCCGTTTGTGTTGCTTTCGATGCTGGACATGGGCAGTCCCTTAGTGCCGTTTTCGGCCGAGGTCGCGCGCAGCGTTACCAAGTGCCAAGAATCTTGGGGCGGTTTCTATTTCAGCAGCGGCTTGTTGTTCGTTTGTCTGTTCCTGTTGCTGGCCGCACTGAGCACCATGTCGCCGCCTGTCGGTGCCGTGATTGCGATTGTTGCGGTGATCGGAATCGCGTTCACGTACTTTGCCATGATCGGACGTCTGGCCTATTCGATCGGCCAAGCGGTCAACGATCCGCCGATGAAAAACGACATCGATCGAAGCCGTAAAACAGACGCGATCTGACTTGTTCTGACCAGCTTCCTTCCTAAGCGTTGAAAAATTCCCCGACTGGGTTTGAAGCGCGCAGGGGCAGAGAAGAGAAGAGAAGAATCGCGGAGGCGTTCGGGACACTGATAGTCTCGCGAAGTGCGTAGCTGCGGAATAAAGATTCGCTCAGCCAGTTCAAATCTGATCAGCTTTCTTCTTCCTTCATCCGCATTAAAGACTCCCCGTCTCTTGTCCCAACTTCAACTTTAACTCGGTCGTTTTGGGAGCCAATCAATGACACTTCACTCAATAATCGGCGTTGCCTGCTTGATGCTGCTAACTGCAGCGGCGGATCATGTGCAGGCAGCCTATGTAGTCACTGACCTGGGGACACTCGGCGGAACTTCTAGCTACGGCTATGGAATCAACAATTCGGGACAGGTCACGGGGGCCGCGAATACGACAGGCGATGCTGCGCAGCATGCCAGTCTGTACAACGGCACATCGATGCAGGACCTGGGGACACTCGGCGGAACTTCTAGCTACGGCTACGGAATCAACAACTCGGGACAGGTCACGGGCGCGTATACGACAGGCAATCTTGTGTATCATGCCTTTCTGTACGATGGCACAACGATGCAGGACCTGGGGACGCTCGGCGGAACATACAGCGATGGCAGGGGCATCAACAACTCGGGGCACGTCACGGGGGTCGCGGATACGACAGGCAATGCTGCGTCTCGCGCCTTTCTGTACAACGGCACGACGATGCAGGATCTGGGGACGCTCGGCGGAACTTATAGCGATGGCAGGGGGATCAACAACTCAGGGCAGGTCACGGGTGGCGCGCATACGACAGGTAATGCTGCGCAACACGCCTTTCTATACAACGGCACATCAATGCAGGACCTGGGGACGCTCGGCGGAACGAATAGTCTTGGCAATGGAATTAACAATTCGGGACAGGTCACGGGTGCCGCGTATACGACAGGCGATGCTGCGCAGCACGCCTTTCTGTACAACGGCACGACGATGCAGGATCTGGGGACGCTCGGCGGAACTTTTAGCTATGGCCATGGAATTAACGACTCGGGACAGGTCGTGGGGCTCGCGAGTACGACAGGCGATGCTGCGTATCACGCCTTCCTCTTCGACGGCACGTCGATGCTGAACCTAAACGCTCTCATCCCCGTCGCTTCGGGCTGGACGTTGACCTCAGCTCAGGCGATCAATAACAACGGCCAGATCACTGGGTATGGCGAACTCAACGGACAACAGAGAGCGTTTTTGATGACGCCGACAGTTGCGGTACCCGAGCCCTCCTTGCTCGCGAACTTCGGCTTCGGTGCCATCGTTGTCGCTGCCAGCAGCTACCGCCGACGAAAGAAGCAGGCGTCGTAGCGTTCGTGTAAAAGTCAACCGCTTCGACGGGCGTTCTCGGACGCCCGTGTTCCGGCTTCGAGAATAAAAGACCCCGCTCCCCTTTTCTTGTCTGGACTTGTAAGTCGGGCAGCGTAGCGATGAATCAGAGCGAAAGCGTCCACCGCATTCACATTTGCCGACCAGCACCTCAGCTTTTGGCGGTAACGAGTGATGGTTACCCATCACGACGTCCCGCGGGATCTCTTCTGAGAAACGGTCAAACAACTCACGGTCTCAAGGCGGTCACGGCTGCGCAGGTCATCGAAGAAACAACGCTGTACGCGGTATTCCTGCTGCGGAGTGCGTTGGCTTTTGCAGCCTTGCGATCGGTCGCGAAATAGCGGCACTGTTGTGTCGACGTTGGACCGGCGAAACGATCGCCAGTCGTTCAGAGCGATTTGGAATGTCGCGCCCCAACAGCGCGTCCAACTTGGTTTGCCGAGCCGAATCGAGAATGCAGGAATCCAAACCGTCCTGCCAAGCCATCAACGGCATCGAGTACAATCGCGACTTGAAAACTGGAGACCTAGCCTAGTATCTAGCAAAGACACCGCAACCGAACTGTCGCTTGAGTGAATCGATTGATCTGATAGGCCACGCTCCATGGCGTCTGTTCCTGGTGAGACATTTGGTGTCCAAGCTCACAGCACGCGTTGGGACACGGACGCCATTTTCAACCAATAGCAATCAGGAAATGCTCAACTCAGGCGTTGCTACCTGGCCGACTGTACCCAACCAGAGAGATCGAGACCGTGAAGTGTCCGAAATGTCAAACAGTGCTTATGGGTATTGAAACTTCCGGCAAGGAAATCATCGTGTGCCCAAGTTGTCATGTGCGTTTGCGAAAGCCGCGTACGGCGGATTCGACGACCACAGGTCCGCACGTCTCGCCCTTCCCTCCCGTAGACGACACGATGTTCGATTCTTTGCATCTGTCTGCGGCTGACGTCAAGCAATTTCCAACCTCACAGTTGGCTTGCACCACCCCGTTTGTTGCACCGAGCAGTGTGAGCCACTCGATTCCAATTGGAAGTGGATCGGAAGCTGGGACGTGGGCGATTCAATATGGAAAATTGTGGGTTGTGCCGGATGCAGTTCTTCCCCCAATTTGCATGAAAACGGGAAAGGCAGTCAGTGCGGCTGAAATGCAGTGGATTGAGTTGGTTTACAGTCCGCCCTATTTGCTGTGGCTGATTTTTCTTGGTCCACTGGGCATCCCTTTTATGCTGCTGGCTAGCCACTCCATTTCGAAGAAATGCCACATCTGTGTCGGGCTTAGCGAGAACGCGAGAGCGAAATTTGCGTTGCGGAAGACACTGACGGGAATTGGCGCGATTGTGGTAGCGTTTGCAATGATTGTGATCTTCTTGCTCGGTCTCGATAGAGTCGCATCGATTCTGTTCTTTACTTCGATCTTGCTCGCGCCGGCGATTATTTTGGTGATGCTTGCGAAACCGTTTAAAGCGGTGAAGGTTTCAGATGGGCGATACCGCGTAAAAGGCTGCGGACCGGGATTTGTGGATGCTTTGCGGCGTCTTGATCGTGGATAGACGGACAAACGAGAGTGATGCAGGCCGCAGCCGAAACGTATCGCTTCGCAGGAGAGATTGATCAGCGGCAAACCATTCCCACAGCTAAGCGTTCCACTGGAAAGCGAAAAAGGGGGCAGGCCTGAATGTCGCGTGGTTAAGACGTAAGTTGTTCACGCTGCAGAGCTTCGGGCGGCGTGTCGGGGGCGATTCATTAGCTTGTATGAACTGGGGCGGCGTTTGATTTCTCGAGGGTGAACTCTTGGTTTTCGGTCTCCAACGCGATGCTTGCTGATCGACTGCAACAGCGCCCTTTCGAGTTGCTCAATTCGGCAACTTCCGGCTTGCAACTTTTCCGAAAACGCATTGAGTGATTGAACCGCCGCAGTGTGACTGAGGTACTTGGGAGCTGTTGAGTATTGCAGCGCCGTTCGCACGATTAGGTCTCGAATCAAATTGTACGAAATCATGTGAGCGTAGATCTCCTTGCGAACCATCGAAGGACTCTTGCAACGCAGGTGTTCCATTTGCATGTGGGGCTTCAGACTACGGATGTCCAACTCGACTTGCCATCGCTGTGCGTACAGATCGGCAAGGTCTTCCACCGAGTACTCCGATGCATCAAGAAGCGTTGTCGCTAGAACGACGTGGCGAACTCGAAAGCCTTTTTGTTTGACGCAATAGCGAAGGTGGCGAACGAGAACGAAATCATCAAGATCGTCAAACTCTTCTTTCGACATCCAGACTGACCGGTAGGCTGGTTTGTGGTACGCAACGATCTGATCGCAACTGCCTTGTTTGTAGCCCTTTCGACCACGTGGCATTCGGGTCAGGCCTCTTTGTTCGGCGTCGCGATCACGATGTTTTCGGTCTACACGTTGTTCCCGTTTGTGTTGCTGTCGATGATGGACATGGGCAGCCCGTTTGTGCCGTTTTCGGCCGAGGTCGCGTGCAGCGTCACCAAGTGCCAAGAATCGTGGGGCGGTTTTTATTTCAGCAGCGGCTTGCTATTCGTTTGCTTGTTCCTGTTGCTGGCCTCGCTCAGCACCATGACGCCACCGGTCGGTGCCGTGATTGCGATCGTCGCAGTGATCGGAATCGCATTCACGTACTTTGCCATGATCGGGCGACTGGCCTATTCGATCGGCCAAGCAGTCAACGATCCGCCAATGAAAAATGACATCGATCGAAGCCGGAAAACGGACGCGATCTAACTTGATCGGAAGGGATCTTGATGCGGATACGCTTGGCGACTCGCCGAGTGGTTTGTAGCGTGGATTGCAGAGCCGTTCGCCCAATAATCCGAATAACCGTCGTCAACCACCGTCGGTCGGGGCAAACTGAGGCAAATAGTCGCTCGTCTCAGGCTCTTTTTGGCAACAGCACTATATTGAGAACTCTCTCGTGGCTCCTTTCTCTGGTGCCCGCGGCATCCAATCCAGGAAGTTCTTGTGCATCTGTATTTCTTTTTGGTCGTCATCGTTTCGCTTAGTTGTGGTTCGTTGCCCGCCAGCGACATCAGTCCCGTCTCGGCTGCACTCGCGACCGCGATGATGGTGACCGCGTGGGTGATCCTAAGCCACGTCGCTGCGCGAAGTGTTGCGTTGTACGTTCGCGACGAAAAGATCGAACCTCTTGCCGGCGCCGACTGGTTAGAAAAACAGCTTGCTGCGTTCCGCTGGATCGGATTGGGTGTTGCTGTCTTGTGTTTGGCCGGATTCGGTTTGGCTCGTACGCTGGAGTCGATTCCGTATGTTGCCGATTCGATGTTCTTGCAAGCGATCGTGTTGTTGTCGCCAGGAATCGTGATTTGTACAGGGACTTGGTCGGCCGAGCACAGTTACGGTCGCATGCTGAAGTACACCAAGGCTGGCGTCGGCAATCACATCGGTTCGGTGTGGATGTCCTTTCGCAGCGGAATGGCGTGGCTGGTGGTTCCCGTTTTGATGTTGTTGGGAATGTCGGACTTGGTTGCGTTGTTGCCGATCAGCGCCTCGGCGACCGGCGTGGTGACCTTTGCGATGATCGCTGGGTTTGTCGTGCTGGGATTGCCCTGGATGATTCGGCATCTGTTCAAGACCGAACGGCTGGACGTGGCATCGAGCGATTGGGTGAATCAGTTGATGGATGCGGCGGGAGTTCGCCGGATTCGCGCGGTGCGATGGAACACTGGCGGAACGGCATTCAATGCGATGGTCGCCGGGTTTGTGCCGCCGATCCGAACGCTGTTGTTGTCGGATCGTTTGATGGATGAACTGCCTCGCTCGCAGATCGCCATGGTCGTGCTGCACGAAGCCGCTCACCTGCGTCGTCGTCACGTGCCGATGCGAATGTTAGCGGTGCTGCCAGCCTGGGGGGCAGGAGCGTTGATCACGCGAGCGACCGGTAACCAATCATGGTCGTTGGTTGCCGGATCGGTCATTGGAATTTTGTTGACGATGCTGATTCTGCGCATCGTCGCGTACCGAACCGAACATGATGCCGACGTGCAGGCTTGCCGAATGGCTGTCGAAATTGCATCGAAAGAAACAGGCGTGACCGATGTTCCAGCCACGTACGACGAAGCCGCCAGCACGCTGGCTTCGGCATTGATGCGAGTCACGTTCGATCATCCGTCGGGACGCAAACCGACATGGTTGCATCCGGGCGTTGCCGAACGGATTGCCTGGATGAACCAAGAAGGCGAAGGTGAAACGCCCGTGATTCATTCGTTCGCCGAATCGGCCTAGCGGGTTGCTAGGGCCGAATCAGTCGACGTTTTCGAAATCATCAAAGTCGTCCAGGTCGTCATCCACGCTGTCGTCGATTTCTTCTTCGGGCACATCGCCCGTGTTCAGCCCAAACTCGGCACTGATCTCGTCATCGATTTCGATTTCATAATCGTCTTCGAGTTCTTCTTCGAAGTCATCATCGAAATTGTCATCGAAGTCGTCTTCGTCGATGTCATCAAATTCGTCGATGTCGTCGTCTTCGGCTAGATCGTCCTTCGAATCTTCGCCGTCATCAATCGAATCGTCGTCCGAGTCTGCCGAATCGTCATCGGAGTCGACGTCATCATCATCGTCGTCGTCGCCGACAAGCACAGGTGACGAATGATGAGGTGCCGCTCGCGAAATGCTTGGCAGCACAGCGGGGGCAAGGATGGGGGCCGATTCGATCGTTTCCGGAAAAGCGACAGCAGTCATGGGCGAAGTCTTAGCGGGTGAGTATGCGAGGCTGATTCGGATGGACGTTGGACCTGACAAGGCGTCGGATCGAGCGGAATACAGGGGTGTTTGGGGTGCCTGGGCCGGCCAGGTGGAATCGGTCGATTTGGTTAATTGTCGTGATCGCTCTGGTTTTATCAACGCCAGCAATTCTGTCGAGCCGATTCTGGTCTGGGCTACGGATCGCACATTTTGATACCTCGCGACCAGCCGACAAGGCGAGTACCGAGATTTCTTTGCACGAATTTTAAGATTCTGTCGACTCTCGACCGCTAAAGAGACCTGATTCGCCCGTATCGGCCGCCCCGCAACCCTGTTTTTCGGAAATCCGATCAATGACGCTAAAACGATCCCGATTGTTCAACCTGTTGATCACCAATGTTGTGGCAACCACTTTTTTGTCGACGGCAGCCATTTCTTTGTCAATGCTTGGGGCGGCGGGATGCGCTAGCCACCAGTATGGGCACGTTCTAGCTAGCAATGACAGTGATCTGGTGGGCAGTCATGCAGCCGGTGCGGCGACTTGGAATCCGCTGGTCGATGAATCGGTCGCCAAACTGCTGTCGCGTTGTCCGCCAGCGATTCAAACGGTCGGATTCGACACAATTGACGGGATGCCGGTGGGCGGGCCAATTGGATCGGCGCTGGCCAACGGCCCGGCGACGGTCTGTTTTGTGGGAATCGAAAACAAGAGTGCCGAAGAGCTTGGCGATTTCAAGGACCAAATCTACGAGCAAATCGACAGCCAGATCAATTCGGCGGAAACGTTCCGTGGTATCAGCCGCCGCATGGTTGACGCAGCCTTAGTCGATACTCGGTTGCGCCCCGATTCGCTGTTCTTGCCTGACAACCGCAACCGGTTCGCCGCCAGCTTGGGTCGTCAGGGAACGCCGGTCGATTACCTGCTTTACGCGACGATTACGTCGGGTACGACGGATCGCAACAAGTCGAGCCAACGCGACTACACGTTGACCCTCGAGATGGTGAACTTGCATTCGGGCGACTTTATGAAAGAGTCCGCGAAGTTGCGTAAGGGCTATAGCAAGACTCGAGCGGGCAAGTGGTGGAACTGGGGTTTGTTTGACCAAGCGGATGGCTAGGCTCGTGATGGCTAGCCTTAACGGACGACCGTTTCAGCTTAGTTTCGCGATTCTGGTTGCGATCGTCGGCGTTGTTGGTGGCGGCTGCGCCCGGTCGATGCAGTCGATCGATCTTGCTCGTGACGCGTATGTGAGTGGCGATTTTCAAGTCGCTGACGAAACGCTTTCGCAGTTTGCTGAAAAACAGGGCGGCGTGTCCGATGCGGCTGCCCTGGATTTGGCGATGGTCGACTTGGCGTCCGGCAATGTGCGGTCGGCCGAGGCGAGGCTGCGCCATTTGCGAGACAAGTTTGATACGTCGCCGAAATTAGCGCTGGTATCCGAAGCCGCCTCGACGGTCACGGACGACCGAGTGCGGCGGTACCATCCGTCGGGCTACGAAGAGGTGATGATTCGCGCGATGCTATCGCTGTGCTCGCTTGCCAGCGACCAAACCGACGCTGAAAGTTACGCGTTGCAGGCGACCGAAAAGCAGAACGAGCTTAGCCGCGAAGCTGAGAGCCGCGGGTTTCTCTCGCCCGGCGAGGTGTACCAGCCATTGGCCCTAGCCCCGTACCTACGCGGCATCATGCGAGAGGCGACGCACCACGATTTCGATGATGCGGCCAAGGCCTATCGTTTGGTCAGCGCCGTTCGGCCACAATTTGCACCCGCTGCCGAAGACATCCAGCGCGCCAGTGGCGGCTCGCACAGCCAAGCTGGTCACGGAGTTCTTTACGTGATCGCTTGTGTTGGTCGCGGACCAGTCTTGCAAGAAACGGTCGCGGAAACGACTTCGGCCGCGCTGTCGATTGCATCGTCGGTGCTAAACGCCGAAACCAACGAAGAAGAATCGGCCGACGGCAAGAAACGCGTCAACGGGCCGGTGCTTCCGAACATCGCGTCGGTCAAGGTTCCGTTGGTGGTGATCCCGCCGTCGCCGATCGCCGCGATCGGCATTCGCTCGGGCGGCCAGTTGTTAGGGGCAACGCAGACGATCACGGACGTCGGCGAATTGGCGACTCGGCAAGTGGAATCCGAGATGCCCTACACGATTGCGAGAGCGGTCGTTCGCCGAGCGACCAAGGAAGCCGCGGTTGCCAAGGTTGGCAATTCGATTGGGTTAAACGGGTCGGTCGGATCGCTGTTCCATTTCGCGGCCGCGTCGGCATGGGCAGGCAGTGAGAAAGCCGACACGCGATGTTGGGGATTGCTACCGCGGGAAATCCAGGTCTTCCGCTGCGAGTTGCCGGCCGGCGATCACATCGTGTCGTTGGATCCGCTTGGGTTCAACGGCCAATCGATCGGGTTGCCGGTCAATGAGCACGTGCAGATCGTCAACGGTCGCAACACCTACCGAATCGCGATCGCCCCCGCCGAGAAGGTTTTCGTGTCGTCCAGCCCATAAGCCATCAGCAAACCGTCAGCCAACCTAGGTCAGGTGACAGAGATCTAGCCTTCGCAGTGGTCTTTCCACAGGCAACCGGCCCACGACAGGCCCACGCCGAAACCGACCAGCATATTCGTGTCGCCCGGTTTCGTTTCGCCTCTTGAACGCAAGCGTTCAATCAGGATCGGCAGCGTGCACGAAACCGTGTTACCAATGTCGGCAAGGTCGATTGGCAAACGTTCGTCGCTGACCTGCATGCGACTTCGCAACTGGTCCAGCATCTTCCAAGTGGCTTGGTGCATCAGGTACTTGTCGATGTCGGCGTCCGTCATCCCATTCGCTTCTAGGATTTCGTCAACCAAACGCGGGATGGCTTCGACGGTGAAGTTGATCAGGCTCGGCCCGTCCATGTACAAACGGCTGTTCCAGCGTTTGCGATGTCGTGGTTTGATCGCGTCTTGTTCGGCACGAGCGCCGCCATCGCCGACGATTAGCATGTCACCGCCGCTGCCGTCACTGCCGAACTGGAATCCCCAAACCGACGGCGTCTCGCCGGGTGTGATCAGAGTTGCAGCTGCGGCATCGCCAAAGATCGTTCGCAGGCTGCGGTCGTCGTCGTCGATGTACTTGCTGTACGTTTCCGCTGTCAGCAGCAGGATGTTTTTCGCGGCTCGGCTTTGGATCAGCCCATCAGCGACGGCAAGTCCATAAACGAAACCGCTGCAGCCCAGATTGAAGTCCATCGCACCGCACCGCGTCGATAGTCCAAGTCGATCTTGGACCAAGCAGCTAGTTGTCGGCAGCGGATAATCGGGCGTCTGAGTGCACAGCAAGATGAAATCAATCGATTCGCGATCGATCGCACCCGAGGCAAACAGTTTTTCGGCGGCCGCGACAGCAAGATCGCTGGCGGTTTCGCCGGGGGCCGCAATGTGACGCTGGTTGATACCCGTCTTTTCCGCGATCAGTTGCAGGTCCCAACGTGGAAACTGCTCGGCGAGCATATCGTTGGACTCAATCCGCTCGGGAAAATGAACGGCGATCTTGCCTATTTGAGCGTGCGGCACAGCGTGTCCATTCCCAGCTTGGATCCGGGGGTGTCACCTTCCGGCACGGAGAAAGAAAAGAGAAAGCGGCTGATCGGATTCGAACCGACGACAATCACGTTGGCAACGTGATGCTCTGCCAACTGAGCTACAGCCGCAAATCATTCTCGAGTGAGAGGCAGATTATAGAAGCGGTATCGGACTCGGCAAGGCCTCTTCGGAGTGTTTTTTGGAACGGACGCAAAAATTCTAGAACACCAGCCCAATCCAGAGTTTTTGTAACCTTTCAGCAAAGTCAAGCAACAGTCAGACAACAGCCAAACAACCGCCAAACAACGCAGCCGACTATCCTCAAGCGGTATGCCCGATCTCATCTCGGCTCTGTAAACTACCGCTTCCTGCTCGTCATTAATCTTGCAAACGCAGCGGTAAAAACCACTTCCAAGACCCCGCTTGCTGATTTTTACTATTTCTCGGTAAACTGCCGGGTTCAAATTCCACTACGCCCAAAACAATTACCACGAGCTGAGGTCTTTCGCACCGATGTCCACCTCCACCGAGAACCAAATCACCGACGTCGCTGAAGAAAAGAAGCCGCTGAAGTTGGATATTAAGGTCGAAAGTCCGCAGGCTTGCTTGCGGGAAGTGATCGTTACCATCGAGCAGTCCGAAGTTCAGCGTTACCTCAAGAATGCTTACGACGAATTGGTTCCTGAAGCCCAAGTGCCAGGATTCCGAAACGGTCGTGCACCTCGCAAGTTGGTCGAGAAGCAATTCAAGGATCGCGTTGAAGAGCAAGTCAAGGGCTCGCTGTTGATGGACAGCTTAGCTCAGATCACCGAAGCGGACAGTTTCAACGCGATCGGCGAGCCTAACTTCGATTACAACGCGATCAATATTCCAGAGTCGGGCGACTTCAAGTTCCAATTCGAAATCGAAGTTCGTCCCGAATTCAAGACGCCTGAATGGAAGGGCATCAAGCTAAACAAGCCTGTCGAAGAAATCTCGGACGACGATGTCCAAGAAGCACTCGATCGCGTGTTGGCTCGCTACGCCACGCTTGAAGCAACCGACGGGCCTGCCGAAGTCGGTGACAAGTTGCTGATCACAGCGAAGTTCAAGCTGGATGGCAAAGTGTTGACCTCAATGGATGAAGAACGCGTCGATCTCGACGATCGTCTCAGCTTCTCGGACGCGGTCTGCGAAGGCTTTGGCAAGTTGATGGTCGGCGTCAAAGAAGGCGAAACCCGATCGGGCAAAGTTACTGTCGCCGATGGTGCCACCGACGAAGCCATGCGTGGCAAAGAACTGGACGTGGTCTTCAGCGTCGTCGAAGTGCTGAAGCTCGAGCACCCAGAAATGACAGACGAATTCCTTGCTGAACTCGGTGACTTTGAATCCGAGCAAGAGCTTCGCGACTTTGTCCGTGATTCGTTGACTCGCCAAGCTGACTACCGTACTCAGCAAGCCGTGCGTAAGACCGTGGTTGATTTGTTGGCCGGATCGGCTGACTTTGAACTGCCTGCAACGTTGGTCAAGCGTCAAACCGCTCGCGAATTGGAACGAAAGGTTCTTGAACTTCGCCGCAACGGTTTCGATGACGACATGATTCGTCGCTTCGTCAACGCTTCACGTCAAAATGCTCAAGCCACCACCGAGTCGGCACTGCGTGAGCACTTTATCCTCGAGCAAATTGCAGAAGAGCAAAAGATCGACGCAGAAGAAGCAGACTACGCTGCAGAAATCGCGTTGATCGCTCAGCAAAGCGATGTGCCCGAACGTCGTGTTCGTGCTCGATTGGAAAAGCAGGGCCAAATGGATGCACTGCGAAACCAAATCGTGGAACGCAAGGTGATCGAACTGGTTGTCGAAAGCGCGAAGGTCACCGAAGAACCGGTCGACAAGAAGACTGGCGAAGAACCATCGGAATTCGCCGTCTATCACAACGTCTTGCCAACCAAGGACGCCGAAGCGATTCCAACAGCCAAGTACGCTGACGATTCGCCGAAGGAAGCCGAAAAGAAGACTGAGCGCGACGAAGACTAGTCGCCAACCTGTGCGACCAGGCAACGATTTAAAGAGAAGCTGGATTTGAAAAGAAGCCGCTGAGTGCAAAAGCCTCAGCGGCTTTTTTTGTGCGCAAGCCCATTGCAACTGGGGCTGCGCGCCGATCGCGAGTGGGAACCGGCCCTACGGCAAGTCTAAAAATGCCTAGATGCGGTCGATCGCCGTGGGCACTTGCGCGACGCGGATCAGCAGCACGACCATTTCTGGTTGGTGGTCGGCGTTTTGGCCGGAAAACATATGCTTGGCCAGGCCAGTCAGCGGCCATGTTGGGGCGAGTACCAGCACGTCGCCTTCGGCTACTTCGAGGTTTAGGTCCAGCGAGGGGATCGGCCACGTTTCGCGTCGCTGGTCGATTCGGATCGCCGAGTCGCTGCCGACCCACTTTTGTTGGGTTTCGCCGTGCTGGATTTCGGTTCGCAGCGAAAGTTCAATTTGTTTCTGGCCGGTCGCTTGGACAGGGCGGATGGCCATCAAGTATTGCGCATTTTGAAGCGTGCGACCGATCGTTTGCTGGCCGACGCGGGCCAGTGCGACGTGGTTGCCCTCGATCGGTTGACGAACGGGGAGTTCGTATCGCTTGCCGATGCGCATCGGAATTCGTTTTTCGCCACGCGACAGATCGCTGGCGACCGACGCGCTGGTCAAGAATTCTTCGAGCACGTCTTTTTGTGCAGCAAGCGAAGTGATTCGTTCTCGAAAGCGCTCTTCGCTGGAAACCAAGCCGATACGAATCCCATTGTTCAGGAATTCGTTGCGCAGATTGATATCGATCGGCGTCTCGTCGACCCACTGCCAAAGCGAGGCAGCTGAATCGGCATCGGCGGTCGCGACATCAATGTTGACGAATTCGATGTCCAGGACGATGGATCGTTTGCTTTCAATAAGCGGTCGGTCCATCAAGACCGAGTTTTTTTGAGACTTTATCGCTGATGTCAACGAGCTGTCGTCTTTCCAAGTGGCGCAGCCGACCGCCAAGTTCGCGGATGCGAAGATTGCGAGCCATCGGTAGATTCGTGGATTACGAATCGTCTCATTCCGCCGTGCGAGGATATCGTCGTGATTCCAAGCACGGACGTTACGAGGTCAGGCAGTGCTAAGTCAAGTGAAGTCAAACTTCCTAGACTACCAATCGTCTGGCGACTTTCGGTACGGCTTTGCTTGAAAATTGATCTGGCTCTGGCTGCTAAATCTCGTCAACGGGGATGAATTCGTTGGCTGGCACGTCGCTCGCCTGGCCCGACGGCGTCATCATTGCCTGATAAACCGGGTAACTGATCGATGTGGTCACAAACTTGATGCTGCCGTCGGCCATGGCCATGTTCACGCCGCCGGTGTGCAAGGACGAGGGCCGTGCCAGGTCGGATGCGTTGGCAAGCGTTAGCGAGTTTTGGTAAACGTCGCCGCCGTTGATTTTGTGAATCGGCGCCACGGCGGGGGCTCCGGCAAACCCGCTGGGATCTTCGAAGTGCCAAACCGCACCTTGCAAGTATCGCGATTCGGGCGAGTAGGCCACGGTATCGGATCCGCCGACGTTGACGATGTTTGTCAAATGATTCGTGTTGCCGGAAAGCCGAGTCAGGTACGTCGGTGCCGCTTGATTGTTTTCGCTCAGCATCATCGTTTGGCTGACGCCGTCGCGGCAGTCGTCGAGACGGAACGGTTTTCCGATTGCAACTCGTTGCGTCGGAGCAGCAGGGTCAAAACCGTTGAACTGGTTATTGAACATCCCGTTTCTTCGGTTCTGGGACCGGGCAAAGTCAACTGTTCGTGCCGCCGCGCCCGGTCGTGTGTAGATCATCGGGAATGAATCGGAGTGCATGCCATTGTTGGCGATGTAGTTGTTCTTGCCGCGGTGCCAGATCGTATTGCTGGAACTAGGGCAAATGAACGTGTCCAAATGCGTCGAAGCGTGGGCGCTGTACCCTTCCGTCGTTCGGGTTTGCGAACCGTTGCCGTCGGCGATGATCGGGTACCGGTCCAAGCTCCATCGCTCATAGGCAGGCTGGTTGTCCAGTTTGCTAAGAATGGCGATTGGCCAACCGCCGATTTTGAAGTGCCGCGGCACATTGCCAGAGTAGTTTGGTGGATCGGAAGGGTCAGCACCGCCTGGGAATTCGCCGAACTGTTGCAGGTATCCGGGCATTCTGTCATGGGTGGTTTCGAAGGCGACCGTTGCGATGGCAAGTTGGCGTAGGTTTTCAGCGCAAAGTGCGCGTGCCGCCGTGCGTCTGGCTTCCATGACGGCGGGAACCGTCAATCCCATCAGAATGCCGATGATTGAAATCACGACCAGGATTTCGACCAGAGTGAATCCAGATGCTGACGAGCCTGCGTCACGAGATTCCGAGTTACGACGTACTGTGTTACGACGTGCTGTATGGCGACGTGCTGTGTGTTTGCGAGAGCGCATCACAAACCTCCGATTCATTTTTGAAGAGGCGGCCCGAGCTGGGCAAGTTGAGACAAGGCCCACATTTTAACGGGGCGTGCGGCGGCGACGCAAGAAAAATGCGTGGAGTGCGCCGGGCGTAACGCCTCGTTTCCGCCCGGCGATGCCGTCGGTGCAAGAAAAAACCGAGGGTCGCAGAGCTTCCCTCGGTTTGTGTTTCAATTCGTTGGTCGGTTCAGATTACCAACGCAAACCAAATTTTTCGCCGCCTGATGCGGTGTCGTTTCCGCCGCGAAGCGGACCCGAGTGGGCTGGCTTGATCGCGACTTCGCGCAGCGGCTCGTCTGGCTCTTCGGTCGGTTTCGCTTCGACCGCGGGTGCGTTGACTTGCTTCATCGACAGGCTGATTTTTTGCGAATCACGGTCGAACGATAAAACCTTCACTTCGACTTCTTGGCCTTCGCTGACGAATGCGTCGACACGCGAGACTCGGTGGCTAGCCACTTCGCTGATGTGGACCAAGCCTTCGACGCCGGGGCCAAGTTTGACAAAGCAACCGAAGGCGGCGATCCGAGTAACGGTGCCTTTCAGGATCGCGCCGGCGGCGTAGTCGGCTTCGGCAGTGTCCCAAGGGTTTTCGAGCAGGTCGCGATAGGACAGGCCGATCTTGCCTGTTTCTTTATCGATCTTGTCGATTTGGACTTTGACCTGTTGGCCGACTTCTACGACTTCGCTTGGATGCGCGACGCGGTCCCAGCTCAATTTGCTGATGTGGATCAGTCCATCAAGTCCACCGAGATCGACAAAGGCGCCGAAGTCTTTGACGCTGCGAACGATGCCTTCCAGCGTTTGGCCAACTTCGATTTTTTCGAGTTGTTCCTTTCGCTTCTCTTCGCGTTCACGTTCAAGAATCGCACGTCGGCTGAGGACAAGGTTGCCCCGTCGCTCGTTCGATTCGGTGACGACGCACAAGAATTTTTGATCAACGAATTCGCTGGCGTCTTCGATGCGATGTTCTGAAATTTGGCCCATCGGAATGAAGCCGCGACCGCCGCCAACTTTGCATTCCAAACCGCCGGCGTTGTGTCCCGTGATCGTGACTTCGACGACGGTTCCCTCATCGATGTCTTCCCAGTCTGATGCAACGATCGTGCCGCCTGGCAGCGACAACACGTAAAGACCGTCGCCCTTTTCGAACGCGCGAACTTCGACTTCGATCTGTGATCCGACGACGGGTTCTTCTTTGAACTGCAGAAACGGCACGATGCCTTCGTCTGGGCCGCCAAGGCCAACGAAAACATGGTCCGTATCGACTTTCAGAACCGTGCCCATCACGCGAGCGTTTTCTTCGAGCGGTTCTTTGCGGTCTGGCATACCAGCCGATCCGCCCAAGATGGCTTCGACATCGGCTGCCGCAAGTTCGGCATCGAGTTCTGCTTGCAGGTCGTCCGACAATCCCATTCGCAGATTCGGCACGGCGACACGCGATGGAGTCGTCTTGGGACGCGGGATTTTGTCCGGGTCGCTGGTTTCGCTGCTGAAGGCGCCGGCCGGTTTAGGCTTTTGCGACTGGGGCTTCTTTTTCGTAGGCTTGCCGCCAGCGTCTTTCGGCTTCACCCCCATTTGTTTGGAAAGCTCTTCGGAGCTAACCGATGGCGACGAAGGCTTGGCCAAGCCAAGTCCTCGAGCCGACAAGGGGCCGCTGCGAGCAGCTTTGGCCAAGGGAGCCGCGCTGGCTGGCTTGGCTGTGTCCATCGCTGGCTTTTCAGGTGCCGGGGTTTCGGCTGCTGGATCAGCTGCCGGATTGTCCGAAGCGAGGGATTGGTTGGGGGTCGCTGCATCCGAATCGGATGGAGTCGATACGACGTTTGCCGTCGTGTTGGGGTCCGTTTCGGGAGCCGATTGGTCGCCGGTGGTCATCGAGATCGTCAGCAAGGGAACAAAGAAAAAGGAACCGAGGATTCGCCGAAGCAGTCGCTGCCGAACTCGTCACGGCAGCAGCTCGCGCCCAGGGGCCCGAGTCGACACCGCCAGTCTAGCAATCTGGCGGCGCGGTCGGTAGTCTTCGCGGTACGTAGTTTTCCACGCTTTTCACTGCTTTCGGAGTCTTCCAACCATGCCGGCGATTGATTCCTTTGCCGCCAACTCGCTTGCGTTCCTAGGGAGCGACTGGATCGAAGCCACCACTACGGCAGCGATGCCAGGTCTGGGCGCCGGGCCGCGCAATGCTGACTTGGCCGATCGGCTGGCCGTGGCAACCAAAAATGCGGCTCGCGGTGGCGTTGACCTGCCATGGCCCGGTCTCACCGATCATGCCCGCCAGAGCTGTTTTGCAGCGTTTTGGCTACTTGCTGGCGATTTGGATCGCAGTCACTCGATTAGCCAGGACGACGGATCGCCAGACGGTAGTTTCTGGCACGGAATCATGCACCGCCGCGAAGGCGATTACGGAAACGCGAAGTACTGGTTTCGCCGGGCGGGGGAGCATCCTGCCTTTGCCGAAATCGAAAAGCGATCGGACGGGATTTACGGTGGCTATTCTTCCTTTGCAGACGCGTGCCAATTGGCCGTTCAAGCTGGAAATCGCGATGCGGATCAGTTGATGAATGTGCAGTGGATCGAATGGCAGGTAATGTTTATTCAGTGTTCAGACAGTCATGCAGGTTAGTGTTTTTTTTGCGGGTTATCACAAACTTGGCAAATTGAAGGAAAGAACTTGAGCCGTGCGAGCCGATCAAATTTAAGTCAGACGGAATGAGGGACTCCTTGTGTGGGGCACATTCAACGTTTCTCATTCTGTAGACGACTATAGCGGCTTGGGTTTTTCCATCAGCAATGTCTTCGGGCAATGTCGGTGGGGCACAAAAACCTGAGCCGTTTTTTTTTGCGCCCACGTTTTGCTAATCGCTGTCCGGCTTTCGCTAGCGGGGGGGATTGCGTTGTTCAGACGCAGCACCGGCGCTGCGAAAACGCCATCTCGTTTTGCTTGGCGGACCCCGTCGGTGTGCCGTAGTTTTGTCGCTAAGCTTCTTGTTGGCAATGGTTTAGGGTGATGTGGCGATCGCCGGAGCGCCCGGTGGCATGCGGCGTGCTTGAATCAGCTTCGGCCGTCCTCTCTTGAAAGTCGCTTGCCGATGCTGATTCGCATTGGCGGGTGCCTGATTGCAGGTTTTGATCACAGATTTTTGATCACAGATTTTTGATCACAGATTTTTGATCATCGGGGACGGCGAAATGATTCAGCCGCAAGTCTCGCCTTTCCGGTCCCGTTATGCATTGTGTTTTGATCGCCGATCTCGCCGCTCTTGTGTCCCAGCATGGGCCGGCGATCCTGTACCAACGCGAGGCGATTCCACCGGAGGCAATGACCCAGTACTGGGCAACGTCGCGAAATCGGTTCGAGCTGTGGCAGCAAGCGGTCGCTCGCTATCAGAAGAACGAGAAGACCGGCGACTTTGCGTCCATGAGAGCTTGGTGGCGAGATCACCTCACTCTGATCGAAGAAGTGCTGGTGACTGAAATGCTGACGCGCGTGATCGCGGCGCTAGGAACTGGCCTGGACCGTGAAAACTCGACTGATGAGATTTCGCCGATCACTCACGCGGTGTTTCTGACTCACCTAGAAGCCCGCAATCGAATCCAACAGCTGATGCTGACAGGCCGCGGCTGCTCGGTCCGAGACACGGTTCGGTTGAATCGACTTCGCCAGGGTGTCGAGCGCTGGACCGATGCTTTGGTCGGGCGTTTGACGGCCGAATCACCAAAGAATGTTTGCTATGCGTTCGATGCAAAGCGGGCAACGGAATACGCCGAGGAAACGCGGTCGTGTGGCGGCCGAGCGATGCGGGACATGTCGGCTTGGCTGATGAACGCTGCGATGCACGACACCCTGCAGCGACGAACTTCGGAAGGCACGGCTCTGCCCGAAGCGAATCGTGCGGTCGTCAAGAGTGTCATGCTGATGCTGCGTCCGGATCTTTTCGACAGCATCGGAACGTTAAAGTCACTGTGGCTTCATCGTTTGGAATCGGGTGCCGACAAAGCCGACCGAGTGCTTGATGAACTGGCTGCCCTCGACATTGACGAGGCACCCACGGCGGACGCGATCGAGATGTCGCGTCACCCGTACTTTGAGCGTTGGTGCATGTAAACAAGCGAGCTAACATGTCGGCGTTTTACGTTTCCAGTTGCTTGCCGACCTCTTGTTCACTCGACCAATTTCACGCGGCACACATAGCTGTCCGCGGTGATGTAGAGGGTCTTTTGGTCCTTGTCGAACGTGCAATTGCTAGTTCGCTCGCCGGTGATCAAGCGACCGATCAGCGAGCCATCGGGCTTCATCACATGGATGCCGCCCGGCGCACTGGCAAAGATGATGCCGCTGCGGTGAATGGCCAGGCCATCCGGGGCGCCGGCAAATTCTTTCTTCGCTTCTGTCGCGTCTGCGATCACGACGCCTTCGCCGAGCGTCTTGTCCTCGTTGATCGGAAACGACATCCAAATTGGCTTGTCGGAATCGCTTTGCGCGACGATCAGAGTCTTTTCGTCGGGCGATAGCCCGATACCATTTGGCCGCGTCAGCTGTTTGGTCAGCAGCGTTAATTGGCCGTTAGCATCTAGTCGATAGACGCCACAGAAATCAAGTTCGCGGCGAGGATCCGCCGCTCGTTCGGGCAGCCCGTACGGTGGATCGGTGAAGTAGATCGATCCCGCCGAATCGAACACCAAGTCGTTGGGGCTGTTCAATCGACGCCCTTGATAGTTGTCCGCCAGCGTTTGTTTTCCGCCGCCGCGAGTCAGCACTGAAATGCGTCGATCGCCGTGTTCGCACGCGGTCAGTCGGTCTTGGGCGTCGAGCGCCAAGCCGTTGCTGCCAGGTTCAAGTCCGTAGTAAGTGGCTCCGGTGTAACCACTTGGCTGCATGAACAGACTGATACCACCCGCTTCGGACCATCGAAAAATGCTATTCCGCGGGATGTCTGAAAATAGCAGATAACCGCCTTGTTCGTCCGGTACCCAAACCGGTCCCTCGGTCCAAGTGAACCCGCTGGCTAAAACCTCGATCTTTGCGGTCGCTGCCACCAACGAGTCCAGTGCCGGATCCAGTCGCTCGATCCGGCCCAGGGTCTCGGGCGTTTGGGCAACCAACAAGCTGCTGGAAAGACTTGCAAGCGAAACAAAACACAGGAGCGCGGCTAATCGCATGGCAAACGAATTGGCAATGAGGTAGGGAGTTGGGGGGGAATCAGCCCATGATTGTAATTGCATCCCGCAACGCGAGGCTAGCTTCACGTTCCGCGGCGGTTTCCGTACCACCGGATTTGCATCCGGTCACAATACTGGAACCCACGCTCGTCGGACCACGGTTTCAGCCACAGCGCAGCTGCGTCCATCGCCTCGGCCGTTACGCCTTGCGGCATGATCCAAACGTCGGCTGGCCGGACACCGAGCTCGTCAATCACGGACAAGCACTCGTCGTACTCGGCCGCAGAATCGATCACGAATTTGACCTGGAAGTCGTCCGCTCGCTCGATCAGCCGCCGCATCACGCCGATCGGCATTCGCCGCTGTTGGTGCAATTGGGCCCATCGCGGATGGTCTGCGGGGGCGGGAGTGCTGGCCGACAACTTCGGGCTGATCGACATCAAATCGCAAGGCAATTCGCGGTCAATCGTGCCCGCAGTTTCGATCGTGATGTGAATTTCCGCTTCTCGAAGTTGCCGGCAAATGGCCTCGATCGCCGAAGGCAGCATTGGTTCGCCGCCCGTCAGCACGACGTGTTGAACGCCCGACTGGCGAATCTGGTCGACGATCGACGCCACGGACTGGCGATCCCCTTCGGGTTTCCATGAAGCGTACGGTGTGTCACAAAACCAGCAACGCAGGTTGCAGCCGCTGGTGCGAACAAAATAGCTCTCGACGCCCGTCAATTTTCCTTCGCCTTGACGGCTGACAAAGGTTTCACTGATCCGCAGCTCGTCGCTGCTGCTCGGCATCTCGCGGTCGCTGCCCGGCATCTCATCATCGCTGCCCCTGGTCGGGTCGGCGGAGGCGTGCGAGAATCGAATTTCACCCGTGGAAGTCATTGAAAACGAGACGCTAAAATTGAGTAACTCAGATAACTTTCGGAAACTCCTCGAGGTTTTCGACAACCCCAGCCCGTCGCGAAATTTCACGATCGAGCATCACTGCCCCGAGTTTACTTCGGTCTGCCCCAAAACGGGACAACCGGACTATGGCACGATCGTGTTCAGCTATGTGCCGGACGAAATTTGCGTCGAATTGAAGAGCCTGAAGATGTATCTGCAGGCTTTTCGCAACGAAGGGATCTTCTACGAGGCGGTGACGAACCGAATCATGGACGACTTTTTGGCTGTCGTAAAGCCTCGCAGTGCCAGCGTCGAAAGCCGCTGGACGCCTCGCGGTGGTCTGCACAGCAATATCATTGTCCGATATCCGGAAAACTGATTTTCCCGATTTTATCTTCGCCCTTTTTTCGCACTGTCGACAAAACTTACTTTTAAACCAATTCATCATGACCATTCCTCCCGTACTGATCAGCGGCTTCGGCGACGAAGCGGCCAACGAGAAGCAAGCCGTCCAGCAATACAGCGCTTTTGCAGCACTCGGCCTGCGGTACTACTCGATTCGCTTTATCGATGCCGGCGAGGGCATCAAGAACGTGATGTCGTTGTCGGATCCCGAGATCCAGCACTTGGTCAAGATGCAAGGCGATTACGGGTTAAAGGTCAGCAGCATCGGTTCGCCGATTGGGAAAGTAAAATTGCTGGACGTCGATGATGGCACCAGCAACAAGTATGTGCCGTTCGACCAATACCTTCGCGAAGACGTCACCACCGCCTGTGACCGCGCCGAAGCGTTTGGTGCCAAGCTGCTTCGCGGTTTCGCGTTCTATCATCCCAAAGGTACGGACCCCGCTGATCACATCGATCAAGTCGCGGACCAGTTGAGCCAAATCGCCGAGCTTTGCGACTCACGCGGTTTGACGTTTGGATTAGAAGTCGAAGCGAACTTGGTCGGGCAAACCGGCGACTTGCTCAGCACGATCGCTGCCAAGGTCAACCATCCGGCGATGTTGACGATCTTTGACGCCGCCAACATTGTGACGCAAGGGTTCACCGCCGACGAAACCTACTCGCAGTACTTGGCGATGAAACCGAGTCTCGGCTGGGTTCACATCAAGGATTATCACGATCCGTCACCAACGGGCCGAATCGATCACGTCGATGAAGCCAGCCTCAGCAACTTTGTCCCCGCCGACATGGGCGACAGCGGACACGAAGCCATCCTTCGCGACATGCGAGACTTCATGCCCGAGTTGCACAAGCGAATGACGGCTCGCGGCGCCGACGGTGTCTTCATGGACCTGGAACCACACGTCAAAGGTGGCGGTCAGTTCGGTGGATTCAGCGGACCAGACGGGTTTGGCGTTGCCATGCGTGGGCTGTGCCGAGTTCTCGATTATGTCGGTATCCCGTACGCTTTGCGTTCGTTCGCCGACATCAAAGCATCCTGCAGCTAGCCGGTACACCAGACATGGCATCCGATAAAACCAATGCTGATCGTTTGACCGAGTTGGAAATCCAGCTCGCTCATGTCCAACGTATGTACGAACATTTGAACGAGGTTGTGACGACCGAGGCGATGCGTGGTGATCGGATTCAACGCAAGGTCGATGCGTTGACGGTCCAGTTGAAAGAGGTCAAAAGCAAATCGGCCGAGCCAGCGACCGATCCGCTCGACGAAAAGCCGCCGCATTACTAGTGCGTTTGCGCCGGATTCCGTCGCGGCGGCAGTTTTAAAGTCCGATCGCTTGCTACTTCTGCTCGACCATGAACGTGCCGTTGTCGGCGACGTCAAACAGCGGACGGCAATAGCGGCCGCATCCGGTGGGACCACCCGGGCGATAGACCAAGCCCATCGAAATGTTCCAGCCTTCTTCGCGGTTGCCAAGGTTGTTGTCGCCTTCGGCGGGAGCCAGGTAAGTCACTCCGGTCGCAAGCACCAACTTCTGACGCAGCGGCAAGTTCATATTCGCACCCAGAATCGTGTCGCCATTGTCGGTCCAGCCGCCGAACGCCGACCAATCACCGCTGCCGGCCAGCAGACGACGATAGAACAGTCGGTACTGGTCGAGTGGTTCAAAGTTGATCGTCGAATTGATCAACGCGCCTGCGGAACTTGTGACCTCGGTCTTCGATGAATCGTCGCCCAGCCCGCTCATGAATTGGAATCCAAAGCTATGGCATTCTTTGGTCTTCCAACTCAGCTCGCCGCGAATCTGCGTCAAGTTGCCGTTGAACCACCAATCGTCATCCATGTAGTCAAACACCGCACCGTACTGCAGTCCATAATCGACTCGGCGGAACAAGCCACCGGTCACGAAGACTTGGCTGCGCTGCGAATTGCTGAACTCCGATCCCGACAGATTGGATTGAGTTGCGCGGAAGCCTAACTGAGCTGCCATGTCCCAGCCGAGCCACTTCTTTAGCGATCGACCTTCGTTGATGCCCTCATAGAAACCAAAGCTGCTCGAACCGCTACGCGAATTCGGACTCGCAGCATTCGTGTTCGCATAGCTCATCGGACCCGTGAATCCTTGCACGCCGGCAAAGAACTGAAAGCGGCACCAGTTCACTCGCAGCAGAGGCAAGAAGATCGGAATGCTCTCAATCCCGCGGCACGCGTTGCAGGAGCACTGGCCGTTGATTTCCATGCCGCATGTTGGTTCGCCCATGAACGATTCCACACCACAGCTTGATTCGCCGCAGCTCGCGCACCCTTCAACGCCGCATCCGTTTTCCCATCCGCATCCCGGTTCAAAGCCGCAACCGACTTCGATTCCGCAACTGGCTTCCATGCCGCAGGTTGGACCGGCGTCACAGCAATCGCAGACCGCGCCACAGCCATTTTGGCAACCAACATAGTCCTCCAAGAACCCGACCTGTTTCACGCTGCCGCGGATCAGCGATCCGTCGAGCGGAGCTTCGGGGATAGTATTGGGAATGCGCCCCGATGCCGCTTGGGCAACGATCGATGTTCGTTTTCGAGCGTTGGTTTTTACGCGAGTCGTCTGAATTTGGCCGGTTTGATTTACCGAGCTCCGCATCACTGGTTTTGCTGCAGTTCGCGTTTGCGGCTCCGCTGCCAGCGTGGAAGACGCCATCGTGATTGCGAGTGTCAGCAATAACGCGGCTGCAAAAAGCATGTTTGCAATCGGTTCGCGACTAAGTCCGCCTGACGTTATCATATCGTTGGTCTCAGATAGCGTTCGTGTTACCGGGCGCGTTTGTACCTGCACTTCCCCGGTCTCGTTCTCTCTGTTTATCGGCCCGAATAATCATCGCAATGAGCAAATCTTTCGTAATCCGCACAATCTGCCACCCGGCCTTCCATGGCGCCGCGTGTTTCACGCTTGCCTTGGCCTTGTTTCCGACCGCTGTTTGCTCAGCTCAAGATGTGGTGGCTAGCGCAGAAGCTGACGCAAAAAGTGAACCCGCCGCCGACGTCGCTGAGCCGGCTTACCCGCTGGCTGTCGCGATTGATGGAACGACTCTTTATGCGGTCGATTTGGATCTGCCGGGTGTCTGGAAGATTGGCGAGAAGACCGAACTGTTTGCACGTGGTACGAACCTGCTGCGCAAACCCATGAATCGTCCTCGCTGTGTTGCGATCGATCCGCGCGGCGGCATTTTCGTTGGCGACTCGGCCACTCGCGAGGTTTATCGAATCGAATCCGCCGATGCCGAGCCGGTGCCGCTGACCGCTGGGTACATCGGAATCCCGATGGCAATCTGCTTGGACGCAGACGGCAAAACGATGTACGTCGGAGACGCTGAAAAACGAGCCACGTTTAAGATGCCTATCGAAGGCGGAAAGCCAGAACTTGTGGCTCGAGTTAACGCACGAGGATTGGCATTCGACGAAGACGGAAACTTGTGGGCTGTCACACCCGACGCCGACGCAGTCGTCAAGATTGACGTCAAAACGGGTGACGTCACCAATGTGATCACCGATCGTCCCTACCAGTATCCAAACGGTCTGACATGGTCCGGCGGCGAAGGGTTCGTCACCGACGGCTACGGCAAAGCGATTTGGAAATTCACCGCGGACGGCAAAACCGAAAAGTGGCACGAGGGCGAACCGTTGGTCGGCCCCGTCGGGATCACGGCAACCGAAGATTCAATCTACGTCGCCGATCCAAAACAAAAGCAGATTTACCAATTCGATCGCAAAACGAAGAAAGCCGTCGAACGGATGAAGTAGGTATTAGGTAATAGAAAAGACACCTAAACTTTATTTCCGCTTTTAACTCACCAGTCCCTTGGTCACGGTCATGAACACGTCTTCGAGTGTCGGATCGCGATCGTTGAACGACTTCATCCGCACGCCGGCGGCGATCAGAGTTTCCATCAACACGGCGAGCCCCTCGTCGTCGGTTTCCATTTCCGCGACGACCCGCTTGGTGTCGGAAGTGCCAGGCAAGACTTCAAGCGACCGCAGCGTGTCGGTGCTACGCAAAATCGACATGCCAGCCTCCTCGCCCGAAACGAACTGGATTTCGACCAAGCGGTTGCGGCGGATCTGGCGATAGACACTATCGATCGGTCCGTGCATCAACAGTTGGCCTCGTTCGATGATTCCAATCGAAGTGCAACAGTCGGCCAGTTCGGTCAAAATGTGACTGCTGATCAAGATCGTCTTGCCCATCTTGCGAAGCTCTTTTAGTAGCGCCTTCACTTCCACGCGAGCCCGCGGATCCAGTCCGCTGGCCGGTTCGTCCAAGATCAAAACCGGCGGATCGTGGACCAGTGTTTTTGCTAAGCACAGACGTTGCTTCATGCCACGCGACAACCCGTTCACAAAGTCGCTTCGTTTGTGAGTGAGGTCTAGCAGTTCAAGCACGTTGTCGATGATCTGTTTGCGTTCGGTGCGACCAATGCGATAGGCAACGGCAAAGAAATCCAGGAACTCCCATACTCGCATGCCGTCGTAAACACCGAAGTTGTCCGGCATGTAACCGACCGCTTGGCGAACGCCGACCGGGTCGCCCATCACGTCACAGCCCGCCACCGTTCCGCTGCCGCGTGTTGCTCGCAACAACGTCGCTAGAAATCGAATCGTCGTACTTTTGCCAGCACCGTTGGGACCGATGAACCCGAATACTTCGCCAGCATCGATTTGCAAATCGATGCTTTCGACGGCGCAAAAATCACCGTAGTCTTTTCCGAATCCGCGAAGTGTGATCATGACAAGTATCTCAAAAGGAACTCAAAAAGTGAAACCGCACTTCGCAGATCTGGTTACCGGCGTTTCGATACGTCGGACTTTAAATTCACATCCGGCTGGCCCGGTTTCAGTGGCGCGTGCTTCAGGTGAGCCAGCACAATGGTTTGGGCCAACGTCTGAGTCGCCTTGGGCGTGATCGTCATCCCATCGATCGCATCGCTGACCCGGCCGACCAGTCGAGTTGATCCGGATGGGATCGATGATGGCAACGTCAATTGACGAATCAGCAGCGCCGTCTGCATCGGCAGTTCGTCGCTGACATTCACTTCGGGCCAATCCAGATACCGAAGCGTCGTCGCCGACTGAGGGCTTACCAAGCCGACGACGGCAACTCGAATGTTTCCCTCGGCATCTTTTTCGATCACGTAAGAATCCAGAATCTCTAGCGGCGATCCGTTGACCAACTTGCCGCTGCTGTCGAGCCGGATTCCGCCACCGACATCGACGATCTGTTCCGCGTGGACCATTCGTACTTGGTTACTGCCGACAGCCATTCCGGACAGCGACGGTCCTTCGTTGTAGGACGTGCTGAACATCGGGTTGCCGGCATCGCTTTGCGAAAGCACATTGCGCATCGGCGATGCGCAGCCATCGATCGTTTTAAAGTCAAATCGATACGTGCTGGACAGCGAATTGTAGATCGCGTCGATCCGCGTCAAGTGAGCCCGCGGATAACTCGGTTGCATTTCCAACACCGCAATTTCGGTCTGGCTGCGAGCAAAACCAATGTCTAATTGTGCCGAGCGGGCCACCCAGATCGCGCCAACGATTGCGATGACCGGAACCGCCAACCATGCATATTCAAGTCGCCCCATCAATCGAAAAATGATAAAGTTCAGCGGTACCAGAATCAGCAAGTAATAGCCAAGGGATCGCACGACCAACGATGATTTGGGAATCTCGATGCCCGATTCGTTACGCAAAATTTGCGAACAAGCCTCGACCAAGTCACTTGAATCGGTCCATCCGCTTATCCCGGTGCTGGGATCGATTCGCGTGAACGGGTCGGTTTGATACGTCAGCGAGGATGACAGATTCTCTGGTGCATTGGTTGGTTTCTCTGGCGATGCCGTCAAGATCTTGGCGTCGCGAGTGGCGATCCGAAATTGCGTGTTCATCGCGGCATCGGAAGTCACCGATCCGGTGACTGCATCGTATTGGCGAGTGGCCATGCCGCCACCTTCGGCCTGACCTTCCGAAGCCGAATAGCGGCGATGTGGCCGATCCAAAATCGCATTGTTAAAGAAACTGTCGAACGATTCCCAGTCGACGACCCAATCACTGGTCACATCGAATCGAGTCTGCGTCACCGAGCCGCGGCCAACTTGCCGCTTCGCAATCAGTCCACCCGAATTCTCCAGCAACGTGGCTCCCACAGCCAACGGTCCATCAACGGCAACGCGTCCCGATTGCGACTTCAGGATCTCGATTTGTTTGCTGGTCGATCGATCCGTTTTGACTTGCCATCCCTTCAATAGTGACTCGCCGGCCTGCGGATCCAGTTCGATGTTTCCGGATGGTTGAAAGGCTAGAACATCGCGAAACGCACTTCGCCCCAATGCGTCGCTGGCGTCGGGGCCGTTGACGATCAATTTGCCACCAAAGCGGATCCAATCGGCAATCGCCGTGCGTTGGTCCGGCGTCAGCACATCGTCGGTAACGTTGTCCCAAACCAAAACGGCCGTGTTCGTCCAATCCAGCATCGTGTCGGCGATCGGTAATAGATCTTTGGTCGAGGCGGTAATGACTCGGTAGTTTGCGCCCGCGATCGGAAAATCGAATTCGTCGCGATACGGTTTGATCCAGTCGGCTTTCCGCAGCTTGGCAAAGCGTTCGGGACGGTTGGTCAGCACGACAAAGAAGTATTCTTCGGGCTGCATCGCGATGAATGGCATCGTCGGCACGTTGACCGGGACTGCTCGACCCGACGGAACAAATTTTCCGCTCAGGCTATAAGTCTTCTTGGCATTGCCACCCGTCACAGGCGTCAGCAGCCGATAGTCGAAGCGTCGAAGTTGCCCTTTCGGCAGCACGATGGGGCGAGAACTGGGAACCGCGGTGAAGCGGTTGCGGCCCTCCATCGAATCACCAGTACTAAAGTCGATGCCCTGCGCATTGGCGGTGCAAACGAGCTCGCCACGCGAATCGTCCAGGTTGCTCTTGATCGAAACCGAGGCGCTGATCCAGTGGCCCGGCTTGATCGCTCGACCGGCCGGTACGCCACCATCGGCCAACAGTCCAACGCTTGGAAATGGGTCTGGCGAATACGTGGTGAAAGCATCACGCGGTAATTCTTCGGCGTCCTTGTCTTTGTCCAAGGTTGGATCACGCCGGCATCCGTCGCATCCAACAATCAGAGGCACACAAAGCAGCGCGATCAGAAAAGACAAACGCGGCATGAGAAGTCGGTTCTTGGCGTCAGTTTACAATCGCAATGAAAACGTGTCACAGCGACGCTATCCAGGTTACCGGCAAGCCAACCGCCCGTGTGAAACGTCCGCCAACTCAATGCGTTTGCCTGTCACCTGAAGCCTGTCACTTGAAGCCTGTCGCCTGCTCTTTCACCAGCCCATGACCATGTTGGACTCGATCGCCTTGCGAGCGTTTTCCAGGTCGCTGCCCGTTTCCATGCGGTACAGGCGGATGGCGTTGACTTTGTCTCCGGCCGATCGGCTCAAGCAATCGCGCGCAACCACGCACGGATCGGCTTTCATCGTTGTCAAACCAAGCACGCCTTTGCTGATCACCCAAGTATCGCGAGGCCGTTTGGTGATCCGCAGCAAATCGTCCTGCGGATAAGCGTCGGCAACCACAGCCCGAGCGTCATTTTCTTCCTCGGCCCAAGTGATGATGATGTGGGACTCGGTTTCGATTTCAAACAATGGCATCGGGTGACTCCAAGATGTGGTTTCGAGGCGGAAAGACGAAAGGCATGGGGCCAGCGTCCAGAAAGCCCGCGACTGACGACCGTGGCAAAAATGCCGCAAAGTCATCATACCGAGGGCGTCACCGCCTGCAAATTGTCGTCACTCGTAATTCCACGTTCGAGCCGCTTGTTGCCGCTCGCAGGCGGTCGTGTTCACAGCCCGATTAGTTGATTTTATGGCCGCGCAGGCACAGAAAGCCAAACGCAACCGAGCAAGCCGACACGATTCCCCATTGCATGGTGTTCATCGTGTTGAAGTATCGAACCAATTCAGCCCAGGCGTCAAAGAACCAGGTGACCATCGAGAAGGCAATTAGATCAGGGATCATGGCAAGCTCTGGGGCCGGTGAGAGAGGCCGAAGGAAAGTTGGCAAAAGGACGAGTCGTCTGGAGCAAAAAAAATCCAGCCCGATTCGACCTAACATTCAAAGTTAGGTCGCATTGGTGTGTCGAAAGCGATGAAAAGGGCAAGGAATTACGGTGTTTTGACGGGTTTCGGCCGTTGTAATCGGAACAATCGAAACGTTCCGCAATTGACCCGTTGGCACACTTGCGAGCCTGAGATCGGCCGATATAATTCCCACTCAAGCAACGCCAATCCAAGGTGGTTCGCCGATTTCGGCAGCCCACCAAGGCGCGGTAGCTCAATTGGTTAGAGCCCCGGACTGTCGATCCGGAGGTTGCGGGTTCGAGTCCCGTCCGCGTCGCTTTGAAAAAGCCTGGTTTCTCAACCAGGCTTTTTTCATGCGCCGACCCAACGAGCCGCCGCTCTTTCATCTCTTTAAAGAATTTGATGATCGGCACCAAGAACCGTTTTACGGCCAGAGGCACTTGAAGGGCGGTCGCGGATCGGGCGGCAGACAGTCAGAATAGGGTGAGCGGCCGCGACTGGCCTGCTTGCTTGACTCTAGAGGGCGTGACGCTTGTATGCCTTCGGATCGTGGCTAGGCGAAATTCAGTACCTAAACACTGCCCCTGAAACGCAACCTCATGATTTGGATTGTCGCCTATGTGTCTTCTGTCGTGGGCGCTTTCCTAACGATCCTGGCGATGACGATCATCCGCAACGAGCAGCGGCATAGCGTTGGTCGTATCGGGTGGCTGGGCCTTGTGTTGCTGTCGCCACCCGTCGGTTTGCTACTTTTTCTGTGGCTCGGCGGACGGAAAATCTCTGCTGAACACGAACAGCGAAATTTGGTGGACATGCCGACGTTACCGGGCGCGGAAGCAGAACCCCGTGATTCGCTTGAACGTCTCTCATCGTCGCGAAGCCTCTGTCTGCCAACCAACGGTAACGACGTTCGTTTGCTAAATCGCCCATCCAATGTCCGTGATGCGTTTTTGGAATTGATCGACAGTGCTGGAGAGTCGATCTATGTGATGACGTTTATTCTGGACAAGAGTGAAAGCAGCGCCGCGATCATCGACGCGCTTTGCGACAAGGCTCGCAGTGGCGTCCGAGTACGCTTGCTGGTCGACGGTTTTGGGTCGTTCATGGTGCCCGAAGAACAATTGCAAAAAGTCCGTGACGCAGGTGGTCGGGCGCATCGCTTCAAGGCGATGTCGAAGTTGTCGCGATTGGCCTATTTGAACTTCCGCAACCATCGCAAGCTTGCCGTGGCAGACGGTGAGCGTGCGATTCTTGGTGGCGCAAACATTGTCGACGATGAACTGAACGACGATTCGGATGGACGAGCGTGGATCGACATGAGTTTGCGAATCGAAGGTCCGGCTGCCGCTCAGTTGCAAGCGGTATTCTGTAGCGACTGGAAGTTTGAAACCGACGAAGAACTGCCTCGCCGTGAATTGGATGAAGCAGGAGTCGGACCGAACGATGGTTCACGGTTGACGGTTTTGCCGATCGGGCCAGACGGCCCCGATGAAATTTTGGAGGACTTCTGGCAGTTCGCCATTCATCGAGCAGAACGGAGGATTTGGATTGCAACGCCCTACTTTGTGCCGCCGCCCGTGACGATGCGGGCTTTGGAATCAGCATGTCGCCGCGGGATCGACGTGCAGGTTCTTGTTCCGCAAGTGAGCGATTTGCGTCCCGTCGACTATGCTCGGCACGACTATTTCAAGGACCTGGTCGAAGTCGGTTGCAAGGTCCACCGTTACCCCAAGCGAATGGTTCACGCCAAGGTCGGTATCGTTGACGATTGGGTTGCGCTGGTAGGGTCCGCCAATTTCGACGTGCGATCGTTTTTTTTGAACTATGAACTGTCGGTCTTGGTCCACGACAAGGCAACGATTGCCGAGGTGAGTAATTGGTATGAAGACTTGTCGCGAGACTGCGATTCGGGTTTGACTGATCACTCGAGGTCTCGATCAGCCCTTGCGACTGCCGTGCGGATGTTTGCCGACGAACTGTAACGCCGCGGTCTGTGGTTGCGGAATTGACATGACAGTGCTTCGTCCAGATTGGTCGAAGCTTCAGTCGTTGCCCAACCGCCTTACAAATTAGCCTTGCCCGCGGTGCGCAGTTTTTTCACACCGGTCAGCCGCGAGATGTTCAAGAATTCGCCACGCGAGGTTTCGACTCGCAACAACAAGATAATTCGCTTTCGGAAGCATGAATCAGGTCGATCTGTTTCTTAAAAAGGATTCGCTTTGATTCCTTTGATATTGAGTGGTTCGTTGCCACTGCCGAACAACGTGTGGCAGTGTGTGCGATCAGCCGTTGACCAGAACGACTTTTCCGCGATCCACGCCTTCTTCGACGCGTCGATGCGCATCGGCTACTTGATTCATGGGATAACGGCGGTCGATCGTTACTTTTAGGTTGCCGAGTTCGTGCAGTCGGATCAGCTCGCGTAGGTCGGCTGCGTTCGGTTTGGCCAGCATGACTTTTCCGGACTTCGACAACGGCCACGTCAACAGAGTCATCAACATTCCCTTCGCGTCGGGTTCCGTCGATACATACCGGCCATGCTCGTTCAGCACGTCTCGAGAGTCGAAGTAGCCTGACTTGCCGGCTGCATCAAAGATTAAATCCCAATGTTCGACTGATTTCGTGAAGTCAACTTTCTCGTAGTCGTAAAAGCAATCTGCACCTAGTTCCATGCAGAACGACTCGTTATCACTACTTGCCACTGCGGTTACATGAGCGCCATAAGCTTTGGCGATTTGAACAGCGAATGCTCCAACCCCGCCGCTCGCTCCGTTGATGAGCACCCGCTTCCCGGCCGCGATTTTCCCGTGGTCACGTAGTGATTGCAGTGCCGTCGTTCCAGCTAGTGGGATCGCAGCAGCGTCCGCGAACTGCATCGAGTCGGGAATCTTTGCTGCAACATCGATCGCACAAACCGCGAACTCTGCGCACGCCCCGCCACGCATGTGGTCCAAGAACGCCATCACTCGATCACCGCGACCAAACGGAGCGTCTGGAGCACAGTCGGCAACGGTTCCGGCAACGTCGTAGCCTGGAATTCGAGGAAAACCGAATGGCAACAAGCCCTTCATTTCGCCACTGCGAAGCCGATAGTCAATCGGATTGACGCTAGAGGCTTCGACCGCGATGAGAATCTGTCCGGGTAATCGGTCAGGAATCGGCAGTTTCGCACAATGCAGGACATCTGCATTGCCATAGTCGTCGTAGACGAAAGCCGTCATTGTTTGGTTGGACGAACCGTCTCGGGCTTGTGAAGCGGAGCGTTCAAGTTGGGTAGACATCATGTTTCCATTTGCAGAGTTTGGTTACCATTGGCCGTGTCAAATTGGACCGTGGCAAATTTGAGCGTGATAACCTAAGTCGGGGCAAATCGCGTGCCGAAGAAAGCTATGCCAACGTGTTGCTGGCTTGTATGCAATCTTGGTTGCCGAGATTCGCTTAGCGCCGGTGAGCTGTTGCTTCGATCGGTCCCCGGCCACCTTGGCGACAACGAGACCTACATCACCCGAGAATCTATGTTTTCAGAAACCGACGGAAGCCGCAAAACGATCGGCGACGTGGACGTTTTGTTCCATGACGGTCTGTACCACCTGTTCCATCTCGTGCTTCCCAATCACGATTTCATTGCTCATGCCGTCAGCACTGATGCGCTGAACTGGCGTCGTGTCAACAACGCACTGTTCATCGGCGACCCCGGAAACTGGGACGATTTGATGCTGTGGACGATGCACGTCTCGGCCGATCCCCATCAGCCGGGTCGCTGGCGCATGTTCTACACCGGACTTTCTCGCCGCGATCAAGGCAAGATTCAGCGGCTCGGGTTGGCTACCAGTGATGATCTGTATCATTGGAAAAAGGCACCCGTAAAATGGGAAGACCATCGAGGCCCACAAGACCCGGAGCCCGTTAAGGAGGCGCTGCGAAAGAGTCAATCAAAGGTGTCCGATAGCCACCATGCCTTGTATGACTCGGAAAGTTGCTTTCCGCTTGAACCTGATCCACAGCATTATGAATCATCGCTCGCCGAAGGCCGCCACTGGGTCAGTTTTCGTGATCCGTTTTACTACCACGATGGCAAAGACGGTTGGTTGATGGCGGCGGCCCGCGTCAAAACGGGACCGGTTGTCCGTCGCGGATGTGTTGCACTAATGAAAGAGGTCGAACCGAACCATTTTGTAGGCCAGCCACCACTGCATCACCCGCGACTTTACGACGACGTCGAAGTACCGAATTTGATCTGTGTCGACGACGATCAATATTTGATCGGCAGCATCCGCGAAGATGCCAAAATTCGATATTGGCATACCGACAAGATCGGGAATCCATGGCAAAGTTATCACGACAACGTACTGTTGGCGCAAGGAAACTATGCTGGACGAGTTTGCCGTGACGATAAAGGTTGGCTGCTGTGGAATTTCTATTCGATGAACCTGGCCGACCGTACGGCGGAGAACTTGATGCCACCGCCGAAACGGTTGGTCAAAAATGACGCGGGCCTCTTGCGAGCGGTGACGTTCGAGGGCATTGCGGACTACGTGCGAGAATCGATTGACGCACGATGCATCCACAGTTTGATCGATGATGTCGGTCCCCAAGTCGAACTGTGCCGCGTCGATGACGGACACCTGGACATTGCATGCGAAAGCGGTTTCCAAGCCTTCGTGTTCGACGAAACTCTCGACCACTTCCGCTTTCAGGCGACGTTGCACATGAAGGGGTTGGGCAAATGTGGATTAGTGTTTCGCATCGACCCCGAGTCTCGCGACGGATATTATCTATCGCTCGATCTACTCAAAGGCGTGGCGCAACTTAGAGCATGGGGGACCGACGAAGACAGCAGTGGTGAGCACATGATGCAGTTTCGTTCGCTGCAATCCGGATTCTGGTACTCCGAGGATCGAGCCGAAGCTGTCGTGCAACTGATTGCATTTGGAAGTTACATCGAACTATCCGTTGGTGGTCGTGTCGTCTTGTCACTTGCGGATCAAAGGTTTAATGCCGGGCAGTTGGGCGTGTATCTAGAAACCGCAGAACTGCGAGTTGCCGACATCCAACTGCAACGACTCGCTTCACCCAGACAAACCGATGAACACTTAGCGAGCGGATAGGGCTAGCCATCGCTTGTCCGTGACCGAATAGAGCAGACTTGATGTCCCACCTCGCGCACCCGGTTGGCAGGCTAAGACCATGATCGTCGTTTGACAGCATATTCAGGTTAATCGGCTTGTCGGTGAGGCCTCAAATTTCGTAGCCCAAATAACTAGCCGGCTCGTCCACACTTTTAGCCGACAAGCCAACAACTTCCTGCAACGCACTTGCCGCTCAGGTTACCGGGGATTGTCTTGCTGGTTCCGCTGGTACGGATATCTTTTCAATCAACTCGGCAGACAGGTTGTGTTTGCCAGTCTTCGCCACGATGTCTCCAACCGATACGACGCCGACAATTTCGTCTTCCGGTCCTGTGATCAACAATCGGCGAATCTGACGTCGCTCCATTTCATCGACGGCCACGGAAACTTCGGTGGTCTCGGACATGGTCGCCAACCCGCCGGTCATGATTTGGCGAACCGGCGTCTGGGAACAGTCCCGCCCACAAGCGACGGCACGCGTGACAATATCGCGGTCGGTAACAATGCCGATCGCGTGGCCATCGCAGAAGACAGGCACGGAACCGATCTGCAATCGCTCCATCAACTTGGCCGCCTCGCAGGCACTCTGTTGATCCGAAATCCCTTGGACGTGTGTCGTCATGATTTCTTTCAATTGCATCGCTACTCTCCTCGAAATAGGTGGAAACGCGAACTGGAAATTTTGGGGAATCGCCGGACGGTTCACTAACTGTTCTGCAACGCGAAGCCAATTCACCGCGGCGATCAGAAAACGCTCAGCGTGGCTGGTGATCGACCACCCAAACCAGGTCGCTTGGATAAACGTCGGTTGCCACCATTGAATGCATGTAGCGGTAAACTGGTCGACGGGAACCAAGATCAAGTGCATAGATCGCATTGATGTCTGGCTGTGGATGCCCCTGGAAAAGGAATAATCTCATGAGCTGCGCGAGTGCGGGGGTGTTTGCAGCATGGGGAGCCGAAATGACCCATGCAAACGGTCTCGGCGGTTCATTCGTTTCACATTCGAAACCATCCATCGGACCGCCAAAAAACTCGATTGTCTTAACTCGTTTTGCCAGCATCTGGATACCCATATCGCAACGTGTTTTCGCGGACTTTCCTGACTAAATCGACGGTCGGTGTGAGTGGTTTGCGAGTGGGCCTGTTCCATGCCCTCGTCGCTCCTAGGCCCCTGTCGCTGAACTGATATTGGCAGCTTTGGGGTCGCTTTTTTCGTTGGGCTGACGGGATTCCCAACGCTTCAAATCCTGAAACTTCTTCCCTACCTGCGCGGTAATGCTCGACAGCGCGCCACCTCGGTGCATGGCGGGCTCTTGGCATTTGGACTTCACGCGGTTTTCGATGTCGACTTGCAGGTTGGCACCTTCCTTCCGCGCATAGCCGCTCATCAAGAGCGATTTCAACAACTCGGCGATGGTTGAGTCTTCGATAGCCAGCGAGGACTCGTCTCCATTGAGTTGCTCGCAACAGATCGTGGCAAGCTTGTCGAGTTGTTCTTCGATCTGTGGATTCGTGTCGCTCATATGTCACCTTTCGAAAGGATATCAGTGTCAGTTGAATGAACCTGAATGAGCAATCTCTATGCCAACTTGATAAGAATGCCACGCCACTAAAATTTTTAGAGTGCGGATAAATCTTTTGAGGTGTCGCCCCCCGTCTATGGACATTACGGCCTTGGCTGATGAACACAGATCGGAGTGAACACCGTCAAGCTTTGCGTTTCAAATTGCGAGATTGATGAGACTTTGGCGACATGCGGCAAAGGAAAAATCGCTCGCGAAACGGCTAGACTCGGTTTACGACACTTCATGTTTTTCCAGCGATTTGGGGTCAGTTGCTTGCAGCACCGCTCTCGCGTCGCTTAAACCGCCGTCGTCGACATCGTGCACAATCACAAGCAACGAACCTGAATTCACTCGTTGTTCGTAGTCCGCGCTGAGATTCTCATTCACACCCCAACGCTCCATGCTACCGAGCAAACTTCCAATCGCAGCACCTACCGCCATTCCCACCAACGGTCCAGCGATAATGAGCGGTCCGATCAAAGTCCCCGCCGCAATCGGTGCTGCAACACTTCCACCAATCAGCATTCCCAATGATGTCGAACGCCCGTCAGGCGCCGAATCCGAATTCTCCGCCACGGATTCTTTGTGCAAGTCGTCAAGGCGATTTGCGGCCGGGTCGCTCGTCTTGGAAACAACCGAGACGTTGCCAAGTGTGAAACCTTTCTTTTCGAGGGCTTCCAACCCCAGCTTGGCACCGGCACTCGTTTCGTATTCAGCAATCAAGCATTTCGACATCTTTTACTCCTTCATTGTGGCTTTCTTTTGTCGATCGAAATGGGCAACTTCCATGCCGAAGCCACAGGCTTTGCACTTGGCCGTTCGTGAAAGTGGCACGATCCTTGCATCTGCCTCCGAGAGAGACTTTTCGTCACGACCGACCGCTGACTCCGCCGACACTCCGAGCACGAGGAATTCCCCTATGCCTATCAAAATCACTATGTTTTCGTTCGCCTTCACCGCACTTGTTGTCGTTCCGGCGCTGGCCGAAGACAAACCGAACGACACGATCATCGAACAGTTGCAAGGGCGTTGGGAAATCACTGAAGGCATAAACCAAGGGCGCACCTTGACCGCGGGAGAACTCGCGGGCGCGTCCGTGACGATCACGACCAATTCGATTGTGACTTATGACCAGAGCCAGCAAGAAAAGTTTCGTGCCGTGTTCACGATCGACGAATCGAACAAACCGGTTCATATCACGATGATCACCGTCCCGAAAGTTGCCCCGGTGGCTGACGAGACATCGCCTCGAGCGAAGCAAAACACGCCGAACACGACCTCGCCCGGAATTTTAAAGTTAACCGGCAAGTCGGGCGGGGACGTAATCATGATGTTGTGTTATGCGTTACCTGGGTCAGAGCGGCCTATGAAATTCGAGTCACCCGGTGGCGGCAAGAACATGCTGTTCGTGTTGAAGAAACATCCGGTAGATGAAGACTTAATCGAGGCAATAACAAAAGAATGAATTTTCCCTGAACCGCCAAGCGATCGAATTGACTTCTTTCGTCGTGAGCAATGATACGAGAGCAACCTTCCCCACTGTGGTCCCATGCAGCCATTCGCCAAACCGAAACGATGTGTCATTGCCGACGATGTGCGAGCGTCGCGTAAGACGGTTAGTGCATGGCTGAGGCAGAACGAGTTTGAATGCACGGAGGTTGAAGATGGGCTGCTGGCATGGGACGCGATTTGCGAACAGCCGCCTGACCTGTTGGTCACTGACCTCGAAATGCCGAATCTGTGCGGTTTGGAACTGCTTGAAAAGGTTCGTCACGCTGAGAACGAACAAATTCGCCAAATCCCTGTGCTTGTGATGACAAGTTTACGAGACGGTCAGACATTGAACGTCGTCAGGAGTTTGGGGGGCAGCGGGCTGCTGCACAAACCGCTCGACATGCAGGCGACCTTATCCGTGATTCTCAATTTAGTCGCCGGTCATGATAATATCCGTTCGTACTCGCAGTGCGTTGGTGACGCTGGCTCGCCAATCGACGGGGCAATCTCACCAACGCTAAGGCGTTTACTCAAGACGGTCGCAAAGCACGAGTCATCAGGGTGAATGCCTGATCGCTTCGCCGGACTCGCGCCTTATTTTTTTCAAAGCATGCATTTGGAAAAGGAGGCAGGCCGGCCTGTGCGTTTGACGTCAGACAAACTCGGACTTTGTTGCGCCGAGGGTCGCAAATACGCAGACGAGTGTGAAAAGGATCGCCATCATTAGGTTTTGTTCGTATCGCAAGTAATCTTGCCAGGAGATCGGCTGTACATCGGGCAGGCTTTCCAGGCGTTGCAGGCTTGCAACTCGCATGCAGGTCTGGTCGTAGAGTTGGAACCAATGATCGTGTGACGTCGGTCGCAAATAAGAGCGTAGAGCGTCGATTCGGATATCTTCGGGTACGCCGTAGATCTGCATCAATCCGATCGCATCGACAGTTGCCAGTTCGATGCTGTGGTTTAATTTGGGACTGCTGGCAAAGCCGCCGCGGCGGGTACCTAAGTTGACGCCTAGGCGTTGGTGACTGGTCAATGTATGGCGAACGAATTCTTGGAGTGAATCGGTATCAAGAGGTCGATCGATCAGGATAGCGAGCTTGGTGATTGCCAACTGTTGTTCCAAGAGGTTCACGTACGTTTTCGTCGCGAGACTATCCATCGTTGCGGTCAATCGTTCGCCAAGAAAGTCTCGCTCGCTTTCGCTGAGTTCACCACCGAGCACCAAAGCGTGGATTAAAAAACGGGTCCGATCGTCGGCCGAAATGAATGGCTGTCCGCGCTGTTGTTCGCGGAACATCTGAGTTTTCGACTCTGCCAACATCAGCGACTTCGAGCCAACTGCATCGAATAACCGATCCAGGTCTTGTCGCTGAAACAAGCCAGCCTCAATCGCAGAACGCAAGACAGACAAGTTCGGTTTGTCTTTGGCGAGTTCTGTTTTTAGCATCGCATGTGGCTTGGACAGGTCTAGCTGCACGTTTGAATCTTGCAGCCATTCCGCAGCGACTTGCCACTGATTCCATGTCGCTGATGAAAATCGGGCGTGGTCGAATGATTCGACGTGGGTTTTCAAGTCCTGGGTCGTGACCGGATTCCAAAGCGAACTGCTGAACCAACTCGCGATCAGCAGCAACCCGATGCCTAAAAGTGATCTGGCAACTAGGTCGGTAGCGCGACCGATGCCTTCCCAGGGCGGAGCACACATCCATAGCATTGCGAATCCGCCAAGCACCAAGACCGCGGGGATCAGCATTTGGTCTAAGAATGGATTGCCGTGATCGATCATCGTGATGACATGAGTGACTTGGACCAGCATCAGCAAGCCCGGCAGCAGAGTTCCGGCAATCGTGTTTCGGTCGACAAGGTGCTCTTGCCCTAGTTTCGTGATCAACGACACCATCGTGATTCCTGAAACCATAAATACGATAAACACTGGCAACGTGTAACCGATAACCATCAACAGCACGGACATAACGGACATGCCTACCACCAAGACGCCGAACTGACGCCACCAATCGGCCGTGACTTGGCTTAGCTTCACCGCGTCGATGTCGCCGATAGATTGCCCCTGGTGCTGCTGATTCGAACGTTGCGCCCGACGGATTCTAATAATCGCCCAGATCGAGGCCGTGACCATCAGCAGTAGGCCGACCATCGGCAAGGCGGCAACGGCCACGACTTTTTTACCAAGTGAGAGTTGCCCAAGCTTGACCAAGCCAGCACCGCCGTTGCTGCCAAGCAGTGGCAATGGCATCACCGCCGCAGCGACTTGAGCCCAGCCTGAATGGTCGAAGCTCGCTTCGTTTTGCTCACTGTCGCGTAGCCTGACATTGCCCTCTTCGAGTCGTTGCCGAATGCCGGCGGCAAAACCGTTGGGATTGGGCCGCAGGGGTTGGAGTGCGGTTCGCAATTCTGTTTCGTCGATTAATTGTTTAGGATGTTTTGAGCTCATAGCAGCAACGCCTTTCCGATCCCCGAAGCCGAAGGTTCGTCCATCAATCGCCGCAGCGCTCGTCGAGCTTGGTAGAGTCGGCCTTCGACAGTTTTTGCGGACACGGACAGTAAGGCGGCGACATCGCTGACCGACGTTTCTTCCAAGTAGTGCATCAGGATGACTTGACGTTGCTTGGTCGGCAGCCTGTCGATCGCCATCCGCAGTTCGATCAGGCGACGATCTGTTGTGGCGAGTGATTCTGCTTTTCCAGCTGTGGCCGCGGCGGTCTGTTCCAGCGTTGCGGTGTCAACGGAGACGACTCGCCGCTGGCGACGCCGGCAAGATCTCAACCAATTACGAAAGTTGTTGCGGGCGATGCCTCGCAACCACCGACCGAACACTTCGGGATCTTGCCAATCACCTCGACAGCGATCGCGATTCAGGTAAGCGTCCGCAAAACTGTCCTGAGCAAGTTCAGACGCATCGACATGGGAAGCTCCCCACGAGGCAATCAGCCCCACAAGTGGTCCGCGAAATCGGTCGATGGCGTCGGTCAAGTCCAAGAATCATACCTCCACCAATACAGTGTCCACTCACCCGCACGATCACTCAAGCAAATCTGTTAACACATCAAAAGCGTGATTTAGAGGCTTAAACAACACTGACGCATCGCCTCATGCATTGAGTCCGAATCGGAGGCCATGCGGTTGGAAGCTGCAATCTCTTGAATTTCGCAAGTTTTCGTGGCGGGTAGCCAGCAGACCTGCTACGAAGGGAACTAGCAAGCGAACAGGTTTTCGTTGCTTTGTTCTTTCGATGGCTCGGGATATCCAAAATGACACGTTCGGTCTTCATTCCGCCTATTTCAAGGCGGTCGCTATTGGTTGCCGGTGGGGCAGCATTTTTTTCGACTCCGGGACTGTTCGCCGACGAGTTGATGTTGACACCGTCGATGACCGAAGGCCCATTTTATCCCGACAAGTTGCCGCTGGATCAAGACAATGACCTGATCATTATTAATGACAGCACGATGCCGGCGGTCGGCGAGATTACCCATTTGACTGGCCGCATTTTAACGAAGGCTGGGACGCCGCTGCGGAACGCCACGATTGAGATTTGGCAGTGTGATGCCAATGCCGTTTATCTGCACACTCGTGACAGCAGTCAAAAGAAGAAACAGCAAGATCAGAACTTTCAAGGCTACGGCAAGTTCGAAACGGCATCAGACGGCGGGTATCGTTTTCGTACGATCAAGCCAGTGGAATATCCGGGGCGACCGGCGCCGCACATTCACATCAAGGTGTCGCAAAACGGTCACGAATTATTAACGACTCAGTTGATGATTCGCGGCTACAAGGGCAACGATCGCGACGGGATATTTCAACGTGCCGGCGATCTGGTCCAACGCGAGTTGGTGATGGCGGACTTTAAGCCTCTGGCGGGATCAAAGATTGGTGAACTCGGTGCGAGTTTCGACATCGTCCTGGGCCGAACACCGGATGATCGACAGTTGCAGTAGTTGTTGCAGTAGTTATTGACGCCCACTTCTTTGGGGATCAGTCCCCGAAAAACGTTGTTGCGGTTTAAAACGCAACTTTTGTTTGGCGGTTATTGGTTCTCGCGGCAACCAATCTTGTAGCCCAGCGGAACTGTTGATCCGTGATTGGGGATTTTGAAACCTTGAACCACGATGTGAATCATGAAGAAGCGAATCTTGCTTTCGGCTGCTGTGCTGTCTGTTTTTAGTGCTGGTACTGCTATCGCCCAACCGCCGGGCGGTGGCGAAGGACGTCGAGGAGCGGCGCCGATCGAGCGATTGATGGCGTTGGACGCGAACGGTGATGGCAAGCTGACTAGTGACGAAGTGGCTGACAGCCGGCTAAAGCCAATGCTAGAACGCGCTGACGCTGATAAGGATGGAGTCGTGACTCGCGAAGAATTGACAGCGATGGTGGGGCAGGCTCCCGAGCAGGGCGAGCGAAACGGGATGCGTGGCGGACCTGAAGGCCGCGGTGGTCCAGGTGGACCTGAAGGCCGCGGCGGCCCGGAAGGTCGTGGTGGCCCAGGCGGGCCCGAAGGTCGTGGTGGACCGGGTGGTCATGGTCAGCCGCCGATTGGGCAGGTGCTTCCCGAATTCGTGCAACAGCAACTTGGTTTGACGACGCAGCAAACGGAAGCGATCGCAAAATTGCAGGCCGAAGTCGATTCGCAGTTGGCGAAAATTCTTACCCCCGAACAGTTGCAAAAGATGAAGCAGGGGCCGGCCGGACGCGGAGGTCCGCGTGGTCGAGGTGAGGGGGCTGGTGGTCCCGGTGCGGGCAGCCAAGATGGCCCTCGCGGTCGCGGTCAAGGTCGTCCATCGTCGGGCCGTCCATCTGCAGAGTGAGTGGCTGGCAGCCATTGAATGATTCTTCGTTTGAGGGGAGCCGAGTCCGTCGGGGCTTGGCTCCCTTCGTTTGTATTGCGTCGATTGTTTGTGACATCTTCCGGGTGATGGTCCCTACTAAAGCAGGACAGTCTTTTCTCTCTTCAAAACCCGCAGAGGTGTATCGTGCGTTGTAAACGACACTACTTATTAGGGGCCGCTAGCTTGGCAGCCCTGTTGATGTGTTCGACTGGCGAAGCGATGGCGCAGTGTAGCCGCGGGGGTCGTGGAAGCACGCCAACGGGCAGCAACAGTACCTTCAATCCGGCACTCCCGTATTCGTCCAGTTCGTTGGTTTCGAACTCTCCATCGGCTTATCCATCGTCGGTTGCGTTGATCGGCCAGCAATATCAACAGCAAGCTCAGTCGATCGGCTACCAGAACAGTCAGCAACAGCGACTGTCGACGCTGGCCCGCGACGAACAAGCGCGGCCGTACCGATTGGCACGGGCGGAAGCGAAACGTGCGGAACGCGCAGAACGGATTGCCGCACGGCTCGCAGAGCGTGATGGATCAAGTTCGGGAAATCGCTACGAGTTGACCTCGGCGCGAGTGGATCTGTAGCGACAGATTCTGGCCATGGGGTAGGGCGGCGCGCTGGGATGTTGCTCTGACGCAACTCGTTTCCTGTACCGGTTTCTGTAAAGGCACGTCGATGCACGCTTCCTCGCAATCTGCCGTCTTGATGCCAGTGGCGGTCGTTCCGCCACCGGTGTCGGCTAGTCCGCGATGGAGCGGCCCGGCCTTGCCGAGTGGCGCCGCAACGCCTCTCACGCAAGCCCGTCCCGCGCCGAGGGTTCGGTCGTCGTCAGCGGCGTCAAAACCGTCGGTTCCTTGTACCGTTGATCTTGAAATTGCCGAACGCAAATCGGTGCCACCATGGTTGATCAGTTTGGTGGTGCACTTGGTCTTTCTGTTGGTGCTCGCCTTGATCACAACGCCTGCCGGTGGGATCGGTCGCTTGGTATTGACCATCACTCAAGGCAGTGGTGACGCTAGGCCGGAACTTGCCGAGTTTGTGATCGAGTCGATTGAGATCGACGAGGTTTTGGATCAGGAAACTCTGGATGTCGAGCTAGTGAACTTTGAAACGCAAGATGTCTTGGCATCGATCCCCTCGATGATTCAGCCATCTGATATCGCTGTCTGGCAGGCGAGTCTCGGTGGTCCGCTATCCGTGCGAATGTTCAGCGGTCGCACCGGAGCGATGAAGCAAAAGTTGCTTCGCGAGTCAGGCGGAACCAAAGCCACCGAGGATGCCGTCTCGCTGGGTTTGAAATGGTTGAAACGACAACAGCAAAAAAGAGGTAATTGGAGCCTGGTCGGTCCCTACGAAAACGGTGCAAGAACCGAGAATGACATCAGCGCGACTTCGATGGCGATGCTGGCGATGATGGGAGCCGGCAGCACGCATCGTGGTGGCGAGTACAAGAAAGAACTCTTACGAGCGGTTCATTGGCTCGTCAAACAACAGGACCGACAGGGTTTTATGGCCAATCGGTCTCCCGAACACGAAAAGATGTACTCGCAAGCGCAGGCGACAATTGTGTTGTGCGAACTGTACGCGATGACAGGCGATTCATGGATTCGTCCCTACGCTCAAGCAGCCTGTGATTTTGCGTGTAATTCTCAGTCGTACGAAGGTGGCTGGCGCTACCGACCAAGGTTCGAAAGCGATACGTCAGTGACAGGTTGGTTCGTGATGGCGCTAAAGAGCGGTGACGCGGGAGGGCTGGAAATTCAACCTCAGGTCTGGCCGCGAGTCGAGACGTACCTTGACTCGGTGACAAGCGGTTACACCGGAGGCTACTCGTATCAGACCGGTGGCGTCGCATCGCCCTCGATGACTGCCGAAGGTTTGTTGTGCCGCCAATACATGGGCTGGCACCGGAACATGCCCGGCATGACCCAGGGTTGCGGAGCATTGGTAGCGAACCATCCGATCGATTTCAATGAACCGGATGTCTACTACTGGTATTACGCGACGCAGACGTTGCATCACTACGGTGGGGCGATGTGGAGGCAGTGGAACGACAAGTTGAAGGTTGAAGTGCCCGCGCATCAGGAACGACAAGGGCGAGAAATTGGAAGCTGGTCGCCCCAAAACGATGCTTGGGGTCGCCGCGCTGGCCGTCTGTATACGACCTGCTTTTCGCTGTATTGCTTGGAAGTCTACTACCGGCACATGCCGCTGTATGAAAACGAACATGCACGCGCGAATGATATCAAAAGCTCTGTGGTGGTCAGTCCGTAGCCCGGTCGCGATCGTTTTAGCTTTTTTAGGGAAATCGAGTGACAAACGTTAATGAGATGGTCCCTAATGCACTGGGGATCCGATCAAGGCTCCGATAACTCGCCAAAAGCGGCTCTTTTCTGCTTCAAACAAGGATTTTTTGATGGTACGTCGTTCAACAAAAAAACGCCGCCTAACGTTGCAGCTACTCGAAACCCGCCGCGTGTTGGCGGCCAGCATGGGTTGGGATGGCCCCGGTTTAGGGGGCGCGGAACTGACGTATCACATTGCCAATTCGCCGGATTCGCTGACGCAGGCGGAAACCAACGCTGCGATTGAAACGGCGCTGGCAGCTTGGTCCAGTGCCGCGGACATCACATTCACGCCAACCAGCCAATCGGGACTGCGGGATTCGATCGATATATCGTTCGTCAACATCGACGGTGTGGCGGGAACGCTTGCCCAGGCCTATTTTCCCGATGACGTGAATCCCGCTCGGATTGCTGGCGACATCCAGTTTGACATTTCGGAAGCATGGGAAGTTGGCAACTCGCTTGGCAGCAGCGCGTTTGACCTTGTCTATGTCGCAGTTCACGAACTGGGTCACTCCTTGGGGCTCGATCACGCCATGACGGCCGCTAGTGTGCTGACACCGTACGTCACGCCCAATCAATTCTTTACCTCGCTAAGCAACGTCGATGCGGCAGCGATCGCTTCGTTGTATGCGGTGTCCGATGGAACGGAAACGACATCAGATGACGATATCACGGCGGTTGATGATACCGTCGATCAGGATACGACGACGGACAATACCGACAACACGAACACGAATACGGATCCAGGCGATTCGGACGACGTTCCGTTCCCACGCAATCGATGGCGACGCGGTGGGAACTGGCATCGGTTCGGCGGTCGCTTGGACGCCGAACTGGTCGACTTTAACTACATCAATCCGACCGATGTCAACGGCGACAGCAACACTTCGGCACTCGATGCTTTGATGATCATCAATCAACTCAGTCGCTCGTCGACGATTGATTTGACCGAGATTGAAACGCCAGGTCTTGGTGACGTGAACGGTGATGGTTCGGTGACTGCGCTGGACGCGTTGACCGTTATCAATGCAATGAGCGGCAACGCGTCGCTGACGACGATCACGGTCGACACTGATACTGAAGCGGACACCGATACAGTTGACGAAACTGATACGACAGACGTTGTGGACGACACCACCGATGAAACGGTTGATGAAATCGATGATACGGTTACTGAAGACACTGGCACCGTCGACGAAGTCGTTGACACGACTGACGAGACAACTGGCGAAACCGATGACGATACGACGGACGAAACGGTTGATCCTATTGATGACGGCGGAGTGCTGGAAGAATCAGACGATACTGACACCGACGCCGAAGGCACCGACGACAGCCACTGTGGCGACGAACGATCCAGTCACTTCGTTGGCATGGCGTTTAACCTCGGTCGTTTTGGCGGCGACGCCGAAGCTTTGGTGACACGCTTGGACACCAACGACGATGCATCGCTGTCGGAAGACGAAGTTTCCCGTCGGCTATGGGCCAAGCTAACCGAATTGAATGTTGACGCCGACGCGGACGGGTTGGTCACGGTTGCCGAGCTTGATGCGGCGGTTGCTGCGGCGAAACTGGAAGCGTTTACTGCACAGGATGCCGACGCCGATGGATTGCTGACTGAATCAGAAGTCAGTGATCGGTTCTGGTCTAAGGTCTCTGCGGCGGATGTGGATGCTGATGGAGGCGTTTCGTTCGAAGAACTGGACACCTTTCTTACGGAAAATCAATCGACCGAAGTTGGTGCTTCTGGTCGGTCGCATGGTCGTCATCCGTCGCACCATGATTTGTCTCCACGCGAAAGTGTGTTCGCATCGATCGGTCGACGCGGACGCCGGTAACCTCCTGAAACGCGGGGTTTGGGAAGAGTTTCAATAAATGCCGGCGGATTTGGGATTCGCCGGCAACTAACCTAGGATGATCGAGTGGTCTTTGATCTGATCGTCCGGCAACGGAATCGGTCTTGGGTCGTTCAGCCACCCCCCCGAGGAAACTTTATGATGCAAGTGACTCAACCCGCTGGCTCGTCGGCGTCCGACGTCTCGAGCGACGATGTCGAATTTTTGCCACTGTTGAAACAGGCACGAGCAGGGAATCGCGAAGCGTTGGGGCAGTTGTTGCAGTGGTACGGTAACTATTTGACGATTCTAGCAACCACCCAGCTCGATCGTCGATTGCGTCGGCGGCTGAATCCGTCAGACATTGTTCAAGAAGCGATGTTGGCGGCTCACAAAGATTTCGAAGACTTTCGCGGCAACAGCCAAGGCGAACTGCTGTGTTGGCTGCGAACGATTCTAATTCATACCTTGCATCGCAGTTTCAAGACGCACCTGAGAGTTGAAAAGCGAGACATTCGCCGCGAGGTGTCTCTTGAATCGGTCAGCAACCGGCTGGAACAGTCAGCGTGCAATTTGGCGGCCTTGTTGCCGGGCGGCGGCCCGTCGCCGAGTGCGCCGATGCAAGCACGTGAGCGCGCGGTGTTTTTGGCGGACCAACTTAGCAAACTGAAACCGTCGTACCGCGAAGTGATCGTATTTCGGGTGCTGCAGGGTTTGTCGTTTGATGAAATCGCGGAACGAATGGATCGCAAAAGTGGTGCGGTCCGAATGCTGTGGTTGCGAGCGCTTGAAAGTTTCAAGACGACCAACGAGGCGATGTGATGGTCGCGTTGAATCAATCAGTAATCGATATCAGCAATTCTGAACCTTCGTTGCTGCATGGCTTAACGAAGGATCAGCAAACGCGATTGACCGATTTGCTTGATCTGTATCTGCGGAGTCTCGAAGATGGCCAGCGATTGGACGCCGAGCAACTGACTCAGGCGAACCCGGATCTGGCCGACGTGTTCAATGCTTACTTGGAAAAGCTCGATGCGTTGTACGGCGTCGCGGTTGGCTTCCAGGGTCCGGCCCAGACCGAGGCGTCGGTTTTAAGCGGCAGCATGACGCTAGGCGAGTTTACGATTCATCGCGAGATCGGTCGCGGAGGAATGGGTGTCGTTTATGAAGCGAGCCAAAAGTCGCTTGACCGCCGCGTCGCCATTAAGTTGCTGCCGCTGGCGTCACTGCTGGATTCTCGCCAAATCGCTCGCTTCAAGAATGAAGCTCATGCGGCTGGCCTGTTACAGCATCCTAACATTGTGCCCATTCACAGCGTCGGTAGTGAGCGAGGCGTCCACTACTACGCGATGCAGTTCATCGAAGGAATTTCGATGGACGCTTGGTGCGCTGGCCAGCGCAGGGAAGCAAATGGATTGCAAAACGGTCGTGCTCAATCCTGGGAGGATGTGATTGGTTGGTCGATCGACATTGCCGGTGCTCTTCAAGTTGCGCACGAAAACGGTGTGGTGCATCGCGACGTTAAACCGTCGAACTTGATGCTAGACACTGCGGGAAAAATCTGGATCACTGATTTTGGACTTGCGCGCTGCCAGACGGATGTTTCGCTGACGCGATCCGGGGACGTGATTGGCACGATGCGGTACATGAGTCCCGAGCAAGCGCGAGGTCAATCGGCGTTGATTGACGGCCGAGCGGACGTTTATTCGCTTGCCGCGACGTTGTACGAGATGTTGACGCTGCAGCCTGCGACGCCGGGCGACGACGCGCCGACAATCTTAAAGATGATTGACACGCACGAGGTGACGCCGCTGCGGGTTTTGCGCCCGGATCTGCCACGCGATTTGGAAACCGTGATCGCCAAAGCAATGTCCAAAAGCCGTGAGGCACGGTACGAAACGGCCGAGCAGTTTTCGGCTGATCTGCAGCGTGTGCTTGCGGATGAACCAACCCTGGCTCGTCCCGCGACGATCGCCGATCGCATCGGCCGGATGGCGTCGAAACATCGCAGCGTCGTTCTGACGGGCGCCGCGATCGTGGCGCTCGGTTTTGTCGGATCGGCCATCGCAACCGCGAAGCTAGCCGCCGCAAAACAAGTTTCGGATGCCAGTGGTGCACGGGCTCTGCGCGGCGAGAAGTTAGCACGCGACGCAGTGGATCGGCTTGGTTCGCAAATGGCCGAACTGTTGTCGGACATTCCCGCGGCCGATTCGGTACGCCGTCAATTGCTGATTGAAACTCTGGACTACTACGAACGATTTGCCGCCGAGGTGAAGAGCGATCCGGCACTGCGTGAAGACTTGGCAATTACGTTGGGCAAAACTGGGGCACTGCAATCCGAACTTGGTGATCATGAAAGTGCGATCGCAACGCTTGGCCGTAGTGAAGCAATCTACGCTGAACTTGCCAGGCAACCGACCGCTAGCGATTCGATACTGCTGGATTGGTCCAAGAGCCAGAACAACCTTGCCCAGACCTTAGTTCGAAGTGGCCGGTTTGAAGACGCGGCTAAGTACTTTGCTCGCGCGATCGTGACGCAAAAGAGTGTGGCCGGGCGATCTTCGGTTCGTGGGTCAAGCACTGGCATGGTGATGGCGACGACGCTGAACAATCTTGGTTTACTGCTGTCGCAAACCGGGGCCACTGAGCAAGCGGAACAGACGTACCTTGAGGCGATCGATTTGCTTCGTGGTTTGCCGCCGGTACCAGACGCGGCAGCGTCCGAACGTCCCGCAGCGATCCTGGCGAACGTCCAGGCCAACCTAAGTGGATTGCTAACCGAACAGTCGCCTGAGCGAGCGGTTGAGTACGCGCGTGAGGCGCTCGCTGGCCAGCTCGATGCGTTGCAAGCCGATCGAGGGAATGCCAAGCTTGCGACCCAAACGGTAGTCATGCTGAACACGCTTGGTGCGGCTCAGTTTGCAGGGAATGACAGCGAAGGTGCGATCGACACGTTCAACCGAGCGGTCGAAATTGGCAAGCAAATGCTCGCTCGCTGGCCGAATCAACCCACCTACCGTCGCGATCTTGTGCTTAGCTACAACCATCTTGGGCTGGCGCTATCAAAAAACGCTCAAGTCGCCAAGGCGCAAGTCGCACTCGATGAAGCGATCTCGCTCGGCCGTCCGCTTGCCCAAACTTTCGCAAACGATGCGGAAATACAGAGCATGGTTGGCCGAGTTTTGAACAATTTTGGGTTTCTGAATCAGCAGTTAGGTGATCAGGAATCCGCCGCCAGTGCCTATGCTGAAGCTATTGAGCATCAGTCGGCCGCCGTTCGGTTGGCCCCCGAGGTTCAGCAGTATTCAGAATTTCTTCGCAAACATCGTGCAAATCTCAGTTCGCTCGATGGTGTCGATGACGTTTCTGATGTACAGGAAAAGCGAGATTCGATCAGCGCACGGCTTCTCGGGGAGACATCATCATGAATGAACGTAACGAATCCCGAGCACTTTTGTTAGAACAACTCGAGTCTCGGTGCATGCTCGCTGCGGGTCTGATTTCGTTTTCGACCGGAAACACCGCCAATGATTTGGTTGGCGCGGACCGCGACCGTCCGGCAATGGTGGATCTTCACGCTGCCAACCGAATGGACGAGCACGACAGTCGGGGACGCGACTCGCGGCACGACAACGCTTCTCTTCAACATGTTGGTCGGTCAAATCTAAGTGCGTCGCAGTTTACACCGTTCCGCGGGGACGCGCCCAATCGGCTGCAATCCAATCCGGCACCACTGAATCGTTTGCGAGTTGCTTCACCACAATTCAATCCTTTGCAGAATGAACCACTGCCGCCCGTCAATTCATTCTCAATTTCTTTGGCGAAGCTATCGGTTGACACAATCGTGGTTTTGACGCCATCCACGGCGAACCTTTCAAGCCTAGATTTGGGTCGCGCCGCAGTTTCGAGTTCGGCTCAAAAGGCAGCGTCACGCGATATAATGACTTCGGTTGCGGCGGCAACGATTCCCTCCGACGTGAAGGCCGCAACTGGATCGCAAACCGTGAAGACAGAAGATAAGCTCAACCCGGGTGCGCCGGCGCCCGGTTTAGTTTCAAACTCGCAAGGTGTTTTGATCGCTCCGTTTGCGGCTGAAGTCGCGGTCGCAGAAGTGACTTCTGATTTATCGACAGCCGATCAGTCCTCGGTTCAAGCGAGGCCAAATGCCATTAGCCCAGTTGAGTTTGACGCCGTTGGCTTCGGCTTGGTTGAACTCGATTCGGCCGGACGCGATCAAACCGGTGGCAGTATCGCTGCGATTCCGCTGTTGCGTCACGAATTTGATCGGGACCAAATTGCATCGGCCGACGAAGCTTGGGAAGTTGACTCGGAATTGCTGAACGATCTTCGTGAGATGGCTCGCGATTCGAGTCGAAACAACCGCATCGTGGAAGATCCAATTTCGATCGACGTGGCTATCACCGAGTGGTTCGGTCATTCCACGGGTTTGATCGACGACATTCAACTTGGAAGTGATTTGCCCTCGATTGCTCACGCGGGCATGCCGTCGATGGTTGATGTGGTTCTCGATGCGACGTTGGGTATGCACCGAAGCGTTGGTTTGATCGCCAAAGCTGAACCCGAATTGTTACCCAACAATGTTCGAGATGCGATTCTTGCCGCGATCGCAGCACAGCAACCGGCGCAGATTGAATCGGTCGCCAAGTCCGTTGAATCGCGGGTCGCAGGGATGGCTTATCCCGGCATCGTAATCGTCGCCAGCACACTTGCCGTTGCTAGCCGACGTCAAAAGATCGCCAAACTGGAATCGAGCCGATAGGCTGTTCTGTCTGAATTTCCATCCCATCAGTGAGCCAGTTACGGCAGTCGGCTGATCATGTTGCGGCCGCTCAGTTGCTCGGCCGCTTTCTGCAGAACTGCGTCTTCGGCGTCGAGTGTCAGTCGACCTTCGTCGTCTGGACGAGCAGCGATACGAGTCGCTGGAACTGGCACGGTCGGGACGACGCCGTTGTGGCTGATCGCCCGGCCGCTTGGCGAGTAAAACTTTGCCGTTGTCAGGCACAAGCCAAATTTCGCGGATTGCATCCGGAAAATCCCTTGCACGCTGCCTTTGCCGTAACTGGTTTCGCCGACAATCACACCGCGACCACTGTCGGCGATCGCACCGGCGAAGATTTCGCTTGCACTGGCACTGTCACCGTCGATCAAGACGGCAAGCGGAACGTTCCACGTGTTGGGGCGGTGAGCCGCGTAGTCAAAGTTTTCGCGAACGTTTCGACCGCGAGTGGTCAGAATACGACCATCGCTCATGAAGCGGTCAGCAACTTCGACTGCCGCCGACAGCAATCCGCCCGGGTTGCCGCGAACATCGATGATCAGTGAACGCATCTTTTGTCGTTGCAGATCCCACAGAGCACGTTCGACATCGCGAGTGGTGGTCTTTTGAAAGTTAGTCAGTCGAAGGTATCCGACTCGGTTAACCGGATCAACGAAGTGAACGTTTTCGACGCACGGTACTTCGACGCGGCGACGCTGGACGTTGATGGTTCGTTCGTTCCCATCGACGCCAACGATCGTAACCGCAGCGTAGCTGTGCTCGGGGCCTCGCAGCAAGTCGGCAACATAACCAGGTTCTTCCTCATCCGTTCGAACACCATCAACCGCGATAATTTTCTCGCCGCCTCGGATGCCCATTTCTTCGGCAGGGCCTTTTTCGATCACCGACAGAATCTGTAGACAATCCGCCTTTGCTTTCAGTTCAAGTCCAAGGCCGACAAAGTTGCCCTCGATATTCGAAAACATTTCGTCCAACTGCATGGGCGAAAGCAATCGGGTATAGGGGTCAAGCGTCGAAACTGCACCGCTTAGGAATTCCAACACGACTGCGGTGCCAGACAGACCAAGTTCGGCTTCGGCCTCGGCGGCGACGAATGCCGCGCTGGCTCGCAAGTCGAATCGCGTTGCTGTACTGCGACCTTGCAATTTGTGGTGAATGGTTTGACGAAAGTTCTCGACGCGGGCCGGGTCGGCGTTGGCCAACAAGCGATCGACAAACTTTTCTTCCGATAACGCAACCTCAAGCGCCGCAGTGCCGTGAACTTGGACACGTGCCCAGTCGACGTCTTCCACGTAGTGCGTTTGAAGGTTTGCCAAGATTTCCGAGTACACGTCCAACGTTTGTGCCGTGCTCATTTCCCGGATCGACGCTAGGTAGCTTTGATCTTGGTAGCGACGGTTCACGTCGTGGTGCAAACGGCTGATCACCATCCGTTGATACAGCGACGTACTTTCGGGGTAGTCGCGAGACGCTTTTTCGTAGTGGCGAATGGCTTCGCCCCACATGCGGTTGGCTTCCAGTTCGCGACCTTTGACGATGGCGGATTGTTCGCCGTCGACCGGGATCGGCGCAGCTTCGGTGATCGCAACCGGGCTAGCGACCTGGCTGGTGAGATTGCCTGGCGATCGGGAATCCGTCGCTGGGAATTCTTGTGCTGTTGCTGTGCCCGTCGCAAGGAAGGACTGAATAAGAATGACCGCCGAAGCAGGCAATGATAGGCGGTTGCGACAACGCGACAGGTTGTTTAGGCGAGCGACAAGATCCATGCGCAAAAAATCCATCGGCATCGTTTGGGGAAGCTCACAAGTGCATATCTGGACGCACTCATTTCATGGCCCAGCAGTTGATGCAGGAGGCAGGGCCACGGAAACATAGGTCACAAAGAATGCTTGGTCAAAAAACCAATCAGGCGGTTACCTGGAAAATTGAGAGCGACCGACAAAGACTGAAAAGTCGATGCCTAGTTGCTCAGGTTGTTCCGGTGATCCGTGCAAATTGAAGGAGAATAATTTGCAGGAATCCAGCGAGTTTCATGGCGGTGTGTTTCACCGTCTCGTCAACTCGAACCACATGCGCTTCCCAGCGCGGATCACGACTCGCATCACAGCAAGTCGCGGCGTCACAACCACGATACGCATTGTCCAGTCGGCGGGCAAATCAAAGTTTGCTAGCGACGCCAGCGAGTGAACGCGGTCAAGCTGATTTGTTGCCTCCGGCGTGAAATGAATTGAACTTGAGCGAAAGTTGGAATTTTTCTAAGGTCGACCTATCGATTCCAACTTCGGTTCAAAGGAGTGACCGACGATGCCACTGCAAACCGCCCGCACGCGAAAATTCATGACCCAATCCATCCGCCCGCTCTGTCGTTGTTTTCCAGCGCTCACGCTGGCCGCCGTTTTGGGCGCCACGCTGACATCGTCGGCGATCGCACAAGAAACGGCACCGAGTCGCAGCAATGTGGTGGCGGTCGTCAACGCAGACCCAATCACTCGCAAGACGCTGTCGGATCAATCGATCCAGCGTTACGGCACCGAAGTGATCGACAACATGATCAACCGGCACCTGATCATGCAAGCTTGTCAGCACAATGGCATCGAGGTCAGCAAGCAAGAAGTGACCGACGAAATCCGTCGCTTGTCGGCTAAGTTTGGTCTGTCGATGGAAAGCTATCTGCAACTTCTAAAAGAAGAACGCAATATCGATCCCAACCAATACAGCCGCGAAATCATTTGGCCGATGTTGGCACTTCGTCGCTTGGTGGCCGATCAAGTCGAAGTCACTCAAGAAGAATTCAACCGATCGTTTGTGGCCCAGTATGGTGAAGCCGCCAAGTGTCGCTTGATCATGTGTGACAACGAAGCGAAAGCCAATAAGCTGCACGCCCAAGCCGCAGCCGATCCGGACAAGTTCGCCAGTTTGGCAAAGCAGTTCAGCGAAGACGAAGCCAGCGCAAGCGTTGGTGGCTTGATCCCGCCAATCCGACGCCACAGCGGTGACACACGATTGGAAGAAGTCGCGTTCGGTCTGAAGGACGGCGAAGTTTCGCAAGTCTTGCAGTTGGGCGATCAATGGATCCTGTTGCAAGCGGTTCGACGTATTCCCGCTAGCTCGCCAAGTCCGCAGGCTTTGCCGGCGATCCGCGAACAAATCACTGACCGTATCCGCGACGAGAAAATGCGTTCGGCGGCAACGGAACTGTTTTCCAAGTTGCAACAAGAAGCCAACGTCATCAAGGTGCTTGGCAACGAGGAACTTGAACAACAATACCCTGGTGCCGGCGCGATTATTAACGGCGAACAAATCACGTTGGCTTTGGTCGGCGAAGAATGCATCAAACGCCATGGCGAAGAAGTCTTGGAAGGCGAAATCAATCGCAAATTGTTGACACAAGCACTGCGTCAAATGAACAAACAGGTCACCGATGCTGACCTGCACGCTGAGATTTCGCGTGCCGCAGTTAGTTATGGGATCGTCAATCCCGATGGGACGCCCGATACCGAAGCGTGGATGGAACAAGTTTTGTCGACTGGCGAGGTGACTCGTGGTGTCTACATGGCTGATTCGGTTTGGCCAAGCGTCGCGCTGACGAAGTTGGTCGAAGATGACATGGTGTTGACCGATGCCGATATGAAAGAAGGCTTCGAAGCTGCCTACGGACCTCGCGTCGAAGTGTTGGCGTGTGTTCTGTCGGATCAACGCAGTGCCCAAAAAATCTGGGAAATGGCTCGCGACAACCCAACCGACGATTTCTTTGGCCGTTTGGCTTCACAGTACAGCGTCGAACCTGTTTCGTCGGGCAACATGGGCAAGGTTCCACCGATTCGAAAGCACGGCGGTCAACCGTCGGTCGAAAAGGAAGCGTTCGCTCTGAAGGCTGGCGAACTTAGCGGAATCATCGCAACCGGCGGCAAGTACATCATCTTGCGTTGCCAAGGGTTCACCGAGCCTGTCGTGACCGATCCTGCGGCCGTTCAAGGTGAACTGGTTCGCGACCTGACCGAACGGAAAATGCGTCGCCTGATGGCGGAACGCATCGAAGACCTTCGGGAAAAGGCTGAAATTGACAATTTCCTTGCCGCGTCCAAGGAAACGCCTCGGGTCGCTGAAGCTCGGCAATAACTTGCTGGAATCTCCCCGATCACTTAACCCCGTCATGTCCTGGCGGGGTTTTTTGATGGATCTGGATACGTTTACCGCCCCAGTTGGTCTGGGAGCAGAGCGACCTACAAATTTTGGCTAACCCCTGGGCTAGATTTGGTGTCTCGTTGACAATGGACGCTGTTCCGACAGCTCAGTTTCGATCCCCACAGTTTTGATCATGACCGATACCCGCGAAAACGATCCTAATAAGTTCAACGACACGCCCAATATCGACGCGCCTGCCATCGATATGCCGATCACCGATCCGGTGCCGGAGCCGTTTGCGGTCAAGTTCGCCTCGCGGGTCGAGCGTCTGCCGCCTTATATGTTTGGGCGGATCAACAATCTGCTGTACCAAAAGCGTCGGGCGGGTGATGACGTTATCGACATGGGGATGGGCAATCCGTCGGATCCACCCGAACAAGTCGTTATCGACAAATTGATGACCGCGGCGACGGATCCGACCAATCATGGATACAGCAAATCGAACGGCATCGCCAATTTGCGCCGTGAAGTCACCAAGAAGTACGAACGCAAGTATGGCGTGACGCTGGATCCCGAACACGAAGTGATTTCATGTTTGGGCAGCAAAGAAGGTTTCTCGCATATGTGCTTGGCTCTAATGGGGCCTGGCGATACGGCGATGATTCCGTCGCCGTATTTTCCAGTGCACATGTATGGAGTTATTTTGGCGTCTGGCAATGTCGTGTCGCTTGACGTTGCCGACCCAGATTTGTTCCTGCGCAATGTCGCTTACACGTGCGAGCACATGGCGCCGCGACCTAAGATCTTGATCGTTAACTACCCTCACAACCCATCATCGGCAGTCATCGAACCTGACTTTTTTGTCGAAGTTGTTCGATTGGCAAAACGTTATGGGTTCTTGGTCATTCATGACTTTGCTTACGCCGATGTTGCCTTCGACGGATACAAGCCGCCAAGCTTCTTGTCGGCCAAGGGCGCCAAGGATGTTGGGGTGGAATTCACGACGATGAGCAAGGGCTACAACATGGCCGGATGGCGAGTCGGTTTTTGTGCCGGCAACGCCGACATGATTCGTGGCCTGGGAACGATCAAAGGCTATTACGACTATGGCATGTTTCAGGCGATCCAGATTGCTGCGATCGTGGCACTGCGAGACACCGAAGAAGCGGTTGAAAAGCAAAGTCTGATCTACCAAGGTCGCCGCGATGCGCTGGTCAGCGGGCTGCGTCGATTAGGTTGGACGGTGAACCCGCCTAAGGCCGGCATGTTCGTGTGGGCCGAGATTCCGGAGCCTTGGAAGAGTGCGATGTCGACGATGGACTTTGCGATGAAGTTACTGGAAGAAGGCAACGTCGCCGTCAGCCCCGGCAGCGGTTTCGGTCAGGGTGGCGAAGGCTTCCTGCGAATGTCGCTGGTCGAGAATGAGCAACGCTTGCGTCAAGCGGTTCGTCAAATCTCGAAGTGCTTGTCGTCACCCCCGGCGATTGTCAAAGCTTAAGCTTCCTTCCTGACATTGACCTACGCCGGCAACCATCCGATCGCACGCTCTCTTGCGCGTCGCCGTGAACTGCGAACGAACTTGCGTGCAAGCTGCGCCGACGCAACGGCTTGGGGTGGCATGGTCGGCTTCGGTGAAACGTATCTGGTTGCCTTTGCGCTGGCGATTGGGATTAGCGAACTGACCGCCGGGCTGATGGGAAGTTTGCCATTGCTGTGCGGGGGTGTGCTGCAACTCGTTTCGCCACGTTTGATTCGAACCCTCGGGTCGCACAAACGTTGGGTCGTGCTTTGCTCGTCGATCCAGGCCTTGGTGTTTGTGCCGCTTGTCATCGCGGCGCTGCGAGGTTCGATCAGCGGAACGTCGCTGATGTTGATCGCCAGCATTTACTGGGGCGCGGGACTTGCCGGTGGTCCTGCGTGGAACACTTGGATTGGTACCGTCGTTCCGCCACCGATTCGGTCTCGCTACTTTGCGTTTCGCACGCGGTCGTCACAAGCCGCGGTGTTTGCTGGTTTTTTGGCGGGCGGATTTGGACTGCAGTGGGCGAGCCAGAGCGAACAGCTATTGACGGCCTATGCGATTGTTTTTGGGCTGGCGGGGGCGTGCCGAGTCGTGTCGGTAGCGATGCTCGTAATCAAAAGCGAGCCGACGCCGATTCCGGCGAACATGCGATCAATCCCATTGCTTAGCGCGTGTCGACATCTCTTGAACGAGGGCAGTGGGCGGTTGCTGTTGTACCTAGCCGCAGTTCAAGTCGCCGCGCAGATCGCTGGGCCATATCTTACGCCGTTCATGTTCCAGAAACTTGGTCATAGCTACACACAGTACGTCACACTGATTTCGATGACGTTCTTGGCCAAGGTGGTGACATTGCCGATGTGGGGCCATGTGGCACACCGGATCGGTCCCCACAGGTTGTTATGGATCGGCGGCATCGGTATCGTTCCGATGTCGGCGGCCTGGATTGTCTCGGATGCAATGCCTTGGTTGATCGCCATTCAAGTGGGCGCCGGAGTCGTCTGGGCAGCCTACGAGCTTGCGTTCTTTTTGATGTTTTTCGACGCCATCGCAGTCGAAGAACGGACAAGCTTGTTGACGATGTACAACTTGATCAACACGATCGCGTTTGTCGTCGGCGCGCTGATTGGCGGCAGCATTCTTTGGATTTTGGAAACCAGTTACGTTGGCTACCTTGTGATCTTCGGCGTTTCGACGGTGGCTCGGGGCGGGACGTTGTTCCTGCTCGCGCGAGTGCCAAAGATTGAAACCAGGAACGACGACATCGAAGTTCGAACCGTCTCGGTTCGTCTCAACAGCGCTTCGCTGGATGCACCCGTGATCGCAAGTTTGCCAGGTGAAGACGAGCACGAGGGATCTCGGTAGGTTGCCGAAAGTTCTACTGTGATCGTTCCAGGTGACTCTTCAGAAACGTTTTTAGTTTCCGGCTTCGCACGTGTTTTTCTTCCGTGAAATTAAGTGTGATGAACGTGTAGTCGCCCATCTCGACCGGACCATCGACGCGCATCTTTGGCAGTCCTTCTAAGTCCATCGTTTCGGTGGGGCCGGCCAGCGTGACTTTTAGCGATTCTGGTGTCTTCGTTTCGACTTCTGCCCAGGGCGTTTTTGAACCTTCGGGCTTCACCGATACGCTGGTCGGGGAAATAAAGTCGAGCGAATTGTCGCCGGCGACGTTTTCTAACAGCGCTAGGGTTTGGTCAGCGATCTCGAGCGGCCAGTCTGGTTTCTGGCCCGCAGGAAATCCTTTGCCAAGTGAATGCCATTTTCGGCCCAGCACTTTCCAGGGATCCGTGATCGCGGACGCTTCGTCGATTGGCGCGTCGCAAGCAGGCAATGGCGTTTCGGTTTTCGCTGGTTTCGGTTTTCCAGTTGGCTTCGGTTTTTCCGTTGGCGATCGTCGCTGCGGGGACACCTTGGGTTGTCCGAGTGCTTCGGCCATGAACGGTGCCGTCAGTGACTTTCGCGACTTTGCGAGTCCCTCGGGAGTTCCCGCAAACACGATCTGGCCACCGTCGACGCCCGCGCCTGGGCCCATGTCGACGACCCAGTCGGCACACTTGATGACGTCCAGGTTGTGTTCGATCACAACAACCGTGTTCCCAAGATCGACGAGACGCTGCAGCACGCCCAACAGTTTTTCAATGTCGTGAAAGTGAAGTCCGGTGGTGGGTTCATCCAATAAGTAAAGAGTGTTGCCGGTAACCGGACGGGCCAGTTCAGCGGCCAACTTGACTCGCTGGGCTTCACCGCCCGACAACGTCGGTGCGGATTGGCCAAGCGTGACGTAATCGAGTCCGACATCGCAGATGGTTTGCAGGATGTGCTGGATTTTGGTGTGTCCGGCAAACAACTCAACCGCGTCGCCGATTTGCATGTCGAGAACGTCCGCGATCGATTGGCCGTGATGCTTGACTTCCAAAACATCGTCACGGTATCGCCGAGATTGGCAATCTTCGCACGGTACCCACACGTCCGGCAGAAAGTGCATTTCGATCTTCAGTTGCCCGCTCCCTTCGCAGGTTTCGCAACGTCCGCCGGGCACGTTGAAGCTGAATGTGCGGGCGGTGAACTTGCGCTGGGCGGCTTCGGGGATGCTGGCGAAGAGATTGCGGATCAGGTCGAACACGCCGGTGTACGTCGCCGGGTTGCTGCTGGGCGTGTTGCCAAGTGGTGACTGATCGACTTCGATCACTTTGTCGATGTAGCGAACACCTTCGACCTTTTCGTGGCGTCCCGGTCGCAGCCGTGCGCGGTGCAAGCGACGAGCCAGAACCGGATACAGAATGCCGTCGATCAACGAACTCTTGCCGCTGCCGCTGGGGCCAGTGATCGCCGTGAATGTGCCGAGCGGAAGTTCGAAGTTGACGTTCTTTAGGTTGTGTTCACGAGCGCCGATGACTTTTAGTTGGTTGACCATGATCTGGCCGTTGGCCGACGTCACCGGTCGACGCGACGGTGGGATCGGGATCGATTCGGCGCCGTTGATGTAGCCAGCAGTGACGCTCTCATCTAGAGGTTCGACGGCGTCGGGGGCTCCGCGTGCGACGATGCGACCGCCGTTGCGGCCAGCCTTGGGACCAAAGTCACAGAGGTAGTCGCTGCCTTTGATGACATCGTGATCGTGTTCGACCACCAACAACGTGTTGCCCTGGTCACGCAGTCGATGCAGCGCTCCGAGCAAACGCAGGTTGTCACGTGGGTGCAGCCCGATCGTCGGTTCGTCCAGAACATAAAGCACACCGCAAAGACCGCTGCCTAGTTGTCCGGCCAAACGAATCCGCTGCGCCTCGCCACCCGACAACGTGGCCGCGCCTCGGTGCAGCGTCAGGTAATTCAGTCCGACGTCCAGCAGAAATCGCACGCGAGATTGAACTTCGCGAACCAGTTCGCCGGCAATTTTCTTTTCGCGTTTGTCAAGCTTCCACGATTTGACTTCGTCCGCCAAACGGTTCAGCGGCATATGGACAAGGTCAGCGATCGTTCGACCACGAAAGTGAACTGCGGCAGCTTCTTCGCGCAGCCTTGACCCATCACACGCGGCACAGTCGATTTCGTCAGTGAACTGTTCCAGCTTGCCGCGAAGCCCAGGCGTCAGCCGCGATGCTTCTTCGAGCGCCGGATAGAAACCCTTGAACTGAAAACGAAAGATCGGAGTCGATAGGTCCGATTTTAAGGAGCTAGATTTTGACTTGGCTGGATCGTTGTCCGTGTCCGACTGTTTGACTTCGATCCAAGCCGGGCCGGTTCCGCGAAACAGCACTCGTTTTTCAGACACCGACAGTTCGTCATACGGGACATCGATTCGAATGTCGGTGTGACGCGACAGTGCCTTCAGCATCCACATCGATACTGACTTGTCGACACTCGGCCACAGCAGCGTTGCGCCTTCGGAAAGTGACGAACTGGATAAGCCGATCAGCGCCGTCGGGTTGGTTCCGGTTTGCGTGCCTAGGCCCTCGCAGCTCGGGCACCAGCCGACAGCCGAGTTGAACGAGAAGTGGTGAGGCGTTAAGTCGTTGAACGAACGGCCACAGCAACTGCACACCAAGTGCTGGCTGTGAATGATCGTTTTCCACTTCGGTTCGTCACGCTCGTCATCGGCGATCGCGACTTCCAAGACTCCGACGCCAAGCGACAATGCTTGTTCGATTGAATCGCTGATCCGCGACTGGTCCGATTCTTGAACAACGATGCGGTCGACAACGACTTGCACTTTTTGTTTCTTACGCGGGTCAAGCGCCGGTGCGTTGTCGAGTGCCACCGTGACACCGTCGATGCGAACACGTTGGTATCCGGTACTGCGCAGACTTTGCCAGGTGTCTTTAGCGCCTTCACCAGCTTGAACTTCGATCGGTGACATCAGCAAGGCACGCGTGCCCTCGGGCATCGCCATGACCTTGTCGACGATTTGGTCGGGCGTCTGCGTGCCGATCGGGATCTGGCAATCAGGGCAGTACATCGTGCCCAGCCGAGCCATCAAAATGCGCAGGTAGTCATAGACTTCCGTCACCGTGCCGACAGTGCTACGCGGGCTGTGACCAAGATTCTTTTGTTCTAATGCAACCGCAGGCGAGAGCCCTTCGATGCGGTCTACGCGAGGTTTCTGGACTTGCCCAATGAACTGTCTTGCGTACGAAGACAACGATTCGACATATCGTCGTTGACCTTCGGCGTAAATCGTGTCCATCGCCATCGACGACTTGCCGCTGCCGCTGGGGCCGCAAAAAACGGTCATTGCGTCGCGCGGGATTTCGACATCGACCGATTTCAAGTTGTGTTCGCACGCCGCTTCGACGATCACGTGTGTTCGCGCACGCGGGCTCACCTGAGCGATCTCTCGCCGGACGACTGGCTTCGGAGGTGCCGATCGCTTGATGCCCAGCGACTTGGCTAACGCCGCGCCGGTGTAGCTTTCAGTAACCGTCGCGACTTCGGCTGGTCGTCCTTGAGCGATGATGCGGCCGCCGCCGGCGCCGCCTTCGGGACCGAGATCGATGACCCAGTCGGCTGTCTTGATCACGTCGGTATTGTGTTCAACGATCACGATCGTGTTGCCATGGTCGGCCAACCGGTGAATCACCTTCAACAGCATTTCGATGTCGGCGAAGTGCAATCCCGTCGTCGGCTCGTCCAACACGTACAACGTCTTGCCGGTTTCGCGTTTGCTCAGCTCGCGTGACAACTTGATGCGTTGGGCTTCGCCACCCGAAAGCGTCGGCGAAGGTTGGCCGAGTTTTAGGTATTCCAGTCCCACGTCGACGAGCGTTTGCAGTTTCTCGGCGACTTTAGGAATGTTCTTGAACAGTTTCAGTGCTTGCGAAATGTCCATTTCCAGCACGTCGGCGATCGATGCGCCTTTGAACTGGACGGACAATGTTTCGCGGTTGTATCGTCGGCCCTGGCATATTGGGCATGTGACCCAAATGTCGGCCAAGAAATCCATTTCTAGCTTGGTAGCTCCGTTGCCTTCGCAGGCTGAACAGCGGCCACCGTCAACGTTGAAACTGAATCGGCTTGACGTGTAACCGCGAGTTTTTGCTTCTGGCATTTTCGCGTACAGGTTGCGAATTTCATCGAAGACCTTCACATACGTTGCTGGGTTGCTTCGCGGTGTGCGTCCGATTGGCGATTGGTCGATCGCAATCGTTTTGTCGAGATGTTCGAGTCCGGAAATCGAATCGTGTTCGCCGATTTCTTGTTCGGCTCCATTGAGGGCGTTTCGAAGTGCCGGTTCCAGAATACCGCCGATCAGTGAACTCTTGCCGCTGCCTGACACGCCGGTGACGCAAACCACTCCACCAAGCGGGATGTCGACATCGACGTTTTTTAGGTTGTGGAATCGAGCGCCGCGGATCGACAGCATCGATGCTTTGTCGATTGGACGTAACGTTTCGGCGGGCGTGATCGCGCGGGTGCCGGCCAAGAACTGGCCCGTCACGCTGCGAGTCGAGTTCATCACGTCGTCGACGGTCCCCGTCGCCACAACGCGGCCGCCTTTGACGCCGGGGCCGGGGCCGAAGTCGACAATCAAGTCGCTGGCCCGCATCGTGTCTTCATCGTGCTCGACGACGATCAATGTGTTGCCCGTGTCGCGAAGTCGCTCGAGCGTTTCGATCAAGCGGTCGTTGTCGCGCGGGTGTAGCCCGATCGAAGGCTCGTCCAAAATGTAGAGCACACCAACCAAGCCGCTGCCGATCTGGCCTGCCAGACGAATTCGCTGTGATTCGCCACCTGAAAGCGTCGGCGCGGTCCGGCCGAGCGTCAGGTATTCGAGTCCCACGCCGAGCAGGAAACCGATGCGAGCGCGGATCTCTTTGAGTGCTTCCGACGCAATCTTAGCTTCGGTCTTGCCCAAGACAATCTCAGCGAAGAAGTCTGCGAGTTCATCGACGGGAAGTTCGCAAAGTTCGGGTAGAGTCTTGGAAGCGGTTTGAGTCGCACCAATGTCTTTCGCAGCGGGCGATCGTTCGCCAGCTGACGTGATTCGAACGGCACTGGCTTGTTCGTTCAGTCGTTTGCCGTGACAGTCCGGGCAATCGAGCGTTGCCATGTGCTTTTCGAACTGACGCAGTTGCATTTTGTTCTTGCTGGTCTTGTAGCGATCGACCAGTTCGGGGATGAAGCCATCGAAATCACCGGAGTACTTGGTCGCCTTCGATCCGGCCTTCCATGTGAATTCCACCGATTCGTCGGCACCCCACAACCAAACGTGTTTTGCCTCTTCCGAAAGGTCACGCCAGGGCTTGTCCAACATCGTGCCTTTGTCGAAACCAAACGCAGCTTCGAACGATTCGGCGACACCCTTGTAGATGTGTTGGCGATAGCGGCCCAAGTCTGCCCACTTGCCAAGCAGGCAGATCGCACCTTTCTTGACTGATAGCGACTCGTCGGGAATCAGCAGATTTGGTACGAACGTGTACAACCGACCGAGCCCGTCACAGGTCGTGCACATTCCTTGCGGCGAATTGAACGAGAAAAGCTGCGGCGTTGGTGGCTTGAAGCTGGTGCCGCATGAATGGCATGCATACTTTGACGAGTAAAGCACGTCTTGTTTGACAGGACCGGTCGAGTGATCGTTGGCTTCAGAAAGCGACACGATCAAGGTGGCTTCGCCGAGCTTCAAACCCGTTTCAACCGCTTCGGTGACTCGGCCGCGGTCGCGGGCATCGGGTTCAATACGATCGATGATGACTTCGACGTCGTGGCGGCTGTTGCGATCGAGCGATGGCGGTTCGGACAGCCGGATGGTTTCGCCGTCGACCCGAGCGCGCGTGAAGCCTTGTTTGCGAAGGTCTTCGAACAGGTCGCGGAATTCACCTTTCTGACCGCGCACCAGCGGCGCCATGATCCACACCGTCGCCTCGTCGGGCAGCGACAAAATGCGCGACGCGATCGCATCGCGGCTTTGCGCGGTGATCGGTTCTTCGCATTTGGGACAGAAACCCGTGCCGACGCGAGCGAACAGGACTCGCAGGAAATCATAGATTTCGGTAATCGTGCCAACGGTCGAACGAGGATTGTTGCCGCTGGATTTTTGGCTGATCGAAATCGATGGCGACAGGCCGCTGACAAGATCGACGTCTGGCTTGGGCATCTGGCCCATGAACTGGCGCGCGTAGTTCGACAGGCTTTCGACGTATCGCCGTTGGCCCTCGGCGTACAGCGTGTCAAAAGCGAGTGAGGACTTACCGCTGCCCGAGACACCCGAGAAGCAGATCAGTTGCCCTCGTGGCAGCGTCAAATTGACATCGCGAAGATTGTGTTCTCGAGCGCCTTTGACCGTGATTTCCGTAGTTGTCATTACGCCTGCTTGCTTGCCGTGCCAACGAATTTTTCACCGGAGTGTATACCCGTTTACGGTCAAAGCGTAGGCGTAGCCCCGCCAACTCGGTGGGCTAAATGCGTTGAATTGCTAGCTATGGCAGCAATTCTTCCGTCGTCGTCACGGCACTTTGCCGTTGGCTTCGAAGCCGATCCTGAAAATTGGGCTAGATGGAATCTCCGGCGATTGAGTAGGCTTCGCGGTGGAATGATTCCTTGCAGATGTAAATCTGCACAGATCAGTGAAAAACGGTCTGTAAAAACAGATCAACAAAATCGGATCAACGACCTGGGCTTCGTCGTGTTTGCCTGCCCAGTCATGGAGGACAGTCGTGCAAACGCTGAAAACCGCAGCCATCGTCGTACTGCTAATGACCGTCATTTACGGTGCGTACGTATCTCTGACCACACCACCGGAACCATTGCCGCTTGGTGTCGAAGACATGTTGGTGATGAGCGATGATGGATCGTTGATGATCGATTCAGCGTTGCCACCGTCGCTTGGCGAACTGGAAATCAATGCCGGCAGTCTGGGTGGTTTCCCCGAAGTCACTCAGCCCGCCGACACGGTCGCGGCCAGTTTGATGTCGCCTGAACCGGCGATGGGGAATGCTTCGGCGTATTCAGTGCCCGACTTTGCCAACCGTTCGATCGAATTGCCTACCAATGGAACACCGGCGAGTTCGGCTAGCTTCTCGATGAGCGATGTCGAGGAATCGGCGAACGCCGCTGTGGCTTCGGTTGGTGCCGTTGGCGCCGATTTGGGTGCTGCGGCAAGCGACGCGATTTCGTCATCGGCCGATAGTGCTCGCGAATATCCTACGACCAATCGAGCGTTCGAGGTGCCCGATCCGAACGAAGCGCAATCTAAATTTGATCCAAATTTCGGCACTCGATTCGCGTCGAACTCCGATGATGCGTCGGCTCCGGTCGCGCAAGTCTCGGCCATGAACGTGAGCCGCGATTCCGATTTGCTGACGCAAGGAGCATCGCTTGGCGGCAATTCGAATCTGGGGTTGGTCAATGCGATTCAAATTGCCGATCGCCAGTACAGCAAGGACCAGTTGAAGGATGCTTTGGCGACACTAAGTCTGTTCTATTCGACGCCAAATTTGTCGGGCGAAGAACGCAGCGAGTTGGTTCAGCGACTTGATTGGTTGGCAAAGGAAGTTATTTATTCCAAGCGTCATCTGCTTGAAAGTGCCCACCGAGTCGGTCAAAGCGAAACCCTGATGGAGATCGCCAGTCGCTATGAAGTGCCTTGGCAATTGCTGGCCAACATCAACCAGATCCAAGATCCGGTCGCGGTTTTGCCAGGCACCGAGTTGAAGGTTGTTCGTGGCCCGTTCCGCGCCGAAGTCGATCTGACGAACCAAGAATTGACTTTGTTTTTGGGTGATCTTTATTCCGGTCGTTTTCCGATCGGTGTTGGCAACGATCCAATGCCAAAACCGGGCACGTTTACGGTTCAGGACAAGCAAGAGTCGCGGACGTTTTACGATGCGGCTGGCTCGCCGATTCCGCCGGGCAGCCCCGACAATCCGTACGGTGCCGCATGGATCGATTTGGGTGGCCAGTTGTGCATTCACGGCAGTCCTGATGCCACACGGCCGACCGAAAAGGGTTGCATCAGCCTAGCCGGCGATTTTGCCGATGATTTGTACGGAATCATTTCCCAAGGTTCGTCCGTGACGATCCGAAAGTAGGAATTGCTGCGAGAGTGCGGTGTTGCTGTGAACACAGGGACGTCGAAGCCGGCGATTATGTTTGCTAAGCTTGCTGGCTTGTGTATTCCGACACCGAACACCTCAACGCTAATACCTTTTTCATGTACGACCGCGACGAACTGATCCGACTGATCCAATCCGAGTCCTTGCGCCGCGGCGACTTCACGCTGGCGAGCGGCAAAAAGGCCAGTTTCTATCTGGATTGTCGAACGCTGACCCTGCATCCCAAGGGTGCCAATGTGGTCGCCGAAGGAATGTTGGAAGTTTTGCAGTCGCTGGGCGACTTGCCCGCTGCGGTTGGTGGCATGGCGATCGGTGCCGACCCAATCACGGCGTCGATCGTGACCATTGCTGGCCAGCGTGACCTGCCGCTAAAGGGGTTCATGGTTCGCAAAGAAGCCAAGGGACATGGCACCGGCAAGCAAGTCGAAGGGCCCGTTCAGCCCGGCCAACGCGTCGTCATTGTCGAAGACGTCATCACTAGCGGTGGAAGCGCGATCAAAGCGGTCGACGCCGTTCGTGAATACGGCCTGGTCGTTGATCACGTGATCGCAATCATCGACCGGTTGGCGGGCGGGCGCGAAGCCTTCGCCGCCAAGGGTATCGAGCTAACGACTTTGACCACGATCCGCGACTTCGGCATCGAGCCAGAGTGAAGTCAGCCAGAGTGAAGCGAGCCAGAGTGAAACGGTCGCAGTGAGTCGAAAAAAACGCTTGGCTGATTAGGCCAAGCGTGGTTTGTGGACTAGCGACGCAGATGTGCTAGACCATCGGTTCGGGCGAAGAGGCGGTTTTCTTTCCGCCGCGCCCTTTGACGAATCGATATCCAAAGTCGGTCAGCACGAGTGCTCGTAGCGACAGCAGGATCAAGACCAACACCGTCGCGGTCAGCAACTTGTTATAGCGAGTTTGCTGGTAGATGCCGCCTTCGCCGATTGGCGGCATTTGTTGGGGTGCTAGCGGTAGGCCGTATTTGCTTGCCATGCGGTCGATTTCGACCACGTGGATTACTGGGGTACCTTTGCTCATGAACCGAGTCATGACCGAGTCGATTCGCAGCACCTCGTGCTTTGCCGATAGGTTCAGGCCTGGCTTGTAAGCCCGCTTGCCCATGCTTCGTCCGACCGAAATCGTTCCGCCGCCGACATTGATGTATGCCTTGTAATCGCGACCGCCGGCTTGCTTGCGATAAATTTGCATGCGTTCGTCGATTGCTTCGACGAAGTCCGTTGACGTCAACAGCGGCAGGCCGTTCCGCTTGATCGCTTTCTTGACCAAGTCTTTGGCTTCGACGGTCATTCCCAATCCGATGTCTTCGTAACCACCGATCGAACATGCCACCGCTTTGAACGGCAACAGGCCTTCTTCGAAAAGCAGGCTCTCCATATCGATCCACATCATGTCGGGGTTATTCGCGCCCCACTGGCTTGATCCGGCACTGGCAATGATGACTGGCTGGGCACCAATGGCTTTCAGAGCCGCGCAGACGTTGGCGTTCATGCCAGGGAATGAACCGGAGTATCCGACGGCAACCAAATCGCCAGATTCGACGCCGGCGCCGATCAGTTGTTCGACAACGACAGCCGCAAAATTCGGGTTGACCGCGGTTTGCTTCGCGCTCAGTCGTCCGGTCAGCGTGGTCACGGGGCTCATCAATTGCCCGATCATGCCCGACCCGGCTGGGTCGACTGCGGCGTCGGAAGCCTGAGCCATATTCATTTTTTCCGCTTTGATCGCACGCATCATTTCTGACGCGTACGTTGACGCCGTCATTTTAATGTCGAGGTCCGATTGCGGCGCCTTGGTGCGGAAGTGTTCGATCGTGGCTAGGCCAAGCAGCGAAAAGCCTGCCATCAACCAAATGACCGTTTGCGAGACTTGCCGAGGACGCCAAAAGAGTCGCTTCATAGTACCAACTCCAATCCCATCAGGATCAAAACCAAACGAACCACCGTCGAAGCCGTCAGCAGGATGCCAAGTGTTTCCACCATCCCCTGCCGGTCGATCCAAATCGCAATCAGGCCGGGAATGATGTAACCGATGACTTCATAGTCGACCGAGTCATCAAGCAGGCTAAGGTCCGACGGATCAATCGCTTGCGATTGAAACAGACTGAATCGTTCTAAAGTCACGCCGACCAAGAAACCAATCAAGACCATCAGCACCGTCCGGCGTTTGCCGTAGATCGCGATCATGTTGGATAGTGTGTAGACGATGTAATAAGTGATGATCGCCGCGGCAAAGGTAACGATCACATTAAGCGGTTTGTCGAGCGACAGGGCGATGTAGCCCGGCACGACCATCCCGCCGGCCGCTAGGCCAAACAATTCCGAGAACAGCAGGCTGACCGCCAAGCCGATCCCGATTGCAACGGTAAGAGTATCCATGAGAGTTCGCGTTTTTTTGTTGTGAGAGAGATGACTTTGGGGGAAAGCCGTGGTGTCGCTATGGCGCTATAGAAATCGTTCGCCACAAAACAGCTCGGCTATGTTTGTGTCTTTGCAAGCGGCGTTTTAAAATGCACGTTCGCCGACAGAGCTGCGGTTTCGGAAATAACGAACAATTTCCAGCCCAATGCCGCCGATGTTCATCATGCCCATGACCATCGAATTGCGCCCGCCCAGTTCGACGGCTTTTTCAAAGATTTCCTGTGGCGAATCGTCTTCGGCCATCACCAACTTGCGGTGGTCCAGCCCAGCCGCGGTCGCGTACTTTGCAAAGATGTACGTTCCCGAGCCAATCAGGATGTAGTGATCGGCTGGCCGCCACTTCGCACAGACCTCGGCCAATTGTTTCGAGCGATCAGGGCGGTCAAATCGACAGTTGAAGATAATGATTCGCTTGCCCGAATCGGGATAGCGATCACAGGCCATATCCCAGATCCGTTCGGTGGATTCGGGGTCGTTGGCCGCGAATCCGTTGACGAACACGATCTCACGTCCGAAGAAATTGATCTCGGCCGTCGTCATGATGCCCGGGTCGGGCGTTGCCGCCCACATGCCTTGCAACGCCTTGCTGCGATCGATTTCGAGGTCTTTCAAGACTCGCAGAGCAAGCGCCACGTTTTCAGCATGTTCGATGAACGAGAACTGCGACAGTTCAAGCGGGGTGATCGCGTTGACTTCGTCCTCGGTGACAGCGATCAATTCCGTGTTCCGTTCGTCGGCGGCACGCTGGAACGTTTCCAGGTGACGTCGTTCGGCGGTGTACAGGCGACCGTTTTTGGGGACCATGCCCAACAACGCTAACGCGACGTCGTGTTCGGTCGGCCCCATCACATCCAAGTGGTCGGCGCGAGCGTTGGTGATCACGGCGTGAGTTGCGTGAACCAACCGGAACTCGCACAGCCATTGCAGGTACGGGACAAGCGCCATGCATTCCATGACTAAAGCTTCGCTTTCCGATTCGGCCGCGGCGCGGACAATCCGGACCTGTTCAATGACATTGGCGCGAGCCGGGCGAAAGACCGGGTATTCCGATCCGTCGGGCAGAATCATGCGAGCCAATGTGCCGGTCGTCTTTGCACAGGTTCGGACTCCACCGCTTCGCAAACCTGCGGCGATCAGTCGAGTGACTGACGATTTTCCGCGAGTCCCGTTGACGTGAATTCGCAGCGGGATGGTGTGAAGCCGACGCTGGTGAACCAGCGATTCGAGTGCTCCGAGACCAACTAGCGCACCGGTAGTGCCTAGAAGGGCGAGTGATCCGTCCATCGAGTTGTGTTTTGTTTACCTTCGCGAATGCGAATAATAGAGTGGTCGATCCGCCACGCTCGGATGCCGACAGAAACGGCACGCTCAAATTGAAAAGCTGGAACTCTGAAGATCAGACCTTGGAGCTAAATTCCAGAAGCGAATTCCAGGAGGCATTAATTATCGCATTGTCCGCGCAGGGGTCTAGCGGGCAATTTCAGAAAAGAAGTGTTATTGAGTGCTTTAGCGTCGGCAAGCCGAGTTGCCGTTATCGCTCGTCGATTCGTTCAGGCAACTTTGGCAACCTTAACGCCAACTCAGTAGCTTTGTTGCTGCCATCTGGTTCCCACCGCCCCGAGCAAGGGTCCGGGTGGATTTTTCGTGGAACATTTGCCCAATTGTCCGAAAAAAACGGTCTTGGCCCGGTTTCACGAAATCGTTTAGACTTCCGCAACACGCTCACACGATGTGAGTACGTCATGACAAGCAGGGAGGGATCCAATGCCGGGCGAGTCATTCCGCTTCATTCACGCTAGCGACTTTCATCTTGAGACTCCTCTAGGAGACCTCGATTCGCTACCGCCACACCTTCGCGAAGCCATGGCCGAGGCTCCTCGGCGTTCCGCGGCGGCTGTCTTTGAAGCCGCTTTGGTCGAAAACGTTGATTTCCTAGTCTTGTCGGGCGACTTGCTGGCACCCCAGGCCGCTGGGCCGCACGGCATGTCGCTGCTGTTGGATTATTTCGACAAACTGCACGCCAAAAAGAAACCCGTATTTTGGACGGCCGGCATTGCCGACGATCCTGCCAAGTGGCCCGAAGCGGTGCCGTTGCCGCCCAACGTGACCATGTTCCCCAAAAATCGCGCGGTCGCGATTCCAGTCGAGCGAGCCGGACGGACGATCTGTTCAGTTGTGGGGCGAAGCGCCGACGGACGCAGCGTTTTGCATGTGCCCAGTTATCGCACCGATCCGACCGACGAGTACACCGTTGCCGTCGGTTACGGCACGGCCGACGCGAACGCCCTAGCCGAAGGGCGATTTGATTACTGGGCACTCGGTGGTCAGCACAATCGCGAAGTCATCGAAGGCGGTGCCGAGGGTGCCGCGGTCTATTGTGGATCGCCGCAAGGCCGATGCTTGGAAGAGTCGGGCGTCCACGGTTACTCGATCGTCGACGTCGATGCCGACCGAACCACTCGGGTGCATTCGGTTGAATGTGACTCGTTCCGTTACTGCGAAGTCGCGCTGACCGCGTCGGACATCAATGCCGTTGGCGGCATTCGTAACGTGATGGGCGAACGCATCGTTCGTCTGCAACACGAAAACGGTGGCCGAAACCTGTTGGTGGGCTGGGATATTTCGATCACCGACAATGATTCGATGTTGTCAATCGGCGACAGCGAAGAACTGTTGTCATGGGTGCGCCGCGAATTCGGTCACGGTTCGCCGTCGGCCTGGACCTGTCACTTGAAGGTCCGTCCGCCACGCACCTATCCCAAGTCGTGGAATGACGAAGACACAATTTTGGGTGACTTTTTGCGAGCTGCAGAAAAGCATCGCAAATCGGACGGACGCGACCTGAATTTGGCACCGTTCACCGAAGAATCCATGTCGGGATCGTCCGCGATGCCGTCAACGACCGCGACGATGTTAGCCGAAGTTTCGCCTTCGGCGCGCGCTGACTTGCTCGATCAAGCCACCCTGCTGGGCGTTGAACTGCTCCGCGGTGGTAAGCCAAACCTGGTGCAAAAATCATGAGAATCAAAGACATCCAAGTTGATGGCTTCGGCGTCTGGTCGGGACTATCGGTCGACTCGCTGCCCGACGGCATGACGTTGTTCTACGGTCCTAACGAGGCTGGCAAGACAACGCTGATGCAGTTCGTCCGCGCGATGCTTTACGGATTCACACCCGATCGCCGCGAAAAGTACTTGCCGCCGGTTCATGGCGGCACCCCGGGCGGTGCGATTCGCGTCACCGGGCCGGGTGGCGGTTACCAAATTCGCCGCCACAGCCAGCTGACCGACAATGGCGTGACGGGGCAATTGACGGTCACCGGCCAAGACGGGTTGAGCCAAGGCCAGCACCGTTTACAGAGCCTGTTGGGGCAAATCGACGAACCCATTTTTACCAATGTGTTCGCGATCGGCATGCGCGAACTGCAAGAGTTGTCGACACTCGATGACACGTCCGCCGCCGATGAACTTTACAAACTGTCCAGCGGTCTGGACCGTGTCTCGTTGGTCGACGTGCTGCGTAATTTGCGCAGTGGACGCAGAGCCTTGGTTGGAAAGGCATCGGCCGAAGACGAAGCGGAAGCCGCAAAGCTGTCGACGTTGATCACCAAGCGTGAAAAGTTGCGTGACGAAGTCGCCGTTCTGACTCGCGGTGGTCGCCGCTGGAGCGAACTAGCCTCTCAACGCCGCAGCCAGCAACAGGAAATCGAGCAGCTAACCGAACGCATGGGCGTTTGGGAACGTGAAGGACGAACCGTCGAAACGGCGACGAGTGTTCACGAAGTCTGGCGAAAACGCGAACAAATCATCAAGCAAATTGCTGAACGCGAATCCGACATTCATCTGCCCGACGAAGCACCCGGCCAACTGGTGCAAATCGACGCGATGATGGAAGAACGCAAACAAAAGATCGAAGAGATCAAGTCCAAGCGGCGCGGATTGCGCGACAAGGCGGGCCAGTTGCCGGTCAGTCGCCGCATGCTGGATCTGCAAGGCAAGATCGAAGCCGCTTCGCAGCAGGCGACTTGGGTCGAAGCGCTCGAAGAGCAAATTGAACGTATCGACGACCAGATCGCAAAAGCCAAAAAGCAACTCGAGGTCGACGCCGACCGTTTGGGGTTGGACGAAGAAGATCGTGCGGCGCTAATCAGTGGCGATACCAGCCAATTGCCCGATCTGTCGCGTCAAACACTGGCGGCACTGTCCGAACCAGCCAAGTTGGTCAAGGAGCAAGCGTTCCGGCTGAAACAGTCTCGCGGGGAAGGCGCCGATCACAAGACACGTGCAGACAAGCTGAACGAATCGCTAACCGAAGTGCTGCAGCGGGCGCGTGCCACCAATTTGCAGGAAGCCATCCGCAGCCAAACCGAAATGGTGACGGCGCTGAAGCACCGAATCCAGGTTGGCGAGCATCTCGAAAAACTCAAGCGTCACTACCGTGAACTCGAACGCGAGACCGTCGACTTGACGACCGACGAAGTCTTGCCGGTCGACCGTTTCATTTTGTTGGCGGTTCCGTTTATCGCCGGCGGAATGGCGATGATCTACGGATTTGCCAACTTCTTCAATATTCAGTGGTTGGTCAGCCGTCCGGATCCGACATGGGGCATGCTGTGCATGCTGATCGGGTTCTTGGCACTGCTTGCGTTCTATTGGGGGCTGGAAAACGGCAAACGTTCGACCTCGCATGATCGCGAAGACTGCGAACGTCAAATCGATACGCTGCGCCGACAGATTCGCGAAATCGAAGGTGAACGATCAAGCATTGACTCGACGATGCCGACCAGCAACGAGTCGTTGGAATTGCGAGTCCGCGAAGCCGAGCGTTTGTTGGCGGATCTGGATGCTTCTTTACCGGTTTATCACAGCCACCAAGCCGCGATGGAGGCGTACAAGTCATCGCGAGCCCGCGCCTCGAAGGCGGCCGACGGATTGAAGGAGGCACGTCGTCAGTGGTCGGGAACGTTGCAAAGTCTTGGGCTTAGCGAATCGCTTTCGCCATCAAGCGTCCGCAAGCTGGGCGACGGATATGAAACATTACAAGCCAGTCGCCGTCGTTTGGAAGAATTGTCGACCGAGAAAGAGCAACGTCGGCGTGAGCGAGGCGCAATCGCAAAGCGTATCGAAGCGTTGTATTTCGAAGCCTTGGAAGTCAACGAAGAAGCGGCACGCGACTCGCTGCGTGAATCTGAAGACGAGTACCAAGATGACAGCCAAGTGGATCGGCTGGTGGGTCGAGATAGCGAACGGCATGACGAGCGTGGCAATGATCGCAATGGCGATCGCAAAAATGACCGGAAACGTGATCGCGACGGAGATCGAAACCGCGACGGACGCAATGATCGGCAATCGGACCCGCAAGTGGAACTTGCGTCATCGCGAATGAAGACGCGGACCAGCCCGCTGGACCAACTGAACCATTTGCACGAGGAATTGTCGCGGCAATCGCACTGGATCAAGCGACGTCGCGAATACAAAGAAGCCGACGTCCAGCTTAAACGTCAACAAAGTGTTCACCATCGCGCCCTCGAACGGGCCGAACAACAACGCCGTGCTTTGTGGGCAAAGTGTGGTGTTGCAACCCCCGAACAGTTTTATGAAATGGTCGACAGCAAGGTCGTCCTGGGCGAGTTGCGGAAAGAGCGAGAGGAACTTGACAAGCAAATCAAGTCGATCATCGGACAACACATTGAATATGACGAAGTCGCTCGCGAGATCGAAGGCGCGACCGCTGCCGATTTGGAACGACGCTGGGATTCGTTGACCAGTCGGATGACGGAAACGGACGAACGCGTCGGTCAGTTACGGACTTCGCTCGGTGAGTTGGCTCAAGAGATGAAACACCTCGGCGATGACAATCGTTTGTCGATCGCTCAGCTAGAACTTGGCTGTGTCGAACGAAAAATTGAAGCGACGGCTCATCGTTGGCAAACCATGGGAATGGCCAGTTGTCTGTTAGAAGACGTCTGCGGAACGTTCGAACGCGAACGTCAGCCCGAAACGCTACGCGAAGCGTCGAGCTTCCTAAGCCAATTGACCAACGGCAAGTACAAACGCATTTGGACGCCACTGGGCACAAACCAATTGAAGATCGACGCGGACGACAAAAAATCGTTGCCGCTGGAAGTGCTCAGTCGCGGGACACGTGAAGCGGTATTCATCGCGCTGCGATTGTCGCTGGCGGCCGCGTACGCACGACGCGGAGTCATGTTGCCGTTGGTGCTTGACGATGTGCTTGTCAACTTTGACCGGGACCGAGCCATTCATGCGGCACGGACGTTGAAGACGTTTGCGGAACTTGGCCATCAAGTAATGATGTTCACATGCCACCATCACATCGTTGATATCTTCCATGATATCGACGTCGAAGTTCGGCTGATGCCCGCACAAGGGACGCCTGGCCGAGCGACGATTTTGTTGCCTGAGGAAGTCGAAGAGGAAGAATACGAAGAAGAAGTTGAGTACGAGGAGGTTTACGAAGACGAAGTGATGGAAGAGGAAGAAGAGCCGGTCGCGGAAGAAGAACCTGTCGAGGAAGTTCCTGAGCCGGAGCCTGTCTTGGTCACCGCCGCGCCGGAGCCAGAGCCCAAACCCGAGCCAGCAAAAACGAAGATCATCTACGTCGAACGCGCGCCCGAGCCGAAACCTGTTCCCAAACCTGCGGCAAAGAAACGGGTGGTCGAATACGTTGAGCGTGTCGAGCCAAAATACGTCAAGCCGGAACGTCTGCTCGAGCCAGAATATGACGAGCCCGAATTCGAAGAGGAACAATACGTCGAACGAGAGCCTGCGATCGGTTGGGCTTGGTTCGAACAAGAACCGGGCCGCCGTATCACGGACGCCGAAGACGCGCTAGCCGCGATTGCCCGAGATGAATGGTTAGACGTTCGTGACAGTGTCGTTCCTGATGATGTCTGGAACCGTGACAATCGTTCGAGAGACAGTCGATCCGACGACCATGACCAACGCGCCGCCGAAAACCGTGGCGGTCAATGGTGGCAAGGCGATAAGGTCGCCAACCACTGATCGCAGCACTCATTCGCAAGACTTCAGAACTGGATCCTGGAATTTGGCCTCATGATGCCTCGATTGCCGAGGCAGATGGGTTTCCTCGGCCAATAGCGAGAATTTTGGATTGACTGCAGCTCAAATTTGCTCGATTCGGTGATTGCGGCGACAATTCAGCGGTCGCCGAGGTGGTAAGATAGGAAGAGAAACGGAGTTGCCCGAACTTCGCTGCTTTCCTACGATCCGTATGCTGTACGAACGTGGGCAACCGCAACGCATATTGCCCGTCCGGTCGGCAACCCCCGTTTGATTTCAACCTTCTAGGAAACCGCTATGGACTGTCGTCTGTGTCCGAATCTCACTTTCCGCGCTGGTGCGTTGTTGCCGTTATTGGCAGCTAGTCTGTTTGTGACTGGTGCCAGTCCGCTGGCCAATGCTCAACCTGCCGCTGTCGAAGCTCCCGCGCCGGCTCAATTGGCCGTTCCGTCAGTGCGTGACACGGTCGTCGCGAAGATGATCGCGAAGTTGATGCCGGAGAATCACATTTCCGCGCAAGGTCTTAACGACACGATTAGCAAACGCGCTTTACAGCTGTTTATTGATTCACTTGATCCGCTGAAACTTTACTTTCTGCAAAGCGACATCGACGAGTTCGCCGCCAGCGAAAACTCGATTGACGACATGGTTCGCAAAGGCGACCTGAAATTGGCGTACGACATCTTCGGCCGATTCATTCAGCGAGTCGACGAGCGTGTGGCCGTGGCCCAAGAACTGCTGCGCGGCGAGTTCGAATTTACGACCGACGAAGCGATCGTGATCGACCCCAAGTCAACCCATTACGCTACCAACGCCGATGAAGCTCGTGATCGTTGGCGCCGCCAGATCAAGTATTCGTTGCTGGATCTTAAAGATGACGAAACCACGGGGCCAGAAGCGATCGAGCAATTGAAGCGACGATACACGCGTTATGCTCGCCGCTGGAAACAAACCGACAGCGACGATTTGTTGGAAATGTATTTGACCGCCGTCACGATGGGGTACGACCCGCATTCGACTTACATGTCGCCGCAAACGCTCGAAGATTTCAACATTCAAATGCGTTTGAATCTGGATGGAATCGGTGCCCAGCTTAGCGAAAAAGACGGCAAGACAACGGTCACTCGAGTGATCCCTGGTGGTGCGGCGGCCAAGCATGGCAAATTGAAGACCGACGATGTGATTGTTACGGTTGGTCAGGACGAATCCGGCGAAATGGTTGACGTGGTTGAAATGCCGCTCAATGACGTCGTGACTCTGATTCGCGGGCGAGCTGGTTCGACCGTTCGGTTGGGCGTCAAAGCAGGTGGTGTCGGCGCGGTCGAGGTCTACAAAATCACGCGAGCTCGGATTGAATTGGAAGAATCCGCCGCTCGCGGTGAAGTTATCGAACATGTCTCGCCCGATACCAACAACACGCTGAAGATCGGCTATATCAACCTGCCAAGTTTCTACTTGGACATGGAGTCGGCTCGCCAAGACAAGCAGAACTTCCGCAGCAGCACTCGCGACGTTCATCGAATCTTGGACGATTTCAATGCTCAGGGTGTCGACGGCATCGTCTTGGACCTTAGCAAGAATGGTGGCGGCAGCTTGACCGAAGCGATCAATCTGACTGGTTTGTTCATCGACCGCGGCCCCGTTGTGCAAGTCAAAAATTCGGACGGCAGCGTGCAACAATATGCTGATGAGGAAGCCGGTACAGCTTGGAGTGGCCCGCTTGTCGTTTTGACCAGTAAGTTCAGTGCCAGTGCTAGCGAGATTTTTGCAGGTGCGATCCAAGACTATCGTCGCGGCATCGTCGTCGGCGATCCTGCGACTCACGGCAAGGGAACTGTTCAAACGTTGATGGACCTTGGACAGCAATTGTTCCGAAGCAACCGTGCGAACTACGGTGCATTGAAGGTCACGCTGCAGCAGTTCTATCTGCCCGATGGTGAAAGCACTCAGCGGAAGGGCGTTTTGGCAGACGTGATCTTGCCAAGCATTACTTCGAAAATGGATGTCAGCGAAGGCGATTTGAAGTTCGCGTTGGAACATGACCGCGTCAAACAAGCTCGTCACGATCTCTACAACATGAAGCCTGCTGATCTGATCGGAATGCTTCGCCAGCGATCAATGACGCGAGTGGCTGCTGATAAAGAGTTCGGGGATCTGCTCCGACGCATCGAGTTGTACGTTGCTCAGAAAGAACAGAATACGGTTTCGTTAGACGAAGAGCAGTTCATGGCTCGTCGCAAGGAACTAGATTCTCAAAAAGAAGAGGAAGAAGAAACTCTCGAGACTCAGTTGAGCGACGAGAAAATCTACCGTGACAACTTTTACAACCAAGAAGTCTTGAACGTGACCCACGACTATATCGACGGATTGCGAAAGCAAAACTTGGCCAAGGCCGACTGAGTCGAAAGTTCGTAGAAAGCAAGAGATACGAGACGGAGGCGTTGTTTGTGACGCCTCCGTCTTTTTTTGTGCGCGGCAGGTTTCCGCTGTGTCCGGCGGCAAGTCTATCCGATTGATTTTGCGATCGCGTAGATTTCGGCGGCGTTCAGAACTTTGTCGTTGCTGGTGAACAACGATTCGATTGCTGCGCGGTGGGTTTTCATTTTTAAACCACCAACACCGATCGCGCCGTATCCGACACCCTGGCCGAATGATTTGGCTTTGTCGGCGACGCCGATGCCTTCGATGCCCGCTGGGGGAACGGCGTTCAGGTCGATCGCGACTTTCAAAGTTGAAAGCGATTGCATCGTTTTTTCGTCAGCTAGTTCGATGCCTGCGGCGCCGCAGGCGATGACGATTTGGGCGCCGGCCAAGACGCCTGCCGTTTGCGCTGGTGAACCAGCCTCGCCAGCGTTGACGGAACCCGACTGAACTTGTTCGCTGATTTCTTTAGCCGCTGACGCAGCGCGGTCCAGCGATCGGCTGGTCAGGATGACGTCCGCACCGTCGCTGGCGAGCAGTTGGGCAACCCGTCGACCGACCGGTCCGGTGCCGCCAAGCACGACTGCTTTTGCGCCAGCAAGGTCGATGTGCCGGCTGGCTGCGACGACTGCGGCCGACGCGGTGGTGTTGCAGCCGTTGGCGTCCAGCATCAACGAGACTCGGACGGGGCCAAAGAATGCTTCTTGGCAGGCAGTCAATAGTCGTTCGGCGGCTCCGACGTCGCTGCCGCCAATGAAGATCGCAGTGTTTTTTAGGTTGTCCCCGCCACGGGTGAACATGGCACCGTGAACGATTGAAGTGACGCCAGTGACTTGGACGCCTTCGTATCGCAGTAATTGATCAACGCCAGCATCGATCGCAACGACCGAATCGAATGAGCTAGGTTGCGGATCGATGTCGAGCTGGAGCAGGATTTTTTTGGTCATGGCGATTTCTACTGGAAGGCGGTGCATAAAAAAAGCTTCCCGGCATTGAAACCGGAAAGCTCTGTTTTGACATTGGCATGTTCGCCAATTTCAGCGGACTAGAAACCCTTGAAAGGGTGGGCCGCTGTGTCCTTTTGGGCGATCATTTCGTCAGCACTTGGCTTGCAGCCCATCGCGTTTGCTAGCGATTGCTTGACGGCTTCGTAGTTGTACTGATAGATCTTTTCGTCGTCTTCGGCAGCAGGGTGAATGAACACACCGCAGACGCAAACCAAGTCTTCGGCTTGATCCTTAGGAATGATTCCTTCGGCGACCGAGTCGGCAACGGCTTTCGCGACGGCTGCTTGTGCAGGACCGAACATTTGTACAACTTGCTTCATGCCCTTCATCGTGACCTTGGTCACCATGACAGTTGATGGCTTGACGGCAACGTTGGGGGCCAAAACGGCCATCAGGTTCGTGTGGCCTTCGCTTTGAGTTGCAAGTGCGTTTGCAAATGCGACTCCGACGGGGCCGCTCTTGCTGCCGATCATCAGGTCAATGTGTGCGACTTCGTTACCATCGCCGACCAGCGCTTCACCAACATTCAAATGCATTGTGGGGACTACCTATTCGTGGGTTGAGGGACAAAAATCCAGGCTTGCAGATTTGTTCAATGCAAATCGTTCGGAGACTCCATCGGCAGCGATTTCGCTATCCGCCGGTCCTCATAAACCGATGCCAAAAGTAGCAGACCCCACCGCTGATGCAACCACCCGCTGCCCTAAACGAAGCCCGTTTGCACCACGAATCGGCGGATGAACCGGCCGGCCGAACGGTTTTGATGGTTGGGGCATCGGTGCGGGCAGCTGCTCAATCGGCGTCTGCCGGTGGATATCGCGTGGTCGGAATCGATCAGTTCGGCGACCGAGACGCCGTGGCGGCCTGCGACGAATTTGCGTTGCTGGATGACGTGGATCGAGTCGCCGAATTGCTCAGTCGATACGCGGAAACGCCGTTGATCCAAGTCGGTGGGCTGTCTGGGATCCAGGATTGGCTCGGCACCCACCCCGTGGCACGGCCTCGATTGTCGCCTTCGATCGAGATCCAAGAGCAATTGGCCGATCCGAACGTGCTTAGGAAACTGGCCAACGAATCCGGTTTTTCGTTTCCTCAGACGCTGGAAGCGAATCCCCTGGCGCTCGAAGCGGTGGACGATCCACCGAAAGGTGCGATTCCGACTGGGCGTTGGCTCTACAAGCCACGGAGCGGTTCCGGCGGGATCGGGATTCAATGGCTTGACCGGCCGCGTCCGGAAAAAGACGGGTGGATCCAGCGATGGGTTGCCGGACGCAGTTTTGGTGCCACGCTTCTGGTTCGACCAGGGCTTTCGCAGTTGTTGGGAGTCTGCCGATCGACATTTCACCGGATTTCGGCTGCCGACGAATCGGTTTATCCGTTTGTCTACGGTGGATCGTTTGGGCCGATCGCCTGTGATCCAGTCGCCTGTAATCCAGTCGCCTGTAATCCAGTCGCCTGTGATCCAGGTCTGGCTGATCGGCTGATTTCGCTGGGGCATTCGATCAGGGACGCGTCGGGATTAGCCGGATTGTGTAACGTCGATTTCTTGGTGGATCGAAACCAGACGCCATGGCTGATTGAAATCAATCCGCGGTGGAGCGGTTCAAGCGAATTGGTCGAGCGGGGCCGGGAAATTCCGTCGTTGCTGGCATTGGCGATCAATCAAAAAAAACTGTTTCAGACCGATTCGCCACACCGTGACGCAGTTCTCAAAAAAGTCGTATTCGCCAGCGTCGGTTTTCGTTTTCGACTGGAACCGGTCGTGGACGGATTGCCGCCGGCTGTACAAATCGCGGACATCCCCGCCGAAGGCACCGAGATTCTCGCAGGCTGGCCCGTTTGTTCGCTGATTGGAAATCCGTCGGACGTTGTTCGGGCGTCTCGCAAAATCGGCCGACGATTCGCTATCCTATCGGGACAGAAACTGCCGTTCGTCGTTGAAACGACCCCGATCACTTCCCCCGACGCCATCTGAGACTGTTTGCCGATGACCTTTCCGGACGATTTGAATCACTTGATTCGCACCGATGAACCGTTGGGCCCGCTGGTTTGGTTGGGGATCGGTGGACCGGCTCATTATTTTGCCGAGCCGGTTGAAGAATCGGATATCGAGCGACTGGTCGTGGCTGCCTCGAAAGCCAGCCTGCCGGTTCGAGTTTTGGGCGATGGCAGCAACGTTTTGGTCCGCGAAGCGGGCGTCGATGGGTTGGTAATCTCGCTAGCAGCGGCTGAAACCAGCGGCATGTCGATCGAAGGAAATTTGATGACCGTGGGAGCCGGCGCCAAGCTGTCGCACGCCGTGATCAAGGCGGTCGGCGCGGGGTTGGCAGGACTAGAACACTTGGTCGGAATCCCCGGCAGCGTCGGTGGTGCCGTTGTTGGCAACGTATCGAGCGGCGGCCGAGACATCGGGTCAACGGTTCATTCGATCGAAGTTTTGGAAAAAGGCGGCACTCGGCGGGTGCTTTCTCAGGATGAAATCGGTTTCTCGCACCGCAAGACATCGCTGGGTGGTTTGATCGTGATGAATGTTGTTTTCGAGCTCGAGTCGCGTGATGCTGCCGCGTTGACCAAACGGATGCAGAAACTGTGGATCGGCTACAATGCGTCGCGACCGACCGAAGAACGCCGCATCGCGATGCCGTTTGTCGATCCCGACGGAATGCCGACTAGCGATTTGATCCAACAAGTTGGGCTGGCGGGGCTGCGTGAGGGCGACGTTTCGCTGGATACTGGCAAACCGCACTTTGTCGTCGCGCATCCTGGTGCGACCAGCGATCAATGCTTGCGTTTGATTGAGCGGGTACGTGAACAAGTGTTGCTGCAAACCGGGGTCGACTTGCAGTTGAACCTGCAAATCTGGTAACTGTTGATCATCGGATGGCGATTGTCGCCCGATTCGTAAAACCAGATTTCGATTTAACTGCCGACGTTACAGTTTCACGAACCGAACGCGTGAATTTGTGGTTGTCAGCCCGAGGACGTGCCTGTGGCGATGCGATCGTCCGAACCTGACCAGACTCGACCGCTGCATGATGCACTGCGTCGGTTGATCAAGGCGCCTGCGGCGCTGTCGGTTCTTTGGCCGGCGTTGATGATCGTCGGTGGGTACGTTTCATGGCACCAGTGGGGTGCCGAGCATGTCGTGGGACCCTACCAGGGCGTTGCGGTGGAACAGATCCATATCAGCCCGCCGCCGCCTTTCGTGCGCAGCGACATCGTCAAAAGTGTCTATCGCGATACCGCGATGGAAGGCTTGTCGTTGATGGATCGGCAAGCGACTGCAAAAATTGCCTCGGCCTTTTCGATGCATCCGTGGGTCCGCAGCGTCACCAGTGTACGCAAACTGTCCGGCGGAATTGTTGATGTGCGTTTGGACTATCGCCGTCCTGTTGCCATGGTCCAGGTTTACCGAAGCGTCGATGGGGTTCGCGATCGATTCTTCTTTCCCGTCGATGGTCAAAGCGTGCTGTTGCCGACCAGCGAGTTCACTCGATCGGAAACCGCCCAGTTCATCCACATCGACGTCCCCGGCGCCGACTCGGCCAACGCCGAAGGAATGCCTTTCGGGGATACGCGAGTCGCGGCGGCAGCGATCCTTGCCGAAGCGCTTGCGCCGATCCGCGAACAAACTGGTGTCGTCGGCATCTCGGTCACCGGTGACCCTCGCCGCGTCCAAGTGCCTCAGTTGGAATTGACCATGCAAAACAATGCACGTCATTATTGGGGTAGTCCGCCCGGAATGGAATTGCCTGGCGAAGCATCAGCGGAAATGAAGCTTCGAGCACTGATGGCAACCGATCGCACCAAGTCGAGTGATTTGACCGTTGCGCGAGCACCGGCACGGTAGACACCGACGTCGCGATTTCTGGTGATCTTGGATTCGGTAGGCTTGTTCGGCTTTGCACCCCGATCCGCGATTCTCTTTATCGCAGTTGCCACGCTTCGGGATCGCCTTCCGTGATCAGCCAGCGGTGGTCGACGCTCAGTTGCTTGTACTCGTCCGCTTGCCCGTTGGGCCAGGTCACGGTGACATCGACTCGATCGCTGGCGGAACCCAATCCGAAATGAGTCACGGTTTCGTTTTTTCCTTCGTAACCATCACCTGTTGCCGTGGCATGGCGCAGTTTCGTTGGCCCGCTAGTGACCTGGATGATCGTTGCCACCGCATCGCGTTCGACCGATCGTCCCACCAATTCGATTTGCAAAAAGTGATTGGGCGTCACCGTTTGGTTCTCGATCACCGCGGCTGGTCCATTCAAGTCGCTGATCACGGCATCCATTCGACCGTCCTGGTTAAAGTCACACGTGATCACACATCGGCCATGATGCAGAGTCGACCAATAGTCATTGTGTGTGGCATCAACCGTCGCCGATTCTGTGGGGTGGGCATCCACGAAATGTCCGTTTTGATTAGCCAACAATTGAGTCGGCATCGCGAACGCAGTGCCGGTGTGGCTGAGGTCTTCGATATGGCCGTTGCCGATAATCAAATCGTTCCAGCCGTCGTTGTCAAAATCGATCGGCTGGATCCCAAATCCAACTCTTTTTTCGCTCAGCACATCGAGGCCAAACCGGATCGGGTCGTCACGGAATCCTGCGACCGGTCCCGACCGATACGCATTGATCCATTCGTTGTACCAATTGGTGACCATCAAATCGTCGCCATTGACGTTGTCAAAGTCCGCCCAGGCGATGCCCATGCAGGCAGTCGCACGACCATGCAGGTTCAACGCCGTGCCCATCGCGACTGCGATGTCGGTAAACGGTGACTCGCCGCTTACGGGTATGCCGTCATTTTCTGGTGATACGAACTTCCACAGTTGGTTCGGACGCTGGTCGTTGGCGACAAAGAACTCTGCGCCCGGTTTACCATCAAAGTCGCTGATCATCAGGCCGAGTCCCGGTTGGGCAGCCTCGCCAACCATCGCGATCCCATTGCTCTTCGTCTGCCCCAGATCAACGATCGTTCGTTCGCCGGTCGGCTTGCAAACTGCCACTGAATCAACCGCAGGTGTGAATTGCAACGGTCCCGGAAAACGCAAGGCAACACCATCGGGTCCCACTTCGACTTCTTGAAAAATCTTTGGATCGGTCACATAACGCACCGAAACCAGATCCGGTAACGAATCGCCCGTTACATCTGCGATACCAATCGATGTCGTGAACGTTTCGGTGATTTGTCGATTTTGGTTGTGGCTGGCTTCGTCGCGAAATGTTCCGTCGCCTTGGTTGATGAACACTCGATTGGTTCCAAGGTTGGCAACGACTAAGTCGGGCCATCCGTCCTGATTCAAATCGCCTGCGGTCACGCCTAATGAGTATCCACGATCGTCCGTCGCGGCCAGGTCCGTCACCAGTTCAAAAACCGACCCTAGATTGCGATAGAGTTGATTCGGCAAAATGCCGGGTTTGCTGGGTGGGATTCCGGCGCCCTGGTTGAAGTACAAATCAATGCGGCCGTCGCGGTCGAAATCAAATGCCGCCACGCCGCCTACCAGCGATTCATGGATTCGCATGAACTTGGTGCGATGAGTCGAGTGGTTTCGATATTGGAAATGGATTCCTCGTTCTGCAGCGACCTCGACCATGGTCGCTGCAATCGGTCGCGAGATTCGTGGCGACGCGTTTTCATCGCTGGTTTTCGGGCCCAGGAGCGTGGGCGGCCCGAAAGAGTCGACCGCGATTTTTCGGTCCTCGTCAATCCATTCGGGCAGAGCGAAATTCTCGGCGGAAAGTCCACAGAACTTTGCCTGCTCGTACTCCGGTTCATCAAGTGGCACCCGCAGTCGCGATTCGATCACCTCGTTCCTGGACTCTGGATGGCGACTGGCTAAAACTCGGTACCAAGCGGCGGCCTGGTCCATCCGCCCAAACCGGATCATATCCCTAACGATCGCTTCGCCAGCAACGCGATCGTCGGGTTGTTGTTTCCCAATGGCTTTGCCAGCCTCGATCGTATCCGTCTGTGCAAAACGCCGCTCGTCAAAAGCTTGCGCAACGTCAGGTTGGCCCAGCACCAGCAGTGCGGCGGTTAGACGTTGATGAGTTTCGACGACCGTGTCGTCACGCCGCATCGATTCCAAGTAACATCGCACGGCGCTTTCGTGACGATCTTTACTGATTTCATAGTCGCCAGCCGCTAACCAAAACATGGCGTAATCTTGTGTCCCCGACGGCAAGGTCTGCATCGCCAAAGTCCACTGATCCCACTGCATCAACTGAGCCCTCAGCCACAACATCCAAGCAGCGGCTTCGGGGTTGTCGGGGGCGGCATCGATGACTTGCTGTTGCCAGTCGGCGGCGTCACGCAGTTCGCTTCGATCAAAACGAGTCAGTGTTAATCGCATCGAGTCCACGGTTGCCGACGTTTCATCGAATGGTTCAGGCTGACGTTGTGCAAAATCGGCCGGACGGGAAAGGTTTAGCAACGTTCGCAACTCGTCTTCGCTGGCTTGCTTTTCCTTGACCAAAGGCATCAGAACTTTTGCCGCGGCTGCGCGAAAGCCGATCGAGTTGAGCGCGCTGACCAATCGATGACGAAGGGGAGTGAAATCAGGACGTGCTTCGATTAGTTCTCGGTAGACGACGACCGCTTTTTGGGTCTGGCTGGTCTGCATCAGCCAATCTGCCATTTGGCCGCGTGCGGCGAAGCCCCAGTGCGCGTCATCGGCAGGAATGTCTGCAATCAATTTGATCGCGTGATCCGTATCACCGAGTTGCCACTTTGTTTGCGCCAGAGCAAAGAGGACGTCGGCGCGGGAAGCGTCCATCAACGCCGCGGTGCGGTAGTGCTGTTCGGCTGCTTGAAAGTCTCCTTTCAAAAAGGACGCCTCGCCCTTGCTGATCAAGACATCAAGCGACGCCATGTCCGCGCCGTCGGTGGCGGTGGTTTTCTCTTGGCGCTCAACGCCACCGGGGCGACTGATTTTCGCTGACGCCGTCTTGGTGACCGGCTTGGATTCCGTTTGGCATCCGGCCAATATCGGCACCCAAAGGCATGTCATGATCGCTCCGCGTGCGGATCGGGTGTTCAGCCAGCTGCTATCAGGTCTCGATTTCAGCATCGTGCGAATCTGGATTCGAGTATTTGCGAAGGTAAATTGATGGAAAACAGGGTGGCCAAACTCTCACTTTGTTGAGCCTGATTAGCGAAATGGAATTGTCGGGTTGCTGAATTTGGGCATTGATAAGTCCCTTCGACGGCGTCCTATGCAAGCCGTGCCTGGCGAACCGATGAATCGCTTGTTAATCCGATTTTGCGGACTGGGATCTGAAAACCCTCCTGTTGGCGGGGTGTTATGCTGGCTCTTTCGGCGGGATAGTGGCGGTTGGATTCTCTTAAAAGCGGTTGAATGTCGGCAATTTAGCACTTAACATGTGTTCAATTGGCTTTATGTGTATCACAATGTACCTGTGAGCACTTTTTGTGTCTCAGATTTTTTCACTGTCTTGCGAGGGAATTATGAAGTTACGTTCAAAAGTTTCTGGTGGTTTCACGCTAGTAGAATTACTAGTTGTGATCGCCATCATTGGCGTCTTGGTGGGGCTGCTTTTGCCAGCCGTCCAAGCGGCCCGCGAAGCGGCTCGGCGAATGAGCTGCAGCAATAACTTCAAGCAAATTGGCTTGAGTTTGCACAATTACCACTCTGCGTTCAAGCAATTGCCCCAACAGATGTCGGGCCCTGCGACGTACGAAGGGGCTGGCGGATTCTGGGGAAATGACCAAGGCAAGAATACTTGCATGATGCAAAACAGCTTTCTTGTTGGTCTGACTCCGTTCATGGAACAGCAGGCAATTTGGGAACAGATCTCGAATCCCTACAACGACGGAAACGGTTTCACGTGGCTTCCGTTCGGTCCCGCCGCAGACTCGGACCAAGGTTACAACTACGATCCATGGTTGACCGAATTGCCAACTCTCCGTTGTCCAAGCGATCCAGGTGTCGGACTTCCTGCTAGTGGTCGTACCAACTACGCCGCTAGCCATGGCGATTCGTGGTGGCCAGCGAGTTACAACACTGACACTTCGTTTGACTATGGTCCATGGGAATGGAACTTTGTCGGTTACAAGAAGAGCAGCTGGACGTCAACGACCGCCCGAGAATCGAACCGTGGTTGTTTCATGCCTCGCGATTCAAGCAAGTTCCGCGACATTCTTGACGGCCTGTCCAACACGATCGCCTGCGGCGAAATCGCGACGGACTTGGGCGACAGCGATCGTCGCACCAATGCATTGAATTCAGTCCAATGCCGCACGGATGTCGATTTCGCCAAGACCAATTACGGTGATCCACTTCGTCCATTGTTCTGGGACGTCTCGGCCCCCGATCTTTCAGTCAACTCGAGCGTTGGTTGGACCTCGCGTTACGGTCGTGGATACCGTTGGTACAACGGCTTCCAAGCGTGCACCGGATTCAGCACTGTTCTGCCTCCTAACAGCCCTTCTTGCGGTTTCAACGAAGGCGACTGGTTCCCGGATGTTCACGGTGGTAACTACACTGCCAGCAGCCGTCACCAAGGTGGTGCTCACGTTTTGATGGCCGACGGAGCGGTGAAGTTTATCACTGACTCGATCGAAGCTGGCGATTCAAGCGCCGAACAAGTCAACCGTCACGCAACGGCCGCCAAGTCGCAAGTCGGTTCGGCTAGCCCGTTCGGTCTGTGGGGTGCTCTTGGTACCCGTGCAAGCAAGGAAACGATCAGCGAAGAGTTCTAATTGGAACTCGTGTCTGGTCGCGTGTAAGTTCACGTTTCACTTCGAGAGGGCTCGCTAGGATCGTCACAGAACCTGGTGAGCCTCTTTTTTTACACCTTAATTTTTGGAATGATAAATGACTCGAGCCCTATTAGTGTTGGTCGCGATTTCTACGTTTAGCTTTGTCGGCTGCGAGGAAAAGAAGGCAAGCGTCGTGGTTGATAAGAGCGAAATTGACCAATACCGAATTCCGCCTGGCGAGCTGGAAAAAGCGATGAAAGAAGCAGCAAGCGGTGCTGCTGCAAAAGCAAAGTCGAAATAATCTCGGCTATCCATTGCCTTGGAAACCGTTCCAAACTCAAAACAACGATGCACCGCCGAAGACAACTTCGGCGGTGCGTTTTGTTAATATGTCATCCCCCCGGCATAGCCGGTTAAATAATACCCAACCTACTGGGCACTGTTTTGAGTGATTCGAGCAATCTTCCCACGGCAACCAAGCATGCAGAACAGTTGGTGTCGTTTGTCATCCCAGCGATGAACGAACAAGGTTCTTTGGAAAAACTGCATGCTGAGATTTGCAGGGTCTGCAATGAACACGGTGTTCGCCGTGAGATCGTTTTTATCGATGATGGATCGACCGATCGGACGTGGCAAGTGATGCAGTCGCTCGCGCAGCGAGACACCGATACCGCCGCGATTCGGTTTCGACGTAACTTCGGCAAGGCCGCCGCACTCGAAGCTGGTTTCGCCCAGTGCAAGGGCGAGATCGCGATCACGATGGACGCCGACCTGCAGGATGATCCTGATGAGATTCCGCGTTTCTTAAACAAGATGGACGACGGATTTGACGTCGTCAGCGGTTGGAAACGGGTTCGGCACGATCCCTGGCACAAGGTGCTGCCGAGCCGCGTGTTCAACGGTTTGGTTAGCGGCATGACGGGTGTGAAGTTGCATGACCACAATTGTGGTTACAAATCGTATCGGCGCGAAATCTTTGATGAAGTTCGTTTGTATGGCGAACGCCATCGATTCGTGCCCGTGTTGGCGGCGGCGCGAGGATGGAAGGTCACTGAGATCGAAGTCTTGCACCACGCTCGTGAATTTGGTCAATCCAAATACGGTGTGTCGCGTTTGTTGAAGGGCTTTCTCGACTTGATCACAATTTATTTGCTAACGGGATTTTCAGGGCGGCCGCTGCACTTGATCGGCGGCATCGGTATGTTCTTTTTTGGGGCCGGTGGAGTTGGGATCTGTTATTTGACGGTCCGTTGGTGTGTCTCGCGGTTGTCGGATTCAATGATGGATTTGCACCTGCACGAGACGGCGATTTTCTATTACTGCATCCTCTCGGTGCTGCTGGGGGCACAGTTTCTGCTGGCCGGTTTGCTGGCTGAACTGATTGTCTCGCGTTCCGACGACCGCAACAGCGTCTACAGCATTGCCGAACGATTGCCATGATCTTGTCGAACCAACGCAAAACGTTAGCACCTGTTTCTTTGCAAGTCATGATCGTGATTGCGATCGCAATTGCTGCGGGACGGATCGCCTGCGTGACAAGCCCCGAAGGTGACACGGCGTTCCTTTCAGCAAATGATCGCAGTCGATGGTGCACGATCGCAAGTCTGGTCGAAGACGGCACCTATGCGATCGATCGCCAAGTTGCGATCGCCAATCCGATTCACCGAAATCGACGGCCCTGGGGAACGATTGACAAGGTTCGTCACACCGGCGCCGATGGAAAACTGCACTACTATAGCAGCAAGCCTCCGTTGTTTCCGACCATGATCGCAGGTGTTTACAAGGTCATGCACCTGAGCACCGGCATGACGATGACGGCACAGCCGATTTATGTGCCGCGAATGATTTTGGCGATTGTCAATCTGCCGATCTTAGCTTTGTTTTTAGTGTGCACTACATTTGTCATCGGCCGCGTCTGTCAGACGACGGAAGGAAAGGCACTCGCAGTCGCATTCACTTGTTTTGGCACCATGATGTTACCGTTCACGGTGTCGCTGAATAACCACTTGCCAGCGGCGGCAGCGATGGCGGTCGCAGCAGCATTCTATGTTTATGTGGCCGATCGTATCGCCGGGATCGAACGAGGCGATTCATTGACGGTGAATCCAGGGGCTTGGCTAGTGATTGGATTGGCTGCCGGATTCGCCGCCGCAAACGAGTTGCCAGCTTTGTCGATGACCGCGTTTTGGTTTGTGTTGTGTGCGTGGCTGGATCGCCGTTCGATTGTTCCGTTTGTCGGCGGCCTAACTCTAGTCGCGATCGCATTTTTCGGAACCAACTGGATTGCCCATCAAAGCTTTCGACCGCCGTATGCCCACCGTGGTGTCGGCGAAACGATCGCGGTTTTGGATCCGACGGCCAAGCAAGCTGACCTTCCTCAAGCAAATTCTGCATTGGCGGGACAGGTGAAATCGGCGCTGCTAGCAAACAGGTTAATCGAGGACGATGCTGTTTTTACCATTTATCCGTCGGACGAAGCAAAACGGTATGTTGTTCGTGCCAACGACGACTTGTTTGCTTTGATTCCAACCGGCGAAGGCTGGCGGTTGGCAAAATGGGATGACTGGTACGAGTATCCAGGAAGCTATTGGCAGGACGGAAACCGCCGCGGTGTCGATCTTGGAGAGCCTTCGCGGGTGAAATATTTTTTGAACATGACCGTTGGGCACTACGGTCTGTTTTCGCTGACGCCGATCTGGCTGCTGCTGCCGATCGGGTTCTTCATTTCGCTGCGGATGGGTCCGGATGACTATCGCCGCATGTCGGCTGCGATATTGCTAGCAACATTGGTGTGTGCGGCCTTCTACATCAGCCGGCCAATGATTGACCGCAATTACGGGGGCGTCAGCACGTGCTTCCGTTGGATGCTGTGGTTTTCACCGCTGTGGTTGATGATGATCGCGCCGGTGCTGGATGATTGGAGTGAGTCGCCGTGGTTGCGACGAGTTGCCATTGGATTGCTAGCTTTAAGTGCCATTTCCATGTCGACGGCTCTGTCGTCACCTTGGCAATCACCGTGGTTGTATCGGTTTTGGCAGTTTTTGGGCTGGATTGACGCCTGACGCCGGGCGTACTATCGGCTTTCGGATAACGCGATCATTTCGCGTGGATTCTCGTGATCTTGGCGACTGGATGTTGTCGTGGGTTCGAGCATCGCCACCGGAAGGCAAGGAAGATTTGGCCGGCAACAAGGACGCTGCGAAGCCTCATTCATCGGGACGACTGTCGCGGTGGTTGCTTGCTGCGCTGATCTTTGCTGCCGCCGGTTTTGCGATCTGGTCGCTGGCACCACAGACGATCGGTGAAACGGCGCGACGACAACTTCTGTGCCAGCTTCAAGCTCACTACCCCAATCATCACGTCGCCATTCGTCGCGGCCACTTTGATCCCAAAGTTGGTCTGGTTGTCGAAGACCTTCGGATCAGCGAACCAACGTCGATGTTGGGAATCGGCGGCCGCGATTTGGTTCGTGTCGAACGCCTGACAGTGGTGGGTGACCTGCACGCCGAAAAGCTGCTTGATCAACAGAGCCCGTTGGTGACTCGCCGCGTCATTGTCGAAGGCGTCACCGCCAACGTTTGGATGCAGGACGACGGGAAACCTTCGCTTGCATCGCTGCTGCCGCTGCCAAAGCTTGGACCGGCAGCGCCTCGCATCGATCTGAGGCAGGTTCATGTCCGCATGTTCGGCGACGCACTGGTCGACCGTTCCGTCGATGCCGAGTTCACCAGCATAACGATTTTAAATGACGAAAAGCTGGACGGCACCATCAACATGGATGTCGAGATCATTGGTACAGCCGATTTCGCAGGCAGCATTCATGCGAAAGTCGTTAAGAAAGAAGGTTCGCTGGACGTACGCTGTTCCGCAAACAATTTGCACTTCAACCGTCGGCTCTACGACGCGTTACCGCTTGCTTGGTGTAACGTGCTGCAGCATTCCAAGGACTTGACTTGTACGAGCAACGCTTCGCTGTCGTATCACCAAACCGCGTCCGGGCAAATCAACTACCGCGTCGAAGCAAAGGTTCTAGACGGGCGAATTGAACACAATGTTCTACCTCAGCCGATATCTCAGTTGCGCGGCGCCATCGTTTGTGATCCTCAGGGCATTTCGGTCAGCAACGCTCAAGCGTATCTGGGTGATGCTCTGTTGCAGATCCCCAAGGCGCGGCTTGACGGACACCGCTGGCCTGGTGCCGTTGACATTGAATTGAAGACGCGCGGGTTGTTGCTGGACGATCGGTTCGCCTCAACGCTACCCGTCGACTTGCAGCAAAAGTGGCATAAACTGCAACCGGTCGGTCGAGTTGATGCGGACGCGACTCTGGAATTTCGTAACGGAAAGTGGCAAACCGCCGCCGACTTGACGTGCCATGGTGTCGATGTTCGATACGAGAAGTTTCCCTATCCGATCGAGCAGGTGGTCGGAAAACTTCGGCTTCGAAACGGAATCGTCGAAACACCGGGGCTGAGTGGTCGTGTTTCAAGCAATCGCATGTTGTGTGCGTTTCGTTTGCCTATCGATCCGTCCATCACGCAAGAAAAATCGTTCATCGTTCAAACCGACGGGCCAATTCCGATCGACAAGACTCTGTTGGAGTCGTTGTCACCGCGAGCTAGCGAAACATCGGGGCTGGAATCATTCGTTCGGTCTCTGCATCCGCGTGGATCGATGAAGTTAACGATGGGCGTCTTCGCAACGGATGCCAACGGACATCAGTCACGGTCGATCGAACTTGATGTGATTGATGGTCACATGCGGTACGACAACTTTGCCTACCCGCTCTACAACGTTGCGGGAAAGATTCACGTTCAAGACCAGCTGGTCAAACTGATTGGCTTTCGGGCTACCAATGCAAACGCCGGAGTGATTTTGTGCGACGGCGCGTATCAGATGCCGTCGCCAAAACCGCTTGTGGCTCAATACCGAATCTCTGACACCGCGTTGAGCTATAAGGAAGATTCGCAGTTGCAGCTTAACTTTACTGCTCAGAACGTCCCCATGGACGAATCGCTTCGTTCATCGTTGCCATATTCCACTCAGCAGGTCTGGGATGCCATTTCGCCAAGCGGAGTTTTGGACGAAGTCAAGCTGACCCTTGGCAAGTTCGGCAGCGCTCCGGTCACGTTAAACATGAAGGCGAGTCAGTGGGAACACGGTCAAGTCACCAATCGTATTCTCAGCATCCGGCCACCGTCGCTGCCGTATCGCTTGGACGTCACCGGTGGCGTCGTTCAGTTTGACGGTTCGGAAGTGACTATTGAATCGTTGCAGGCCAGCCATGATGCATCCAAGGTGTCGCTGAATGGTCGCTGCGTTCAGGGGGCGGATGGGCGATGGGTTTTGGCAACCAACCTGCATAGCGGCAGCCGATTGCGACCGGATGCCGAATTGATTGCGGCGCTGCCTGAGCAGATGCGTGAAGCAATGCGACGTTTGCAGTTGCGAGGTCCCGTCAGTGTTCGCGGAACAACTGAATTGACGATCCCGGACGAGAGCCGTCCCGAGCCGACAATCAACTGGGACTTGGACTTGCAATTGGAAGGCAATCGGATCGCAGACGTCGGTCCCGTGCATTCGTTGCGTGGTGAAATTTCGGTCAAGGGCGTCCGGAACGAATCGATTTTGCGAGCCGAAGGTGAGGTTCGAATCGATTCGATGCACGTTGACGATTTGCAGATCACAGGCATCCGCGGCCCGTTCTCGATCGACGATGACCGCATGGATTTGGGCGGACGCGCGGCCGGAACTACACCGAACGGTACCCCATCAATTCGCGGCAAGCTATTCGACGGAACGATCGACTTGGACGGACAGGTTGTGTTGTCGACGGGCGATTTTGATGTTGGTGTCGCGATCAAGGATGCAAAACTTCCAACGGTACTTGCCGATTTTGGCCACATCGATGACGGGTGGACTGGCACGCTTAGCGGTCAAACAAAACTTCAAGGGAATCTTGGCACCAGCGACCTGCTCAAGGGCAACGGAGCGGCTCGAGTGACGGGCGCGAATCTGTACCAGCTGCCGTTTATTGTAAAGGTCATGAATTTGATCAGTGTCACCCCAACCGAGGATGTTGCGTTCACTGATGGCGAGGTTGAATTTACTGTTTTTGGTGATTCCCTCACCTTCAACCAAATGCATCTTTGGGGCGCGTTGGTCTCTCTGGAAGGTGGCGGAACGATGAATCGGCGGCAAGAATTGGATTTGACTTTCAATACTCGCGTCAGTCCACAAAATACGTTCACCAAAATTGTTCGTCCTCTACGCAGTCAGCGGTATACATTGATGACGATCGACGTGACCGGGCCTGTAAGTGATGTTCAAATTGAACGTCGGACGCTTGACGGCGTTGGACAGACTTTGGGGCGATTGTTCCCGGGGATGGGTAAAAGTGAAGACGAGGATGATTCGAGTTCAGCTTCGGCACGTTCGGGTGGCCGATGGTTCCAATGATGCTCGACTGATGACATTTGACTGATGATAATTGTCGGAGGCCATTGAAAGTGAACATTCAACCAACTTCTGCCGCGTCGCAAGTCGCGGGAACTTCGCTGGCGGCAGCCAAGGGAGGTGACAGCGATAAGCTGGCGTCGGATGCCGCCCAAAAGCAGTCTGCGGCCGATAACTCGGCCGGAAAAGGCAGCGAAGTGAATGCGCTTAGCAAAGGGGATCCGATCGGCGATCGTGGCGGCGATGGTCGCCAAATGTTGGATTCGTTCCAGCGGCAATCCGACGAAGAGCAACCCGCCGACGACGACAGTGATTCCGATGCCGCCGCAGTCGCTGCGAAGTCACAGGCGACTTCGACACCAACCGATCCACCGCTGGAACACATCGACTTTCAAGCCTAATTGTCGATAGGCTAGGTGCCGATTTTGCGACCAAGCGTCTTACATTCGTTGCAACCGTCATGCTGCGCAGCAGCCGCGGTGACATTCACGATGGTGTCGTCGATATTTATGACTGCCGCCAATTGGAATCTAACTTCAAGAGAGGCTATCTATTTTAGAATGACAGGGGGAATTTCCCCGAGGACACATGATGACGAATCCCATCGAGCACATCGAATCGAACGTTCGCGGCTATTCGCGTTTGTTTCCCACTGTTTTTGACACCGCGATTGGTTCACAGCTTTTCGATGCCAATGGCAAGCGCTTCATTGACTTTTTTTGCGGTGCCGGAGCTCTGAATTATGGTCACAATCATCCTGGTGCTAAGCAAGCTTTGTTGGACTACATCTCGCGCAACGGGATTCAACATTCGCTTGATACGGTAACAACGGCGAAAGTCAATTTTTTGAAATCGTTCGAGCGATTGATTCTGCAACCGCGCAATCTCGACTATCTCGTTCAGTTCACAGGGCCAACCGGTACCAATGCGGTTGAAGCAGCGATTAAACTTGCTCGCAAACAGACTCAGCGTTCCCACGTCATAGCGTTCACTAACGCCTACCACGGCCACTCGCTCGGGTCGCTCGCGCTAACGGGAAACCGGTACTTTCATAGCGAATTTTATGGGGCACGAAACAACGTGACTCACTTGCCCTTTGACGGATACATGGGGGATACCGATACGTCGGAGCTGTTTGCCAAAATGCTGTCGGATGGCAGCAGCGGATTGCCGCTGCCGGCGGCAGTGATCTTGGAAACCGTTCAAGGCGAAGGCGGAATCAACGTGGCCAGCGAAGCGTGGCTAAAACGGATCGCAGGCATTTGTCACAAACATCAAATCATGCTGATCATTGATGACATTCAAGTCGGCAACGGTCGCACCGGTGCATTCTTTAGTTTCGAGGCTTCAGGCATCAAGCCGGACGTGGTTTGCTTGTCCAAATCGATCGGTGGCGGTTTGCCGATGTCGTTGGTGCTGATCCGTCGTGATCGAGACACGTGGCGTCCCGGTGAACACACCGGAACGTTTCGCGGAAACAACTTGGCGTTCGTTGCAGCCGCTGCGGTGCTTCAGCATTGGGCCGATCCCACTTTTGAGTCGCAAATCCAGGAACGCAGCGAGATTGTGCAGGCTTGGCTGGCGAAGGTCTGTGATCAGCACGCGAGTCTGGGGTTCCAGCGTCGCGGTCGCGGACTGATCTGGGGACTGGATGTGCAGCAAGGTGAGTTTGCAGGCAAAGTGATTCGCCATTGTTTCGCAAACGGTCTGTTGATTGAAGGTGCTGGCGCCGACGATCAGGTGCTGAAATTATTGCCCGCTCTGACAATCGAAGTTCCATTGCTTATCGAAGGACTGCAGATTTTAGGCTCGGCGATCGATGCCGCCGCAGCGGAACGACCACAGGCAGTGGTGCTGGATCTCAGTGCAGGTCAGGCGTCGCCTGCGTTCATGGCATCCTTTTCGGCGGGTGCAACCGGACAATGATGGCTGGCCGATACGAAACCGATGACGCAGTCGTGGCCGAAGAACTGATTGCGTTTCCGATCCTGTGGATGCGTCAATGGACGCAAACGCCGGATCGAACTGCGATTGTTTCCGAAGACGGCCAGTGGACTTACTCGCAACTTGATGCGATGGCCAACGCAATTGCGATGCGGCTGCGTTTGACCGGTATTGGGCCACGGCAATGCGTCGGCATGTGCGTTGACCGTTCCCCCGAAGCGATCGCGGCGATGATCGCGGTCATGAAGCTTGGTGCCATTTTCGTTCCACTCGATCCCGAATACCCCGTAGATCGGCTTCGTTACATGGTCAGCGATGCTGCGATCGCGACGATTCTGGGGCATCCTCACTACGAAGAACCGATCGGTAAGAAGCTTGTTGGTGATGAAGCTTCGCTTTGCCAGTGGATCAATTGCGATTCGGCATTCGTTGCGAGTGATGCGGTCAGCGAAACCGATCTGTTGTTCCCTTCAATATCGCCGGACGATTTGGCGTACATCATGTACACGTCTGGATCGACGGGGAAGCCAAAAGGTGTCGAGATCCAGCACTCGGCGCTGGCGACCTATTGCTTTGCCGACATCGAGTGTTATCAAATCAGTCCCGACGATCGAACGTTACAGTTTTCGACATTGAACTTTGACATCGCAATCGAAGAGATCTTTCCGCCACTGTTGACCGGTGGTTGTGTCGTGGTCCGCCCGCGTGAACGAGCGAACGATCGCAATGAACTTTCGTCATTGGTTGATCGCTTTGATGTGACTGCGATTCACTTGGCCACCGCGTACTGGCACCAGTGGGTTGACCTGATGGTGGCTACCGGTGCCAAAGTTCCCGCATCGATTCGGCTGATGATCGTGACCGGCGAAAAGGTATCGGTACAGCACTATCGGCGTTGGCAGCATCTGTGTGATCACCCGGTGCTTTGGTGCAATGCTTACGGGCCAACCGAAGCCACCGTTAGCGCAACTGTGTTCATCCCCAACGATCAGTTCGACGCCGCCAACATGCCGATCGGCAAACCGATGAAGCGTTACGAGGCGTTCATTTTGGACAAAGACCGCAAAGTGCTTGGTGAAGGTGAAACGGGACAACTGTTTCTGGCGGGACCGGCATTAGCGTTGGGATACCACAATCGGCCTGACCTGACCGAGGCCGCGTTCATTGAAACGGACATCAATGGCCATTCGCGCCGATTGTATCGAACCGGTGACGTGGCCCGCTGGTTGCCGGATGGGAACATTGATTTTGGCGGTCGGATGGATCATCAAATCAAATTAGGATCGTACCGAATCGAACCAGCGGAAATCGAGGCAGTCGTAAATGAACACGAACGAGTTCTCGAGTCGTTGGTCAGCTATGACGAAGTCGACGGGAAAAAGTACTTGGTCGCTTACGTTGCCGTTGAACAGGCGAACCATCGCAAAGAAGACTCAGCACGCGATATCGCAAACTTTCTGCGGCAAAAGTTGCCAGCCTACATGGTCCCGACGCGGTACGTGTTTATCAAATCCTTTCCGAAAACGATTAACGGAAAAATTGACCGCCCGCAATTGCCATCGCCTAGCGAGGGTGTGGTGCCCCGAGACGACGCTTACGTGGCGCCACGCAGCGATGTCGAACGTTACTTGGTCGAGTTGTGGCAGGACGTGTTGAACGTCCCCGAGATCGGCATTCACGATGACTTCTTTTTGCTTGGCGGCAGTTCATTGCTAGTCACCCAGGTGGTGGCTCGTTTGACAACCGAACGGAACGTCGAGTTGCCCGTTCGCGACTTCTTCGCCAATCCAACCATCGCTGCATCCGCCCGTCATTTGGAACAACTCACGAGTGGTTGTGGTCCGAATCAATCGTCACAGGACAGTGACGAAGACATTCGGGTCTTCCGAAATCAGTTGCCGATGGTGGATGCCGACTATTTTGTCAGCGGCGCTGATCGACTATACGCGGTTCGCTATTCGCCTCGGTCGAAATCGATTGGGGCCGGTTCGACGGGACGAGCGATTGTGATGTGCCATTCGATCGGTCATGAGTACGCTCGCGGGCACCGGAATTTGCAGCAACTGGCGATCCAGTTGTGCAAGGCGGGGCATGAAGTCTTGAGGTTCGATTACGCGTCGACAGGAAATTCCGAAGGCGACTGCGAAAAACTAACCGCCGACTTGATGCGTCAAAACTTGGTGGACGCCAAGAACTTTTTGGTTACCCGAACCGGGATCGAGAACGTCTCGGCAATCGGATTGCGAATCGGTGCGACGATCGCTGCGACAGTGGATCCGGAAACGTTTGATCGGGTTGTTCTTTGGGATCCTGTGGTCAGTGGGCAGCGGTTTTTGGAAACGGTGGATCGATTCCATCACGAGGCGCTGACGTCGCTGTCCCGATTCAACGTTGTTCGCGAGGCTGGGCCGATTGATCAGTGCTATGGGCAACGAATGAGTTCCGAAAAACGTGTCAGCTTGTCTGGGCTTTGTTTGGATCAGGCATCAAGTCTGGATGAAAAGTACACGACCGTGTTGACCGATCACTGGGACACTTCGGAAGAGGCGGCGCAGTGGTTGGCACGACAAGTACGAGACCAACGTTATGTGATTCAAACTGCGGACGTCGCAGCGTGGGATGAATCTCGCTACACCGAGAGCGCATTTTCTTCGCCAGAAAGTTTTCGTGCGATTTTAAATCAATTCGGTCGGCCGGAGCGAGCACAATGAACATGCCAGACCAACAAGCGATCGTGTTTGGGAAGTACGAGCACCTGCTCGGTGTTTGGAAGAACGCAGATGCCGAGTCAATGTCTGGCGTTGCTGTGGTGATGGTTACACCGGGTATGTTGCATCACAGCGGCCCGTTTCGATTGCACGTTGATTTAGCAAACGAATTGTCGACGATCGGTATTCCGTCGTTGCGATTCGATTTATCGGGAATTGGCGAGAGTCTTGGCGTCGGTGTAACAGGCAGATCGATTGACCGTGCCGCAAACGAGATTGCTCAAGCGATTGACTGGATTTTGAAACATACAAAATCGCGACAAGTCGTGTTGTTTGGTTTGTGCAGCGGTGCAGACGATTCGGTTCATGCGGCGTTATCTGATGAACGCGTGGTTGGCGTGATTGCGATGGACGGTTGTGGCTATCGCACGCCAGGATTTCACGTTCATCGGTTTATCGGTCATACGTTGCCACGGATTCTGCGACCTAGCAAATGGATGAAGCTGGTAAAACGAATCGGTGTGGACGACAACGAGATTTCAAGTTCACTGCAACCCGGTACGGACGTCCGTGAATTCCCTTCACGTGATCAATCGGTTCAAGAACTGAAGCAGTTGGCTCGTCGCAAAGTGCAAATGCATTTTGTCTACACTGGCGGAGTCGGTGAATACTTCAATTATGCCGGACAGTTCACCGAAATGTTTCCAGAACTCGCCGGCGAACCGTACGTGTCGAGTCATTACTTTGCTGCCATGGACCACGTCGCAATCCTGGCCGAAGACCGAGCAGTATTGGTCAACCATATCGTCAATCGAGTGCAGTCGATTGCAGTCGCGACGCCAACAAAGACCATGGATTCAACCGAAGTCCCGACTGGTGCCTGACCAACATGAACGCGAACTAAAACAATGGACGGGGAAACCCCCAGTCGGCTGCCATGGCGTCGGCTGCGTCTTCGGGGTCGGTGATGTCACCCCAAGGTCCGTTTCTTAGAAAGGCGTGGGCCAGTTCGTGAGCGATGACGTACAACCCGAATGGTTCGGCGCATTCGGATAGTCGCGGCTTCAACGCGACACACCGGCTGCTAGATCCATCGGGTAACGGCAGTGCCATGTAGAGTTTAGATCCTGTGCCGCGATGGAAGTTCAGTTTGATGATGCTGAATCGCGGATCATCGATGAAATCTTTCTGGACGTTTGCGGGGATTGCCTTCAAAACCTGCAGAACGCGATCGCGTAGCGGATCCTCATTGGCGAACGCTTGTACGAGCTTGTCCAGCAGCAACGGATCTGAGGCGGGCTTATGTTCAGGCAACGTCTTGCCCAGTGCTCGACCGATTCGGTTCGGATTGAATCGACAAGGTTTCTGAATTTGGTGGCAGGCAGACCATCGATTGAGACGACTCGCCGCCTGGCGACGACTTGCTGATGATCGAGGTTTGTCGTCGACGATGTTCGCGAACGAGCACGATCAAACAAATGATGACGAACGTTGCGCAAAGCCAAGTCATCGTGGCGATCAATTTCCAGCTGATGTCGCTAACGGTTTCACCATCGGACCATTGGAAACCAAGGTTTGCCGCCTGAGCTGATCCAATCAATATTCCAACTAGTCCAATCGCAGTGGCGGACTGCATCGCAATCCGACGACGGTGAGGATTCAACGCAACCACCCCACCAAACAGGATGGGAATGCCAAGCATCAGTGGCAGGAATTGAACGGGATCTTTGACCACGGTAGCCGACATCCCAAGTGCCGAGAGGCCACAAAGGAGCAATCCAAAAACGATACCGACGCGTGCCATGAGTGAGGTCAAATCCTATGCGATCAAATACTGAGCGACTGTTCGGTAGCAACCTCGCTCGGTAGCAACCTTGCTCGGTCGTAAGCTTGCTCGGTCGTAAGCTTGCACCCGCGACCGACGCCAATCCGTTTACGATTCCATCTTAAGTACTGGCAAGCGGCCTCGCGTCTCGATTTTAGCCCGGATCGAATCCGGTGTCTTGTCCTCCGGAACGGGGCGATCTGCTGGTGGCTGCGCCGGAGGCACAAAGTGGCTGCCCTGGCGAGTTCCACGGCGAGCGAGTTCGGCTTCGACGTCGCTGCGTAAAGAAGATTTTTCGAGGCACCATTTTGGCTCGATCAGAAAGTCGGACGGAGCGTCGCCGCTGATCCGCTCGACCACTACATCAGGCGGAATGCGTTCAAGAAAATCGACGACCGTTTGTAAGTAGATTTCGCGTTCCATCATCCGAACTTCGCCGGCCAAGACTTGATCCCCAAGCGGCGTGCCGTGGACGGCGTAAAGATTGTGCAGTTTGATTGCATCGAAACCAAGGCGTCCGATTTCGGCAGCGGTTTGCATCATCATTTCGTGCGTTTCACCGGGAATCCCCAGGATCACGTGACCGCACATCTCAAACCCACGGCCTCGGCTGCGGTCGATCGCGTTGACCATGTCGGCGTGGGTGTGAGCCCGATTCATCCAAACCAATCCCGCGTCGTGGATCGTTTGCATACCGTATTCCAGCGAAACATAGGTCCGCTGGGCAAGTTCTTCGATCAACGACAACACCGACTCGGGCAGACAATCCGGTCGCGTCCCGATCGCAAGTCCTACCACTTCGTCGTGAAAATCCGGTGAGTCGTTGAGGCTGAGCGCTAACTCGTAAACTTCACGTAGCTGTTCAACCGGCGCGTAGGTGTTGGTGGCAGGCTGGAAATACGCGATAAACCCGGCGACTTTGTTGTACCGCTTGCGGACCGTGATGATCCCGCCGGTGAGTTGGTCGTGGACCTGTTTCAGTCGAACTCGCCGGGACGGGCTGAATGATCGATTGTCGCAAAAATTGCATCCGCCCCGCGTGACGGCTCCGTCGACGTTCGGGCATGTGAATCCCGCATCAATGCTGACACGTTGGACGCGACCACCAAATCGGCGACGCAGGGCTTTACCGAACGCGTTGATTGGCAGTCCTTCGGCAATCCAAGCCTGATCGTTACAGGACTTCGAGGCGTCAGAATCGGAGTCTCGATTCACTGGAAAAACGACCAAACGGGGGGGTGGTGGCGGATTAGGAGGAGCGAAGTTGCTTCCCCGAGGGTAAAATCGCATTCCGTACTGACGGAATTTTAACTTCATTCATTCCGCGTCATGTTTCCACGAATGGGAATTTACTGTGTCATTTGAAGAACAAGTACTCGATTACGCTGGCGCCTACGGCCAATTGACGCCGATCGGCGGCGGCGATCCGATTCCGCTAGTGAAGGATCGGTTACTGATTGGTCGTCGTGGCGAAGCCGATATCCAATTGAAGTTTCCCAACGTATCGACTCAACATTGTCGGCTAACGTTGGAACACGGCTATTGGTTTGTCAAGGACCTCAATAGCCGCAACGGCATCAAGGTGGACGATCGACCGGCGCTTCGGAAGCGATTGGATCCGAACTGCAAATTGTCGATTGCGAAACATCATTATATCGTCGAATACGAGCCACAGAAGTTGGGAGCCTATGGTCCACCGCCGGCTGATGACGACTACATGGACGAATTGATGCGAAGCTCGTTGATGGACCGTGCCGGTTTGAGTCGTCGCGACGATGGCAAAGGCGGCAAGCCCGACGGAAAACGCAAATAGCAACGATGCCGCTGGTGGTCTTTAGCGGCTAATCCCGAATGTTCGGTGCGCGAGGGAACCGAGTTTCACTTCACGCACCGTATCGATCTTTCAAGCACGCGCGATGAATCCTTGCTGTCGCGGCACGTGCTTTTTGCCCGGATCGATCGGCCGTATCGCCGATCCGCTGAATCAATTCGCCGAACGCGGTGATTGGCCGCATTCCGATGTCCCATCCGGCAGCAACCAAGTGGTCATGGGCATCGCGGTTTCGTCCCGATGATGTCGCAGCCTCTGCTAGCCCTCGCCAATGCTCGCTGACGCTGTCACTTCGCTCGATCAAATTAGGGATGCATAGGCATCGCAGGTACTCCGATTCTTTCAACGTTTCAGGGAACGCCTTTGCCAACATCGCAGCCGAAAACTTACTGGCGTCTTGTGAAGTCCAATGAGTTTCAAGTCGAATCGATTGATCGGAGAAACAGGAGCAATCGATGCCTGATAGAAAACGTCGCTTTGCGAGCTCGCGATCACCACGACGAAGCGCCGCGTAGCCAGCGATATCCCATCCCCACGCCGTATCGGGCGCAATTCGCGTGACGACTTCTGCATGTGTTTCGGCGACGTCCCATTGCTGAACAAATCCATCGGCAAGGTCGCGAGACTTTAGTGCCGTCACGATTGCGTCGCGATGACGTTCAGGAATGGTGTCATGGTCGAATGCCCACTGCGCGATCGAACCCGGATCGATTTCAAGATCAAGCAACACGTCACGTTCAAGCAAGGCCAAGGTCGAAAGCTGTAACGCGTCTTGCACCAATTCACAACGAACTGTGACTTCGGCGATCCCATGTTCGATCAGCTGATTGGCAACTCGATTCGCATCATCGAGCTTTGACGACTCAGGTGAGTTCACTAGTTTTTGGATCGCATCGGGAAGATGACGGCTAGCCCACTGCACCAGCGGCCCCGTGTTTTCACTGGCAGTTGATCCCGCTGTTGAGCTTGCAGTTGAGTTGGCAAAAAAGTCATCTGCCGGAATCGCATGCCTTCGTCGTTGTCCGGGAAGCCGTGACACCAAGGCATCGAACGCGATTGCTTCGGGCAGGTCGTTACCCCAAATGATCCAGTCGCCACCACCGTGGTACCACTGGACGATTTGGCCAATCCGGTTGTCGGGATCGATTCGGCCGCACAACCAATCGCCCGCCATATTGGCAATCAGCGGGACCAAATTGGCGTTCATCAGCCCGGGCCAGATCACGTCGGGCGTCTCGTCGAGCAACGTCGCCGGCGAGACCGGATCGCAGTATTCGTGGATGCCTGTCTGGGCCCAAATTTCCGAGTCAAACCAATCGGCCAGCGCTGGCGACAGGGCACATGCATACCGGTCGGCGATGCGATCGGACCATGCCTTTGCATTCGATTGAGCGGCCGGATTTGCTGGGTCAGTCAACGTAAAACGGGTAAAGCGAGGAGAGGTCGAAGAGAAGTGGCGCCCGGATCGCAGGGCAAGGCATTCGCAGTGGACGTCGATCCGTGATCGCCCAGGCTACCGAAGCTGAAACGCTAACGGCAATAGGGTTGTGAATTTCGGTGGTCGGAAGCCCTATTCTGGAACGATGGTGTAAAGCCGGGCTAATTTGTTGGGGGCAACCACTCCGCGTGCAATCATGCGGTTTCGCAGCGACTGCGACGGGGTGCCCGTCGCGATTTCAGCAAGCGTATCGGCAGCGGCAAGCTGAATCGGTCTGACCCGGGCCTCCTCGGCCTCTGCCTGGGCTCGCGTCAGCCACGCCACCGCCGCTTCGGTGTCCGATGAATTGCCTGATTGGCGTGCCAGATTCCACTGCAGCATCCCGTCATAGAAATTTGCCAATAGGCAGGAAAAAGGGATACCTTCGGACCGCAGCTTTGATGTTTCACGCCGTATCCGTTTGACCCCATCGGGTGTGGGATTTTTTGTGTGGCAATGCAGCCCAATCAATGCGCCGAGCGATTGGCAAGCGATTCGAAAACACTGGATTTTCGAAAACGGCAATCGGCTGGTTTGCAACTGCAGATCCTCGTGTAGTTCACATGCGAGCTTGTCATCACCTCGATAGATGACGCTGTAGATGCGTCCTAAGCGATCGAACAGATTAAGCATTTCGTCAGGGCCTGGGCCGTCTGACTGGTCCAATTGGTTGCGAAGATGGTTCAGCTCGGAATCGTGGTCGCGCACCAACCACGCGTTTCCGGCCAACCCTGTCAATGTGATTTGCTTTCCAAAACCGTCGTTTCGACGCACTGCTGTTTCGAACATTTCGTCGCTTGACGATGTCATTCGGTCCCAGCGTCCCTGATGCCAATTGGCCCACAAACCTGTCCACTGCACATGCAAGATCTCGAAGTTAGGCGACAGCTCTGTTCTGCGGTAGTTTTCAACACAGGATGCCAACGGAGTTTCCATCTGATCCCATCGGCAAGCCATGAAGTGCGAGTACGTCAGTCCTGCCCACACGTCGCCGATTGGTTTCGGGATTCCTCGTTCATTCGCGATTGACACTAACGCAATGAGATTCGCTAGGCCTTCGGCGCGGTTGCGGCCAGATTCATAAGAACCAAAAACAGATTCACCGACTGCCGAGATCACTCGTTGTTCAAACGTGCCATGTTTTCGAACCAGCATTGCGCTGGTGAGATTCAGTTCGGTAGCGTAGAGATTGTTGAACAGCGACATCGGACGTTCGAGCGCAACGCACAAGTCGATTTTTTGTCTGAGCTTTGGGTTCGTTTCTTCGGGCGATGGGGGAACCGTCGTTGGTTGGGGTGAATCGAACTCGGTGAAGTTGGTAGCAGACGCGGCGGATTGCGCGTCACGGTCGGTTACCGATGATGTGGGCGACGACGTAGGTGACGATCGAATGAGGTCAATCAATGAACGTCGCTGCATCTTCAAACGGATCACGCGAGCGACAATCGATAGTCGTGCCAGCCACTGTGGTTTGGGGCGAGGCAAGCCAAGCTTTTTTGCAAACGCATTCAAAGTGCTGGCAACCAACTGGTATTGCCCACATTGCAGCAGCATGACGGTCGCCAAGACTTCAAAATCGAAACGTTCGTCTTCGTCAACCAAGCTTGCGAGCAACTGATACTGCTGTGCGGCTTCTAATGTACGGTCAGCTGCGTGATAGCAACGCGCAGCTTGACGAGTATGGTGTATTTTTTCAGCACCGGTCAAATGTGGTGTCGCCTGTGCGTGCCAACGAGCGGCCTCTGTATTGGCAACACGTCGTTCGGCGTCTTCGGCGGCTAGGATGGCATGCGATACAGCACGCCCCGGCTGACCGGCTGCGAACCAGTGCCCGGCGATCCGAGCTGCCAGACTTTCGGGGCGGTCTTGGCGTACCAGCAATGATGCCCAGGCGGCATTGGCTTTCTGTTTGTCCTTTGGGTCAAGCGTTGCGATGCATTGGTCGGCAAATCGATCGTGAAAGATCGAAATGCATTCTCCGCCGGTAGCCTCGTCGATGATCAACCGCAGGTTTGACAATTCTGACACCGCAGCATCGACGTCTTCGCCTTGGCCGGTCAATTCCCCCAGTTGTGAAGTCGAAACCATGCCACCAGCCGTCACCACGAACAGTAAGACCTGCTTGGCGTGCTCGCTTAGTCGTTCCAGACGCCGTTGCCAGAGCCGATCGATACCGGCGATGTCCGTTACGGCGTGATCGGAAACATCATCGAAATCAATTTGCGATAGCACACCGCCCGGCCGGAACTCGTTGGCTAGTTCTTGCAATCGGAATGCGCTGCCGCCGGTTGAATCAGCAAGTTTTGAAAGTGCGTCTTCGGATATCGGGATACCCCAACGCGTGGCTGTTGCGGCCAAGTGATCAACCAAAAACCGTGTGGGGATGGGCCCCAGTGCGATCGAAACATCGGCCGGCGTCTGTTGTCGATCGACCGTCGACCGCGACACCGTAATGATTCCCAATCCTGTATCGCCTCCGCCCGTTTGCAATCCATCGATCGTCACCAACGAGTCTTGGTCAGCCCACTGGGCATCGTCGATGATGATGAACAGCGGTCCAATTTCACGGATTTGTTTGCTCAATCGAATCGCAGCTTCCATCGAAACCAAACGCGGTGTTTCGGCAGATACCGGCGGCATCTCTAAACAGTTTTCCATCACGTTTTCAAGCACGGGAAAGATGCTCGACAACACTTCAAAGCTGACTGGGTCCATTTTCAATCGATCGCGGTCGCCTTGCCGATAACGATTGGCGATGGCATCACAAATCTGTTCGAACGATTGCAGTGCTGAATCTTCGCGTAGCCGACATCGTCCGCGGAAGACTTGCCCCCACCTTTTGGATTCGATGTACGCAATCGCTTCCTCGAGTAGACGCGTCTTGCCGATGCCCGATGGACCGGTGATGTTTAGTCGTGACACCTTGCCCGCAAATACCGAATCTGCCCAGTGATGAATTTCCGCCAACTGTGCCGCGCGGCCGACCATGGTGTTGTCGCTGGGCATCGGCGGACTTTTCGGCGGCGCTCCTAGCCGGGATAATCGCAATGCGGTTGGACGTTCCGCGGCATCGCGATCGAGCATTTGGCGGCAGGCGTCACCGATGACTTGAGGGACGTGTTCCGACAAACTATCAAGCGCCGTCAGAATCAGTTCAGCGTCGATCTGCAGAGTTTGGTTGCGTTCGACGCCGGGGCCATCGACATGCAAGAATGCGAGCGTGTCCGCGCGTCCGCTGGCATTATCGGTTTGCAGATTGTTCAAGGCGACATACTGCATCGCTTCGATCATCACGATACCGAGTGCAAAAATGTCACCAGCCGGCAGATAGAGTTGCCGGCAAATGACTTCGGGGGCCAAGTAGTGTGGCGTCCCTAAGATTACGTTGCCAAACTCGGCCTCGGAATGTTCAAGACTGAAGGTATCGACTAGTCCGTAATCAATCACCCGGCCGCGTCCTTGGTCGTCGACCATTAGGTTTTGCGGCTTGATGTCGCGGTGGGTCAGTCCCGCCCCATGCATCGCGGCTAGTCCCGACGAAAAATCACGCATCCAGGTCAGCAGTTGCTGGAACGCTTCGTCGCGCGGTAGTGTGCTTAGCCCACGAACGGCGATGTTGAATGTGACGCCACTGACCAGATCCATCGCAAGCGCAGTGTAGTCGCCGATTTTGTAAATTCGGTCGACATACAAAAGATTGGGATGTTCGATTTGCATCATGCGCCGGAACCCCAATCGGTTTCGCATCAACGCATCCGAATCGCCCGTTCGCAGAATCTTTAACGCGATTTGGCGTCGCGTTTTCTTATCGAATACGCGGTAGACGAATCCGCTGCTGCCGCTGCCGAGTAACTGCTCCAGCACGAATTCGCCCAGAGTATCGCCTTCCTTCCATGGCGGAGGATCACGGTGGGTGTCGCCGTGAGTTTCTTTTTCGCCCTGCCGTCGAAGCGGCGTGTCGTCGTCGCTTCGGAAAAAATCAGACATGGTGGAAGATACGCAAGATTTATTGGCGGCCTACCCCACTGACTCGGTGCCGTGGGATTGAATCGATCACCGATTATAGATGCCAAGCCCCCCTAGCTTGTGGCGAAATACCCGTAAATTAGCAAAACCGCGACCACCAAAAGGGCACCAACGGGGCGAGCCAGAGCCCATCGTTCCATTGGAATCGGCGATTTTGATTCATCTTCGTCCGGTGCACCACCTTCGGGAATCACACGCGGATTCGTCATCGCAACGATTTCCATCAGAATCACCAAGGCGACGAATACGATGCCCAGAAAGTGAAACTCGTGAATATTCAGGCTGGTCATCGCTTCGTCAAATACGAAATATCCGAGGGCAATCGCAGAAAAACCTAGGACCAACGAAACGTTGGCGATCCAGGCTGGCACGCGCCGGTCTAGCATTCCGACGAGCACGACGGCGAATATCGGAATGAAGTACAGCCCGTTCATCTTTTGCAGATAACCGAAAATGCTGTCTTGGCCCGCCAACATGGGACCGACAAACATGGCCACGATCGCGATCACGGTACCAAAGATTCGGCCGCTGCCAACGACTGCTTTTTCATCGGCATCGGGGCGAAGGTAACGTTGATAGATGCCTAGACTGAACAGGGTCGCCGTTGCGTTGAGTGCTGAGTTGAACGAGCTGAGAATGGCACCGACCATCACGGCGGCAAAGAAGCCTGTCAATTGCCACGGCAAGACCTGGCGAACGAGAGTGCCGTAAGCCTTGTCTTTCTTTTTGCTTTGAACCGTCTTGTTGATCCAGTTTTCTTCGCTTGCCCCATCGCCAAGGTCAGCGATTGCAGCGGCCCTTGCGTCTGGCTCCATCGCTTCCAATTCCGCCGACGCTTCGGTTTGCATGATGGCCACGCGTTCGTCGTCAAACAATTGACCGCGGCTGTCCAGATGGAAGGCCATCATGCCAGGCAGCACCAAAATCAGCGGTGCAAAAATCTTGATCCCGGCGGCCAACAAAACGCCCTTTTGTCCTTCAGCGAGCGACTTGGCTGCGAACGTCCGCTGGATGATTTGTTGGTTCGTGGTCCAGTAAAACATGTTCAACAGCAACACGCCGGTAAACAAAGTTGGCCAAGGCACCGATGACTCGGGGCCGCCTAGCGAATTGAAACGTTCCGGTTCGGCATCTCGCATCGTCGACCAGCCTTCCATCGCGTTCCCGTCGCCGACCCAGTTTAGGCCCAGGTAGGCGATCAGCACGCCGCCGACCAACAATCCGAAGCCGTTCAGCGTGTCGCTGATCGCGACCGTTCGAAGACCGCCAAAAATGGCGTAGATCGAACCGATGATGCCGATCATCCAAACCACGATCCACAGAATCGTTCGATCGTCTTGGATGCCAGTGAGTTCATGCAGATCCAAAATGCCGCTCAATCCACGTGCACCGGTGTACAAGATGATCGGCAACAGAATCGCAGCGTAGGCGAGAATGAAAATCGCGTTGGTGATCGACTCGGTCGTGTCGTTGAATCGCCCGGCAAGGAATTGCGGAATGGTCGTGATACCGCGAGCCAAGTAGCGAGGCAAAAAGTAGATTGCCATTAAAACCAACGACAACCCGGCGACGACTTCCCAAGCCATCACCGCCAATCCGTCACCGAACGCTGCACCGTTGAGACCGACCAACTGCTCGGTCGAAAGATTCGTTAGTAGCAACGATCCCGCGATCACACCGGCCGTCAGCGAACGACCGGCGAGGAAGTAACCATCGCTCGACTCACTTTCTTTTCCACGAACCAATAGATAAGTCAGCACGCCGACCAGGGCGGTAAAGAAGATGAAGGAGACAAGGGTAAGCATCGGTGGCGCTCGAGAGAGTGGGTAAGTGGGATCCGAATATCAGGCGAGCTGATTCAAATGCGAAAAGCTTGTTAGAGGTCGATCCAGTTGCCGCCGCCCGCATCGCTTCGTCGGCAGCCGTCCAGGATCGTCTGTGTTTTTAACGTCAGCTCGGGAAACATGGGATCGATTGTTTTCGACAGCACTGCTTCTGCGAATCGCCGAACCATGTTGACTTCTTGAGAGTTGCGTTCGCCCGATGCAAACTCGGCGACACTTTTGCGCTCGGCGTGTTGTGAAAAGTTCCACCGACAATTGTCGATTTCCAGCACGTGATGGTTCTTGGTCCAGCTCGACTCGCCGCTGTAAAACGGAAGCACAAAGTCGTTCAGTTGGATATAGCCTTGATCGCCCGATATCGTGGCTGTTTGCTGGTTCGACGACAGAAACGAGCAATAGAACGATGACGTTAACCCGCTGCTGAACTTCATTTCGCCCGTGAACTCGCCCGGCACCTCTCCGTCCGAATCGGCGCCTTTTAAAGCGGTCAAAGTTTGGCCACGTACCGACGTTGGCATTTCCAAGTTGGTGGCACGCAGCGTCAGCCGGATGCAATACCAGCCCAAGTCTCCAAGCGCACCGTGCGGTTCCAGACCGGCGTCGGTGCGGATGTTGGATTTTTGGAACGAGTTGTCACCGGGGAACGAAAAGTGACTTTGGATCCGGCGAACGGTTCCGATGGGCGATTCGTCACGCAGTTGGCGGTGCAGTTCGTTCATTCGCGCACTGTGGTCGAACATGACTCCGTCCATGAACTGAACGCCCGCGGATTGGCAGGCGTCAATCATTTCTCGGACGTCATCAGCGTGAACGGCCGCCGGCTTTTCGCAAAGGACGTGCTTGCCGGCCTTGGCTGCGGCGATGACCCATGGTTTGCGAAGCCCCGTCGGCAGCGGAATGTAGACCGCATCGATATCGTCGCGAGCGATCAGAGCCTCGTAGGACTCGAACGCCGTCACCGGGCCGGTCTGAGGAACTTCGGCCGAGCAGGTGTCGATATAGGCTTGGGCACGAACGGCTGAACGACTAGCCACCGCGGCGACTCGGCCGTTGCCGCTGTACCGAATCGCTTTCCAGACTTTTCGCGAGATCGCGGCACTACCCAAGAAACCCCACCGACAAATTGACTCGCTCATCCCAACCTAACTCTGATTGCAATCGACATGCTGTAAACGCCTTGATTTGACGCTCGGGTGAGCTCAAACCAGCGTCGCACACGATAGCAGAGATTTCGCGAGAAAGTGCTGGGCAGTTCGCTAGAATTGCGACTTAAGCCGCATTAAAGCCACCGCTCGGGTAATCTTTTTCGGCTGGGTGGCTACGCTGCGATGTCATGTCAAGTATGGCGAAGTTTTCCGGTTGCCAAGCCTATCGAGAGTTATCGAACATCGTCGCGGTCCAAACCAGCGTTCCCATCTGTAACTCAACACGCGGTGGATTGATTTCCAGCACATGGACTCCGTCGAATTTTTCGCCCACAGCCACTGATTTTGTCGCCGACTTCGACTTTAAAAAAACCCGTGGCTCACCAACATTTGCGAATCCCAGAACCTTGAATTCAGCCACCGATGTTGCTGACACAACGGCAACATTGGCTTCCGGCGATTGCCCGGGGTATGCGAATGCGTCCTGTCGATCGGGATAGGGTGCAGTGAATTTCCGAACATCGGCGCCGCTGGCTACCGTGTCCCGATCTGAGCCGAAGTTGCCGGACTTTGTGCTGTGGGAAGTCTGGCTGACGATTTCGCGAAGGGTGCCCAACGTATCAGGGTCACTGCCGCAGCCCACCGTCACGCTGGCAATCAGGACCGGCAGTCCTAATTTTGCGGACAAGTGCATGGTGATCGAAAATCGTTTCATCGAAGGAGGGCTCGACAGAGAGAAGAGAATCGGCAGAGTTTCATCCGTTTGGATCGGCACGACGGAGCCTCCGATTCGGAAGAAGTTAAATTTGCCGGAACACGCTGGATGTGCCTGATGCGTCGATGACAACGATTGCGCAGACTGACGGGAGGTTTTCGAAAATTTGACGTCGCTTTCTCCCCCCCTCGATTCAATCTCGCGATGTTGGGCTATTATCCTTGTTCGATTCAGCCCTCGTGCCGCACCGCCGAGGGATAGCAGCCTTCTTTCTCGCTCGTACTTGTCTCGTTGGTCTTATGAAAATCTGCTGTATTGGCGCTGGTTACGTTGGCGGCCCCACAATGGCCATGATCGCCAAACAATGCCCGGACATCGACGTGCATGTCGTCGATTTGAATCAGGCACGCATCGATGCTTGGAACTCGGACAAGTTGCCGATCTATGAACCGGGGCTCGACGAAGTGGTTGCCGAGGCTCGATCGCGAAATCTGACTTTTTCAACCCGAGTCGACGAAGCAATCGCAGCGGCCGACATCATCTTCATTTCGGTCAACACGCCAACGAAAACGTTTGGCATCGGTGCAGGCCGAGCAGCCAACCTAGAGTTCATCGAAAAGTGCGCTCGTCAGATCGCTCGAGTGGCGACCGGTCACAAGATCGTGGTCGAAAAATCGACGCTGCCGGTCCGCACGGCTGAAGCGGTCAAACGCATTCTTTCGAGTGCCGAGAATGGTGCCACGTTCGACGTCCTTTCGAACCCCGAATTCTTGGCCGAAGGAACTGCCGTCGAAGATTTGTTGTCGCCCGATCGGGTTCTGATCGGCGGCGAGTCGCCGGTCGCGATCGCAGCGCTTGCGAACATCTATGCGACTTGGATTTCACGCGATCGAATTCTGACAACGAATTTGTGGAGCAGTGAGCTTTCGAAATTAACCGCCAACGCATTTCTGGCCCAACGCGTGTCGTCGATCAACGCGATCTCGGCACTTTGCGAAGCGACTGGTGCAGACGTTGACGAGGTGGCGCGAGCGATCGGCACTGACTCGCGCATTGGCCCCAAGTTCTTGAAGTCATCCGTCGGGTTCGGAGGCAGTTGCTTTCAAAAAGATATTTTGAATTTGGTTTACCTGTGCGAGCACTTTGGCTTGCGAGAAGTCGCCGCGTATTGGGAACAAGTCGTCAGCATGAACGACTACCAAAAAAGACGGTTCTCGGAACGAATCGTACGGACCATGTTTAACACCGTCAGTGATAAAAAGATTGCAGTTTGGGGATTCGCGTTCAAGAAGGACACCAACGATACGCGTGAGTCAGCGGCGATGTACATTTGTCGCGACTTGCTTCGCGAAAGAGCGAGGTTGTCGATCTATGATCCGCGAGTTTCTGAGAAACAAATTCGTGCTGATCTGGTCACGGCTTGTTCGGACTTGCAAGGACAGATCTGCGAATCGGATTTGAAGTTGATCGAAACAAATGTGACGATCGAGAAGGACGGCATGTCGGCTGCGGATTCTTCGCATGCGATTGTAGTGATGACAGAGTGGGACGAATTCAAAGAATTCGACTTCACAAAAATTTATCAATCAATGCAGCAACCGGCGTTCGTGTTTGACGGCCGAAACCTGCTGGATCACAAAAAACTTGCGTTGCTCGGTTTCGAGATTCATGCGATCGGAAAATCGGCTACGGTCTAGGTTTCGTGTTTCGACGACCTTGCCTTTGGATTCGCTCGCCCGTAAAGATTTTCGTTTCGTTTCCTGTAAACTGCTGCCCATGGTTCATCGCCAATGCCGATTTTGACCATCGAATCGACCTGCGATGAAACTGCTGCGGCTGTGATCGGTGACGACGGTTCCGTGATGGGTGATTGCGTTGCGACGCAGGAAGAGTTGCACGAAAAGTTCAATGGTGTGGTTCCGGAAGTCGCAGCTCGGGCGCACTTAGAACGTATTTTGCCGGTCATCGATACGGCGATTCGCCAAGCCGGTATCAGTCCTGATGATTTGACGGCGATTGCGGTTGCCGATCGACCGGGATTGGCCGGTTCGTTGCTGGTGGGCGTGGTTGCTGCAAAAACGTTGGCGATGGCTTGGCAGAAACCATTGGTTTCGATCAACCATTTGCACGCGCACTTGTATGCCTGCCAATTGGCGTGTGACAAGCCGATTTACCCCTGCATTGGATTGGTCGTTAGCGGCGGGCATACGTCGCTGTATCGACTCGACAGTCCGCTAGATCTCGAATACCTCGGCGGCACGATCGACGATGCAGCCGGCGAAGCGTTTGACAAGGTCGGAGCGATGCTAAGTTTGGGGTTCCCAGGCGGACCGGCAGTATCAAAACTGGCTCAGTCTGGAAATCGAACGGCTCATGCATTTCCCCGTTCGATGATCCACGAGAAGCACTTCAATTTTAGTTTCAGCGGATTGAAAACGGCCGTGCGTTACGCCATCGTTGGCCCGGGGCAACAAGACTTTTCGAAAATAGAAATGTCCGACTCGGCGAAAGCCGACTTGTGTGCTTCGTTCGAAGCGGCGGTGGTGGACGTGTTGGTGGCCAAGTGCAGCCGAGCCGTTAAACAATTCGGTGTTCGGCGGTTAGTTGTCGGCGGCGGTGTCGCGAGGAATGGATATTTGCGAGATCAGTTGACGCTCAGTGCTGACAAGAAAGGATACTCGCTGGTGATCGCGCCAATGGATTTGTGTACGGATAATGCGGTGATGGGGGCGATCGCGATGGAGAAAATCAAACGTGGGCAGTTTGCCGATCTGGACTTGGATATCACGCCCGGACTGCAACGCGGTTTCTAACGTTTTCATTTTCTCAAAGAGTTTTCGTCCGTGACTGATCTTATTCTTGTACCTACGTCGATCGAGATGCAGCGTTTGCGTCCGGTGCTAAGTGCAAGTCTTGCGGACCACTCCCATTCGATCGAGCCCTGCGCGTTCCAGTTGTGCGGGTTTGGGCCGATTGCTGCGGCCGCACGGACGGCGGCGTTGATTGCCCGCTACCAACCCGACCGAGTGCTGTTGATTGGGATTGCTGGGACATTCGATCAGCGACAGTATCCAGTTGGGACGAGCTGCCGGTTTGATGAGGTCATTTGTGATGGCATCGGAGTCGGATCAGGCGACGATTTTCAATCCGCAGAATCGCTGGGGTGGCATCAGTTTGGTGCCGATGGGACTCGTCCGATCATTGGCGACGTGTTGCCGTTGGTTTCAACCTTTGTTCCAGGTGTGCCCTGTGCTGGTAAACTGTTGACCTGCCCGGCGGCTTCGGCGAACTTGCAAGATGCCGGTCGTCGCCGCACGTTTTATCCCGGCGCAGTTGCTGAAGACATGGAAGGTTTTGGTGTTGCGACTGCCTGTTCGCTGGCGGGCGTCTCACTGCAGATCGTTCGCGGGTTGTCCAATGTTGTGGGTGACCGCGATCATTCGAATTGGCGAATCGACGATGCACTGGCGTCGGCGGCAACGCTTGCAGCAACATTGATCCACCGCACTTGGAATCCAACGGAAACATGAACAAGACTCCGATTCGACTTGGGATTTCGACTTGTCCGAATGATACGTTCGCGTTTGCTGCGCTGATGGATCGCCGTGTTGATTGGCAGGGTCTGAATTTTGAAACTGAATTGATCGACATTCAGCAACTGAATGATCGATTGTTTGCAGGTGATTTTGATGTCGCCAAAGCAAGCTTTCACGCCGCACTGTTGATGACCGACAAAACAGTCGTTTTGCCCAGCGGATCGGCGCTAGGTTTCGGTGTGGGGCCGCTGTTGTTAGCGGCCACCGAGAATCAAGTTCCGACACCGGCATCACCGCAACTTGTAACTCTGTGCCCGGGGCGTCATACGACGGCGACGTTGCTGTTTTCGCTGTTCTATCCGAACACTACTCGCACCGAGCAATGTGTGTTTTCGGACATCATGCCACGGTTAGCGAATCATGATGCTGATTTTGGGGTCTGCATTCACGAAGGGCGATTCACTTGGGAAAGCGAAGGCTTGTTTTTGGTCGAAGACCTGGGGACGCGATGGGAACAGGCCACGCAGTCTCCGCTGCCGCTTGGCGGGATCGTTGCCAATCGTAGTCTTGGTGATGAAACGATCGCCAAGGTCCAATCGGTTATTCGTCAGTCGCTTGAAGTGGCGATGGCGGATCCGGTCACCGCGATGCCAACGATGCGCAAGCACGCACAAGAATTCAATGACGACGTGTTGATGCAGCACGTCCAGCTTTACGTCAATGATTGGACGATCGATTTGGGCGATATCGGCCGCGCGTCGCTTGGGCGGCTATCGGAAATGGCTCGGTCGATCGGGCTAGTCGCGGATGCCGCGCCTGCGATCGAAGTTTGGTCGTGTGAAAACGGAAAGTGAGTCAATGACGGAATCCGCTCAACCGCAACGTCAGCCAAGCGAATCTTACTGGCCTTATGTGACGCCGATCATGGCGTTTTTGTTGTTGATCGAAATTTCTGCGCGAGTTGGCGAAGCAGGTGCCGCAGCAATGTTGGCGGTGAGAGTTGCGGTTCCGCTTGGCTTGCTGATTTACTTTTGGCGACGGGGCGAGTATCCCGAGCTGCGTTTTCACGTGACGGCGATGACGGCGGTGGATATCTTGCTTGGCGTTGGGCTGGCCGCGATGTGGATGGCTCCGTTCATCTTGTTTCCGAACCTGCAGCCTGAATTTGACGCGACGGAAATGAATCCACTGATGGCCGGTGCCTCGTTGGTTCCGCTAGTCATGGCCATTCGGATGCTGGGCTACGCGATTGTAACGCCATGGATGGAAGAGATTTTCATGCGTAGTTTTTTGATGCGGTTCGCGGATGTGTTGGATCCAAACGGCGACGAATCGGATTATCGAAAAGTTCCGGTGGCTCGGTTCACATGGCGAAGTTTTCTGGTCGTGGTGGCGGTCTTTTTGGCGACTCACCAGTTGTGGGAAGCGTGGGTCATGCTGCCTTGGGCGGTGACCACCAACCTGTGGTTCTATTATCGCAAAGACTTGTTCGCACTGATTGCCGTCCATGCCGCTACGAACGCATCAATTTTGGTCGCGACCATGATGTTGAACGATCACTTCACTAGCGGGGATGGCACGCCAATGTCGCTTTGGTTTTTTGTCTAGAAGACGGAACAGCGAGTGAGTTTTTTACCGTAACTTGATTTTCGATACGGACTGTTCCCAAGACTTGAGCCGCAGACGGGTCTAGTTCGGTGGTTGGGATGTCGACCCGTGTTTGTGACGGACGATTTCGCCTGTGACCATGTAGATCACGTCTTCGGAGATGTTCTCGGCCAAGTCGGCGATTCGTTCCAGGTGACGAGACGCACTGAAGCAGTGAACGGCTGGTTCGATCAAGTCCGGATCGGAACGCATCGTTTCGTGTAATTGGTCGATTACGACACGGTTCATGGTATCGATAAGATCGTCAAGTTGGATCGCTTCGTTCGCTTTGACTGGATCACGTTCGATGAAAGCATCGAGCGAAATTTTGACCATTTTGTTGGTAGTCACCACCATTTCGGTCAATTCCTCGGGAACGGGGAAGAGCGGGAAAAGGTCTAGCGATTTGGCTCGCTCGGCCATGTTGCATGCTAAGTCTGCCATACGTTCAAGTTCACCATTGACCTTCACCACGCAGATCAACCATCGCATGTCGGTGGCGACCGGTTGATGCAGGGCTAGCAATTTTAGGCATTCTTCTTCGATTTGGATGTCGGCTTGGTCGACTTCGTCGTCGGACTGAATCACACGGTCGGCCAAGTCGGTTCGCCGCTCGACCAGCGAGCGTACCGCCAATTGAATCATCTGTTCAACGATGCCGAATTGGGCGACCAACTTACTGCGTAGTGTTTCCAATTCGCGTTCGAGATGCTTGGTCATACTTGGTGGCTGTACGTTTAAAAGAGAATAAATGATGCGGATCGGGACCGACTGAGTCTCGCCGCTTTATAAACCACATTGGCGCAAGTTTGTTTCTGGCGTCACGGCGATGAAACAACGTCGCGATGTCGAAGCAACGTGTGGCTTATCCGAAACGGCCGCTAACGTAGTCTTCGGTTTGTTGTTTTTTGGGCAGCGTGAACACCTGCTCGGTTTCGCCGAATTCGACGAGTCGGCCTTCGAAGAAAAACGCCGTTTTGTCGCTGCACCGGGATGCTTGTTGCATATTGTGGGTGACAATCACGATCGTGTATTGGTCGCGAAGCTCATCCATTAGGTCTTCGATCGCAAGCGTGCTCGATGGATCCAGGGCACTGCAAGGTTCATCCATCAACAGGACTTTTGGACCGACGGCGATCGCACGGGCAATGCACAAGCGTTGTTGTTGGCCGCCGGACAAGCCGAGTGCAGGTTTTTTTAAGCGATCTTTGACTTCTTCCCAAACGGCAGCTTTTTGCAGCGACCATTCCACCAATTCGTCCAGTTCGGACTTCGTCAGTCGCATGTGCAGTCGCGGTCCGAAGGCAACGTTGTCGTAGATCGACTTAGGGAACGGGTTGGGTTTTTGAAAGACGATTCCAACTTGACGCCGCAAAGAAACGGCGTCCGTCGTTGACGCCAGAATATCGAGGTCGCCCATTCGCAGTGTCCCATTGGCGTGTGCCGATGGGACCGTGTCATTCATCCGGTTGATCCACCGTAGCAAGGTGCTTTTCCCGCATCCGCTTGGCCCGATGAATGCGGTGACCTTGTTTTGTGGGATCTGGATGTCGAGCGAATGGATTGCTTGGAAATCACCATAATAGGCGTCGAAATTTTCAATCTTGATCAGCGTCTGCGAATCCGGCTTGGGCGCAGGATTGGACGCACGGTTAGGCAGCGGATCCTGCTTTACCGTTGAATCGGCGATTGTCGATTCGACGTTCGTGGGCGATGGGTCAGCGGTCATAGAAGCGTTGCTGGAAGGCGTAAAAATTTCAGTTACCGCGATTGGACTTTATGGCGAACGTAGATTGCTACTGAGTTTAGTGCTAGCAGAACGACAAGCAACACGATGATGGCAGCCGCAGCCAATTGTTGATACACGTCTTGAGGGCGGCCAGCCCAGTTGAAAATCAGAACTGGCATCGTCACGACCGAATCCATCAGGTTTTCGGGGCCTCGGTTCTTGGCAATCGCCGCGCCAAGCACGACCAAAACGGGCGCGGCTTCGCCGATCGCGCGTCCGAGCGCTAGGATTGCCCCGGTTAATATTCCCGGCAGCGCCGCCGGCAGGCTGATATTGCGAGTGGTCTGCCACTGGGTGGCGCCAAGTCCCAGCGAGGCTTCACGAAGCGATGGAGAAACCGCACGCAGCGATTCTTGCGTCGCGATGATGATGACGGGCAAAATAACCAAGCCCAGCGTTAGCCCGGCCGCCAGGAAACTCTTTCCGAACGGAAGACGAAAGTAGTACCAGGACCGTTTGGAGTAAGAACCACCGACGGCGCCCTTCTTTACTGTTTTCAAACGCGTTTCGCGGTCCGCCGGTTTCGGGCCCGATGCTCGGTCCCAGATTTCAATCTGGAACGGGTTGCCATCATTGTCGATGCCTTCGATGGGTTCGCTGATTTTGATGGTGGTTTGCGATTGATCTTGCTGGGGCACCAGGATCGTTTGTCCGGGCTCAAGCGACAGGACTTGGTAATAGTGATTGACGCCGAACAGCTCCCAGTCGCTTGGGCGGTTGACTTGGATTTGTCCGAACACGTTGAACATGTAAACAAACACGGTCAGCCCGAGCAGGCCGAATACGATCGATGGGACGCCCGCTAAATTGGCGATGTTCAACTGAATGAAACCGTGCAGCGTTCGCAGCAGCTTATTCGCCGGTTTGAACTCTTCCAAGAAAATGGCAGTGCCGATTCCCAGTGGCAGAGCAACAAGGCCCGAGATTCCGCACACCAACAGCGATCCGATGATTGACGGCCACATTCCCGACTTGGCCGGTTCTAATTCGCTATGCGAATTGTTGATCAAGTCACTGGTCAAGCGACTTTGGCCTTGGAAGCCGATCGAGACCAACAGCACGACCAACACGACCACGCTTAACGAAGCGATCGCGACGCACAACCAGAAAAACATGCGATCGAAAGACTTGCGTTTCTGTGCGTTGCTGCGTGCCTGAACTTGGTCGCGATCGACCAATGCCGAAGGCAGCGGGTCGGCGGGCTTTGACTTGCGTTGCGAACGGGCGTCGCCGGATCGTTCTTCTGCGTTTGGCATGTCGCTCATTGATATGACTCTTGGAAGCGACGGCGGATCAGTTGGCCAAGCAGCGTCATTCCAAACGTGATCACGAACAACGTGATCGCGACGGCATAGAGGCTGAAGTATTGGACGGTCCCGTACTCGTTTTCGCTCTTGATCATTTCAACGATGAATCCCGTCATCGTTTGCGATTGCTCGCGAGGATCCAGCGTTGCCGTTGCTCGCGTGCCGGCCGCGAGTGCCACGACCATCGTTTCACCGATTGCTCGACTGAACGCCAGCAAGAACGCCGAAATGATTCCCGAAAGGGCGGCTGGCACCACAACTTTTACCGCAGTTTCGAACGGCGTGCTGCCAAGCCCGTACGCAGCGTCTCGCAGCGCCGACGGCACTGCTCGCATCGCGTCCTCGGACAAACTGGTGACCATCGGCAAGCACAGGATGCCTACAGCGATACCTGCGCTGGTCGCGTTGAATGTGTCGAACGCACCAGCAGTGAACCATTGCAACGATGGGCTGATCACCAAGATCGCAAAGAACCCCAGTACGACCGTTGGGATGCCCGCAATGATTTCGAGCGTCGGTTTCAGGATGCTGCGAACTCGGTAGCTGGCAAATTCCGAAAGGTAGATCGCCGTGATCAGGCCCAGTGGCAGGGCGATGATCATCGCGATCACGGTGACGCGAAGCGTTCCGCTAAGCAGCGGCCAGATCCCGAACTTGGCGTTTTCGAGTTCCTGGCTTTGCAACGCCGTCCACTCGGTGCCGGTCAGGAACTCACCAAACGAGACATGCTCGCTTTGGAAGAAATTCCAGCTCTGGCTCACCAGCATTCCCACAATGCAGACCGTGATCAATACCGTCGTCAGTCCGCACATCGCAAGAAATGCAACCACACATCGCTCGCGGAACTCGCTGGCCGCGGTCGAACGAAAATTGCGTTTTTGCAGAGCTACGGGTAGCGGCGTATTCTGACGAGCCGACATCGGTGACTTTGAGATCGAGGTGATTTCGTGGACGAACGGTTACTTACTTCGCGTCTAAGCTTTCGGCAACGTACAGTTCTGCGAACGCGCCTTCACGTGAATTGCCGTCGGCGTCGATGAAATGCGTTCCGGTGGTCACATCGTCGAAGATCGTCATGGTGCGCTCAAATAAGTCGCCGGGCAGTTGGACGTAGTCGACTTTTCCTTCGGCACAGAACGTCGACACGTTTTCCAGATAGAACTCGACAAACGTCTGTACTTCGGCGCGAGCAAGCGATTCTTCGCTGACATAAATGAACAGCGGGCGGCTGAACGGAGCGTACTTGCCCGATGCAATGTTTTCAGTCGTGGGCAAAACCGGTTCGTTGATTTCTGGGTTGACGATTGGGACCGCCTTCAAGATCGACGCGTTTTGCGTGTAGTAGGCAACACCAAAGAATCCAATCGAGAACTTGTTGCCGGCAACGCCTTGAACCAGCACGTTGTCGTTTTCGTTCAGTGTCATGTCGCCACGCATTTCTTGTTTGTCAGCGACGACTTCTTTGAAGTAATCGTAAGTACCCGAACCGGTTCCCGGCGAGAAAATTTTGATTTCTTGGTCAGGCCAACTGGGGTCAACGTCCTTCCACTTTTTCGCTGCGTCTTTGCCGACGAAAATCTTTTCCAGTTGCTCGACTGTCAATGACTTGACCCAGTCGTTGTCTGGGTTGATCGCAATTGTCAAACCGTCGTAAGCGACTGCTAGCTCGACAAATTTAACGCCAGCAGCTTGGGCCTTTTCGAGTTCGCCGGGCTTGATTGGGCGGGACGCATCGGAGATGTCCGTTGCCTTGCCGTAGAACTCTTTGAATCCGTTTCCGGTTCCTTCGCCGCCGACAGTGATTTTGACGCCGGGATGTTGGGCAATGAAGGCTTCGCGGATTGCGTCACTGATCGGTTGAACCGTACTGCTGCCGTCGATCTTGATGTCGCCGACCAATGTAGACTCGCTTGCCGAGTCGGTTTGAACGCTGTCGGCGGTTGGCGCCGAAGTCGTGGTCTTGGACGAATCGCAGCCAACCAGCAACCCAAGGGCGACCATGGCTATTAATGCAACTGGGGGGCGTGTGAATTTCATCAATGGGAGCTCCGATAGACTTGAAACGAGAACGGGCCCGCGATTATGAATGACGCTTTCTCACACGCTACCGGTGAAGAATCGACGGAGACTGATTCTTCACAATTGAGAAGGCTCGAAGGTTGGATGACTGCTAGCTCGGTCGATTTCGAACGCTTCGTTAAGTTTAGACGCAGATGAGATCTGACATAGTGGAGCCCTGTCAAACCGGTGCTCGGTCGGTTCGAAAGTGGCACTGCCGCAGCGGCAATCGACCGGCGTACCGCACGCACCGGTCTTTTTCTTCACGTAAACTTAACAGAACATTCACTATTTGGCGGTCGCCATAAATCGGGCTTCGCGGACGACCGTGACTTTGATCTCGCCTGGGTAAGTAAGCTCTGACTCGAAGGCTTTGGCGATGTCGTGGCAGATCGAGGCAGCCTGTTCGTCGGTCGTCTTTTCGCTGGCCACGATCACACGTAATTCGCGGCCCGCGCTGATTGCGAACGCTTGCCGAACGCCGTCGAAACGGTTCGCGATCGATTCCAGTTCCTCCATCCGTTTGACGTAACGTTCCAGCGATTCCCGGCGAGCGCCCGGGCGGCTGGCGCTGCACGCGTCGGCCGTCGCGACCAGCATGGTGTACGGGTGCTCGGTGACGATTTCGTCATGGTGGCCCAGCGCCGCATGCACGACTTCGGGGCCTTCGCTGTGTCGTCGTAGCAAATCGGCACCGATTTTCGGGTGGCCGCCTTCGAGTTCGTGGTCGGCGGCTTTGCCGATGTCGTGCAGCAATCCACAGCGGCGAGCCAGGTCGCCGTCCATGCCGATCATTTCTGCGACAAGGCCGGAAATGAACGCGACCTCGACGCTGTGCCGCAGCACGTTTTGGCTGTACGAAGTCCGGAAATGCAGCCGTCCGAGCATGTGGATGATCTTGTCGTGCAGTCCCGGCACGTTGACTTCGTCGGCCGCCTCGCGGCCCTTCTGCATGATGAAGCCGTCGATCTTTTTGGTGGTCTCTTCGACGACTTCTTCGATCTTGGAAGGGTGGATGCGGCCGTCGGCGATCAACGCACCGAGCGACTGGCGAGCGATTTCGCGTCGGACCGGATCAAATCCACTGACGATGACGACGCCCGGCGTGTCATCGATGATGACATCGACGCCAGTTGCTTTTTCGAACGCGCGGATGTTGCGACCTTCGCGGCCAATGATACGGCCCTTCATATCGTCGGTCGGCACGTCCACGGTGCTGGTGGTCGATTCGGCGGTATGGGCGGACGAGTAACGCTGGATCGCGGTCAAAAGGATTTCACGAGCCTGAGCGTTGACCAAGTCGGCCATTTTCTTCTTGTGTTTCAGCAGAACCGAGCCGCGTTCGTGTTCGAGATCCTGTTCCAGCGACGCCATCAGTTTTTCGGTCGCTTCGGCTCGCGACATACCGCTAGCCGTTTCCAGAATCGTTTGCTGCTCTTTCAGCTTCTTTTCCAGCATGACGCGTTGATCCGAAACGCCTTTCATCTGAGTTGCCAAGCGAGTCTGGCTGCTCTCGAGACCGCGTTGGGCTTTTCGCAGCGAGTCTTCTTGTTGGTGCAGTTGCTCGTCCCGTCGGTCGAGTTTCTGTTCGCGAATCAATAGCGTTTTGCGTCCGGCCGCCAGTTCTTCATCGGCGGATGCTTTGACGTTCAGCGCCGATTCTTTGGCTGCAAGCAGCAACTCGGCGCGATGGGTTTCGGCATTGGCGCGAGCCGCGGCGAGTAGCCTTTCGGCTTCTTCGTTCGCTTTTTCAGTTCGCTTTTTATCGTTGGCTTTGAACAGCCCAAACGTGATGCCGGATCCGGCTATCAGCGAGATCAGGCAGTAGAAGGCGATCGTCGTATTCATTGATGGGTCCTCGAAATCGAGAACTCGAAAACCGGCCGTTGCAAAGTCTCGTCGTGATACGTTGAACGAGTGAATCGATCGCTAGAAACAAACCGCTGGACTGCAAGTTCGGCGCGGACGCACAACTTGCGGAAGATGTAAAACGTGATGCCGTCACACGATCAAACAAGCAGTCGCCGGCCAGATAGCCAGGGCGAAGCCAGGTGAAAATCGTTAGAACGAGGGACCACATCGGTACAATGTCGCAGTCAAAGGTTTGGAAAGCGCAGACAAGCGTTGAACACATCATCGACGAACAACGGGGGAGGTTCTGTTGTCCGGTGGGGTGTTAATCTTCACATTGAGTGATGCCAATCCTGCCACCAAAGGAGCGGGAGGGATCACTTCACAAGATTACCAGCTTGCAACTTCCCGCGAAACAACCGGCGTCGGATTAAGTTGCTCGGGGCGGCTCGCGGCTCCAAAAGTGCCAGTTTTCCAGTCATCAAGAAAGTTCTCGGCCTCCTTCTTCATGCCAGCCGCGACGACTCTAATCGATCAGCTCTCCGACGCCTGGCCACCCCATCGGTGGGCGGGTGTGGGCGTCGTGGTCGGCTGCAGTGGTGGTGCGGACAGCGTGGGGCTGCTGCGTGTGATGGCGGAAATCGGGGCGAGTCTGCCTCAGTCGGGTTTTCTCGTGGCGGCTCATTTCAACCATGCCTTGCGAGGTGAAGCGTCCGATGGGGACGAGCATTTTGTCGAAGCCTTGGCTCGGTCGCTTGGCGTCAGATTCGTCGGCGGCCGCGCCCTCAAAACTAAATCAGACGAAGCCTCGTTGCGATCGGCGCGACTCGAGTTCCTGGTCGATACAGCCAAATCGCTCGGTTGTCGCTATATCACCCTGGCTCATTCGGCTGACGACAACGTCGAAACGGTGCTGCACCACTTGATGCGTGGAACTGGGCCATCCGGGTTAGCAGGGATCGCCCCGCATCGGCCGGTTGACGACGATTTGGTCATCGTTCGGCCGCTGATCGGTGTTCGCCGCCAATCGATTCGCGATTATCTGGTCAAAGTTGGACAATCATGGCGAGAAGATGCGTCCAACGCCGAAACGGTGTACCAACGCAACTGGCTTCGCAACGAGCTGATCCCGCTGATTGAATCTCGGTACGCGGACGCCACCGAAGCGATCGGTCGGGCGGCGATGGCCCAGCGTGATTGGCGTGATTTGATCGATTCGGCAGGTGCGGATTGGGTCCAGGCCCAGGCGGTGGCTGATGGCAAAGTCTTAGTTTGGCGAGACAGCGAGACTCCTTCGGCGGTCGTGATCGCCGGGTTGCAGACGATTTGGGATCGATTGGGATGGCCGCGTGGCGAGATGACACGGGATCATTGGCTGCGACTGGCCGCGACAATTGCCGACCAAGACCCCAGTACTAACGAACAACGGTACACTTTGCCGGGAAAAATTGATGTTCGGGCGTCTGGCAAGTCGATCCGGTTCGCGGTTTGCAATACCTAGCCGTTTGAGTTGAAATCTGCCATTTTGGCGGAGCACAATCATTGGCATCCGACTCCTCTGTTTCCCCTGACGATATTCGTGGCTGAAGACCTTTATCAAACTCTGGGCGTTCCTCGTACTGCAACGAAGGACGAAATAAAAAAGGCGTATCGCAAGTTGGCGATCAAGTTCCACCCGGACAAGAATCTTGACGACAAGAAGTATCAAGATCGGTTTAAGCGGATCCAAGAAGCGAACGACGTTCTGAGCGACGATGAAAAACGGGCGGCGTACGACCGCTATGGCGCCGACTTTGAAAAAATACGCGGTTCAGGTTTCAATCCTGGCGGTGGCGCTGGCGGTGGTGGAGCGGCAGGCTTCGAGGGGCTCGATTTGGAGCAGATCTTTGGCGGTCGCGGTCGTGGTGGAGCACAATTCGAAGGCTTCGGCGACTTCTTTGAACAAATGGTCGGCGGCGGAGGCGGTCGCGGGGCTGGCCGTGGACCGGGTGGCGGAGCTCGGCGTCCGGCGCCGCCTCAGCCCGGTGCTAACGTTCGACACGAACTTGATATTCCATTGGAAGTCGCTGTTCGCGGTGGCAAGACCGAGTTCTATCTGGCATCTGGCGGAGACAACGAGAAGATTGCCGTTACGATTCCACCGGGTGTCGAAACCGGATCAAAGATTCGCTTACGCGAGCGTGGGCAACCTTCGCCCAACGGCGGACCGCAAGGCGACTTGATCTTGCTGATCAAGGTTTCGGATCACCCGCATTTCAAACGCATTGGCCGCAATCTCGAAGTCAACGTGCCAATCTCGGTTGGCGAAGCCATCTTGGGCGCCAAAGTCGACGTGCCGACGCCTGATAAAGTGGTTGCCGTCACCGTGCCAGCCGGTACCAGCGGCGGCACGCGGCTGCGTTTGAAGGGTCAAGGCGTCAAGCATCGCGATGGCACGGCCGGCGACTTGTTGGTGGTCTTGCAGATTCAAGTGCCGAAAACAATCGATGATGAATCGAAGAAGCTGATCGAGCAGTTCGAAGAACGCAACTCGGTTAGCCTTCGCGATGATCTGGCGTTCTAGAGAGCATGCGATACACCTTCGGCAAACATCAACGAGTCAAACGCGCCAGTGAGTTTACTCTCGCGTTAAAGAAGGGCTCGTGCGCAGCCGACGGAGTCCTGGTGTTGTTCGCGATCGCGTCGTCGCCGGATGCTAGGGCGCGAATGGGCGTCACCATTCCTAAACGGACCGGCAACGCGGTCGTACGTAATCGTTGGAAACGACTGATCCGCGAATCGTTTCGATTGCAGCAACAAGTATTGCCGACCGGATACGACTTCATCGTGCGTCCCAAAAAAGACGCCCAACCGACTTGGGCTGAAATCCGCAAGTCGATTCCCAAATTAGCGGCCAAAGCCGTCAAGCGAATGAGTTGACGCTGGCACGCGAACCCGCAAACAAGGCCCGCGGGATCACACCGGAAAAACGTGCTTACGCAACCATCCGATTGCTAGCCGAATAGAACTTCGCCACCGTGTCGACAACTTGCCGTTGTTCCGATTCGGTTAAACCGGGGAAGATCGGCAGGTTCATGATTTCGGCACAAGCTTTGTTCGTTTCAGGAAGCGAGGCATCGGAATACTTCTTGTCGCGATAGCATTCTTGCTTGTGAACAGGGATCGGGTAATAGATCTCGCTGCCCACATTTTGCTCGGACAAGTGAGCTCGCAGTGCGTCGCGGCGTCCACCAGGAATCCGAACGGCGTACTGGTTCCAAACGTGGAATGCGTTTGGATCTTCGTAAGGCAGCACCATCGTATCGTCGCCGACGACACCAGCCTCGGTCAGCCAACGCTTGTAGCGCGACGCAATGGTTTGTCGTGCTTCGACCGCTTCCGGCAAGTGGCGCAGTTTGACTCGCAGCACGGCGGCTTGGAACGTGTCCAGTCGGCTGTTGATCCCGACCACTTTGTGGAAGTATCGCGGTCGCATTCCGTGACCGGCAAACAAACGCAGGCGGTCGGCAGTTGCAGGGTCGAGCGACGTCATCATGCCGCCGTCACCCATGCCGCCCAAGTTTTTCGTGGGATAGAAGCTGAAGCAACCGATCAGTCCCCAACTGCCCGCTGGGCGTGAATGATAGGCGGCGCCGATGGCTTGTGCTGCGTCTTCGACGACGACGACATCGTGAGCGCAGGCGATTTGGCAGATGCGGTCGATTTCAGCGCATTGGCCAAACAGGTGGACGGCAATGATCGCTTTGGTTCGCGGAGTGATCGCGGCTTCGATCTTTTCGGCGTCGATGTTAAACGTGTCGGGTCGAATGTCGACAAAGACGGGCGTCGCACCCAGTCGTGTGATGCAGCTAACTGATGCAAAGAACGTAAAGCTGGGCACGATCACTTCGTCCCCAGGCCCAATGTTCAACGCCATCATTGCCAGCAGCAGCGCGTCGCTGCCCGACGCACAGCCGATCGCGTTGTCGACTTGGCTGTAGGCCGCGACTTCGCTTTCGAGTTCAACCACATCTGGGCCGAACAGAAAACGACCGCTGTCGACGACATCGGTCAGGGCCTCGATGAATTCTTCACGCAGGGGAAGATTGTCACGATTGACGTCCATCAACGGGACGTTATTTGCGGGATTGGCCATCGTTGGGCCTTCCTTGGCTAGGTACGTGGGTCTGAGGTCGGAACAGCATCATCCTTGATCTGTTTTGATGTCGTTTAGGTTTAGTCTCGGCGGCCAGATTGGGTCAAGATCAGTCGATCAGCCGGCCTGCTTCATCTTGTCGAGTTCTCGGCTGGGCGTCCAATTTGTTGACGCGTCATTTCACGCTATTTCGCCGGTGGTTCCTGCTTGTTTGGTTCTTCTTCGCTCGGTTCGGTCACATGGATGTTGGTGGCTAGATGTTCGTGGGCGGTGCGTTGCACGTCGTCGCCGGCGACTTGCTTGGCGTGACGCCGTGCGGATTTAGGGTCGGCAAGACGCCCGATCTGGACGACCGGTTCGCCAGGCTGGACCGCGGGCAGAGTCGTCATGCCAATCACGATTCCCGAAAACGGTGTGACCAAGCGACCTTTTTCTTCACCCAACAAGCTGCTGTTGGTTGCGATCGCTTGCCCTTTTTCGACGCTGTCGCCCGGCGCCACGTGCAGCGACATGAACCCGCCCCGTTCGGCACGCAGCCACTTGGTTTCCCGCAGAGTGACTTGTGAATCGGGCAAGTCCTGTTCGCCGTCCATCATGCCAAGCTCTTTGAAGACATTTAGGATTCCGCGAGTCATGCACTCGGCAACTGACGACTCGACTTTCCAAACTTCGCCACCTTCGACCACGATCGTCGGACATCCCGCTTTAGTCGCTTCCAACCGCAATGATCCTTTGGGGCCGTTACCGTGCAGCAAGATCCCACATCCAAACGCAGTCGCCAGCCGCAAGCAATCAGGATGTTCTAAGTTCGCTCGCACGTTCGGAAAATTCGTCCGCCGGACTGCTGCGGTGTGCAAGTCGATCCCGAAATCGCACTGGGTGATGACCGAATCGAAGATCACTTTCGCTAATCGTGATGCCATGCTGCCGCTGACCGTGCCAGGAAAACAGCGGTTCAGGTCGCGTCGATCAGGTAGGTAACGCGAGTGCTGTTCGAATCCCAAAGGATTCAGCACCGGGATCATCAGAACAGTGCCTGACTGCAGTTTCCAATCGTCATTGTCGATCAGCATGCGGATGGCGCCGGTTCCGTTTAGTTCGTCGCCATGAAGCGCGGCGGTTACGAAGACCGTTGGCCCGTCAGTCAGGCCACGGCAAACGCGAATCGGGATTGAAATGTTCCGGCCGCTGTAGCTTTCGGTGACTTGCAGTTCCGTGTTGGCCGATTCGCCCGGTGCAAGGTCGGCGCCGAACCAATGAGCAATGTTGGGAGTTTCTGTCATAACGAGTTTGATAGCTGCTGGGCTTGGGTAATGGCTTCGCCGCGTGAGTGGATCTTTCCATCAAGTTGAGCGTCGCGGATCGATTGCAGGATCGACTTGTAAAGCGGGCCGGCCGGGATGCCGAGATCTTTTAAGTCTTTGCCGTTCAAAAATGGTGGCGGATCGAGTTCCTTCCGTGGCATCGCCATCGCACGCCGAGCGATCGCGATGCCGGCTTCGTCGCTGGATTTCGAATTCGCTTCGGCCACTTCGATGATCGTTTCGGCATCACGATCGATCAGGATCGGCTGCACGACCGACCAAGCCAACCGGTCCGCACCGCCAATCACGGGGTAGTGCAGGATTGCCGCCGTGATCTGACGCACTTCCTCGTTTGAGAGTTTCCAGCGATCTGCGATCGCCGCTAACGCTTGCTCGGGTGCATCGGTTTGCAGCAGAAAGCATGCCATCACGATCGCAAACGAGCGGTTGCTCAATTTGTTTGTCTTGGCGGCAAGCTGGTCTAGATTGACGGCGGAAATTTCAGGCAACACCGTTTCATCCAGTTTGCAGTCGATCAAATGACGCAGTCCCTGGACCACCGACGGCGATGTGAAAACGCGGCGCATTTCCGCACCGATTCGTTCTCCGCTGACAACATTCATCTGGCTAGCGAACGATTCGATCGCGTCACGAGTGGACGGATCGATTGCAAACCCGAGCGTCGTCGCGAAACGTACCGCTCGCAACATCCTCAGCTTGTCTTCGCCGAACCGATCGGCGGGATTGCCGATCGTCCGTAAACGTTCTGCTTGTAGGTCGGCTTCGCCACCGACATAGTCGATTACTTCGTCGGTGTGCGGATCGTAGAACAGCCCGTTGATCGTAAAGTCGCGCCGCAGAGCGTCTTGCTTCGCGTCGCCGAAGTGCACCGAATCGGGGCGACGTCCGTCGCTGTATTCGCCGTCGCTTCGAAAAGTTGCAACCTCGGTTGGCTGGATCGTGGATTCAGTCGAACTTGCGGTGCTAGCTTTCGTGTCTCGCTGTGGCAGCACGCCGATCACGCCGAAGGACGCGCCGAACGCCAGCGTACTCTTTTTTCCGAATACGTCTCGAACTGCATCGGGGGTGGCGTCGGTGGCGACGTCGTAGTCTTTCGGTTGTTTGCCTAGCATGGCATCGCGAACGCAGCCGCCCGCAAGCAGGGCAACGAAGCCGGCTTGCCGCAGAGTCGTGATGATTCGAATCGCTTCCTGAGACTCGGGGCCGTGGAAGAATTTTCGACTAACGTTTGCGATCTGATTGGCCTCGGATGGGGAGTGGATGGCGTGGGTGCGATTGTCGCGGTAGTCGGCTTCCGCTAAAAGCACACGTATGAGCAACGTACCACCAAAATCTGTTTCGTCCGAACGAGTACCGCGAGGCAACTTCGAAAACAAACGAGGTGTCGTGGGTGTGATTTTTCGCGAAGAACGACTGTTGATCATTCGCCGCGCGTTGACGGTGACCGCGCCTGGCAAGTTGTGTCTGCCCGGCGGTACGGTTGAAAAAGGTGAGGAAGAACATGAAACGTTGGTTCGCGAAATGCAGGAAGAACTGACGATCGATGTTGAACCGGTCCGACTGTGCTGGCGAAGTGTAACGCCGTGGGGGACAAGGTTGGCATGGTGGCTGGCTCGCTTGGACCACGCGATCACACCGATCCCATTCGAAGAGGAAGTCAGCGAGTACTTTTGGATGACGCCGGCTGAACTGCGCGGGGCAAAGGGAGTCTTGCCAAGCTTGCCCGCCTTCATTTCCGCGTGGGAGCGTGGCGAGATCGATCTGAAGCATTAGCCGTGAGCATCACGTTCGAGTCCTGTCGAGAATGTGGATGCGGGCAGTAGCCTCTTTTGGTGTTAAGAAAGCGACGCCGGTCGCGCCCTAAGAAAAAAGTCTCTCTGCGAGCGTTCGCGGCCGGGTACTCCTGTACCCGGCCCGTGAGGTTTCGTGAGATGATCGACAAGCTCGAAAGCATGCCTCTCACCATCGACGAATGTCAGCCCGTGGCCGCAAGCTGACCGCGTCAACCTCACGCAAGGCGAACTCGCGGAGACGATTTGCCAGAGACGTCCAAAATGTGACGTTCGCACTATTCATGCAGTTACCGATCCCCCAAAAAGGGAGGCCGCTGCGTCCTAGCGTAACTCGAATGCAGTCAATGACTTGCATTCAAATCTCGGCTGTGTTTTGTTCCGAATCGGCTGGGCGTTTTCTGGCCTCTTCACCGTCTCGGTAGCATTAGATTACGCCCTTGCCGGGACCGGTCAACTGCAGAATTTTGGTTTTGTTCTCCGCTGCGCCGAGTTGTCATCGGTAAAGCGTTATTGCACCCCGAGTTACATGCCTTTTCGGTTTTTCAAACGGGTATCGCTGACCTGGGCTTTGGCTCAACAAATCGATAGCAATGACGTAGCTCTTTTGGGTGGTCTGTTGATTGGGTGGCAGTTTTGAAGCAAGATTTGGGCGGCGGGTTGCGGGCCGAGACTGGCAGGTTGGCGGCGAGTTCGATAGGCTGGCGAGCTAGCAAAATGGAGCGGCTAATTGCCGTTTTTTACTGGAATTCCCACGCTAATCGCCAATTTTTATGTCATCGACGAAATCTGCATCTTCTGCCCCAACGCCCAGCTCGCAGCATGTCGCCCACTTGGCCGTCGACCTAGGGGCCAGTAGTGGTCGGGTTATCGCTGGCGTCGTCGTGGACGGCAAGCTGACCCTTGATGCGATCCACCGTTTTGCCAACGAACCGGTCCGTGTTCACGACTCGCTGCAATGGGATGTATTGGGGCTGTGGCGCGAGATCCAAACCGGGTTGCGAATGGCGTCGGCCAAGTACGTCAACATCGAATCGGTCGGCGTTGATAGCTGGGGCGTCGATTATGTCTTGATCGACAAAGTCGGCCAATTCGCTGGCTCGTGTTTCAATCACCGCGATCGACGGACTCGCGGCATGCTGGAAAAAGCCTTCGAAATTGTGCCTCGGTCCGAGATTTTTGACGCTACCGGGGTGCAATTTCTGGAAATCAACACTGCCTACCAATTGCTAGCAGCCAAGTTGGCGGGGGATCCAGGGCTGGAAGCGGCGGATCAGTTCTTGTTGATCGGCGACTTTTTTCACTGGCTGCTATCTGGCGTCCACAGCAACGAAATCACGAACGTTTCCACGACCCAGCTTTCCAACCCGCGAAACGGCCAATGGAGTCGCGATTTGATCGCTCGGCTCGGTTTGCCTTCGTCCCTGTTCAAGGAAACGACGTCACCGGGGACCAACTTGGGCCCCGTTCAGCCGTCGGTCGCGTCATTCACGGGGCTCGATGGTGTCTCGGTCGTCTTGCCAGCGACGCACGATACGGCATCAGCCGTGTTGGCGGTGCCGGCGGACGACTTTGCGCCGGCCAAACCGTCTTGGTGTTACATCAGCAGCGGGACTTGGTCGTTGATGGGGTGCGAGTTGCCCGAGCCCATGATCACAGACAAGTGCGCCGAGCTGAACTTCACGAACGAATCTGGCGTCGGCGGCAGCACACGATTGCTAAAAAATATTTGCGGTCTGTGGATCTTCCAACAGATCCGTCAGTCCATGCTACGTCGTGGCAAGGAAGTGTCTTGGGATACGATGGTGACCGAAGCCAAACAGGCTCCTGCGTTCGGATTGTTGATCAATCCCGATGCAATGGACTTTGTCGCGCCCGACGACATGGTTGATGCCTTGACCGGATTTGCTGAATCGACCGGCCAAGCGAAACCGGCTTCTGACGGCGTGTACTATCGCGCCGCACTGGAAGGGCTAGCCCTGCGCTACCGAGTTTGTCTGGGAATGCTGGAATCGATGCTAGGCCATCCGATCGAAACGATTCACATCGTTGGTGGAGGTTCCGTCAACGCTTTGCTATGTCAGATGACGGCCGACGCCTGCAATCGGACGGTGGTTGCGGGACCGGTCGAAGCGACGGCAATCGGCAACGTGCTGATGCAAATGGTCGGGCTGGGCAAGCTGAAATCGATCGACGACGCTCGGTCGCTTGTTCGCGCAAGCTTTGAACCCACGACGTACCAACCGCAAAACACGGACGCATGGACGGCGGCGGCCGAGAAGTTCGAGTCGCTGTAGTCGCATGTCCCCCTTGGCCAGGTCGTAGGCTCATTTGGAGCCTGGCTGGAATTGAACTCGAAACACTGCACCGGAGAATGATGATGTCTGCTGATTCACTGTCGGAACGTAAAAACGAAATCCGCAAAGCGGCCCACGCTGCTCGAAAGGAGCAGGTGGATAAGGAAGAGGTTAGCCAGCGGATCACAGACCGTGTGATGGCGATGCCTGAATATCAATCGGCCAAGTGTGTGATGTGGTATGTCGACGTTCGCGACGAAGCCCGCACACGACACGCGCTTCCGGCCGCAGTGGCGAGTGACAAGAAGATCGTGATCCCGTACTGCGTCGACGGTGAATTGGAACTCTTCTTGCTCGAGTCGATGGATGAACTCGAAGTCGGCATGTACAAGATTCTGGAACCTCGCGAAGACTTGCGCGGCGTCGCAGCCAAGAACGTTGACGTTAAGGATCTTGACTTGGTCTTGGTGCCGGGCGTCGCCTTTGACGCCGTTGGTGGTCGAACGGGGCACGGCAAAGGCTATTACGATAAGCTGCTTGAAAACGCTCGCTTGGAAACGCCGCTCGTCTCGCTCGCCTTCGAATGTCAAATGTTCGACGAGATCCCGATGCAGGACCACGATATCTATATGGACAAAGTCGTGACGGAAGAAAAAGTCTACGACGGTAAGGGGCGCAAGTAGGCCATGATTGATTTGAAAGACTTAGTCGAAGACACCTACGCTGAGGGATTTCGCAGCATCTATGGCGAAGTCCTGATCACGGCGCGTGACGAGCGTTGGCTTCGCCACTGCGTCAATGCGGTCACCGGGCATGCGTCCAGCACGATCCTGTGTGACTGCGAAGCCGGTGTGTCACGATGGCTCGACGCCAGCGAAACGCCCGATGGCCGAGTCGGCGCTGCGGTGCAATTTCATGTGCCACGGTTCGTCAAGAATCGAGAAAAGCATCTCGAAAAAGTGATGTTGGCCCGACTGAGTCAGAACGTGCTGACGTGTCCGACCACGGCTCTGTTCAATCAACTTCATACCGAGGACTACTTTAAACTTGGCCGGAAAATCGCCCTGTTCGGCGACCGTCACCAGTTTCGCGATACACGGCATGGCGAGCCGGGGTGGGTGATTCCAACGCTCGGTGGCGAGTTCTTTTTGTCGCGGCGTTTCGGTTTCCGCGACGGTGTGATGGGGGGCAACTTGTGGTTCTTTGGTCCGGATGAAGCGACGGCGCTAGATGCGGCCGAAGCCGCTTCGGTGGCCGCCGAAGCGACGCCCGATGTGATCACCACGTTTCCCGGCGGAGTCGCGTCGAGCGGATCCAAGGCGGGCAGTAGCTACGATTTTCTGATCGCGGCAACCTATGCGGAATTTTGCCCGACGCTAAAGGACAAGCTGGGTGACAAGTCGAAGGTACCGGATGGAGTGAAGTCCATCATGGAGATCATCGTCAACGGTCGCGATTTGGAGGCGCTACAAAACGCGACCCGAAACGCGATCCACGCTGCCGCCAAAACGCCCGGACTGATGCGAATCAGCGCCGGGAATTACAACGGCCGACTGGGTAAGACGTTCGTGCATTTGCACGAGCTGATTGGGTAACTCGCACACAGGCTGATCTTCAAGCAGCGAAGCTGATCAAGAGCTTCGGCCCGAAACGAGTCTTGACGACTTTCGTTAGGACAAGCCCCGACAATTGTGCTGGCGCAAGCTACTTGATTTCGGTTGGGTCTTCTTCGTTGCGATGGCGTTTGTGCAGGTACATCTTGATCGGCACTTCGCCAAACGGCAGGTGATCGCGAAACACGCCTAACAGATACCGTTGGTAATCATTGCCGATCGACTTTGGGTCGTTCACGACCAACACGATTGTTGGCGGTTGGGTCGCAACCTGAGTTGCAAAGTAAACCTTCGGACGTCGGCCTTGATGCAATGGCGGAATGTGGGCTTCGACAGCCGCACGGACCACACGGTTAAGCTGACCTGTCGAAACCCGCTCGCACGATTGCTTGTAAAGCATCGTCGAGTGGTTCAGCAGCGCCTTCACGTTCTTGCCCGTTTGACCGGTGATGAACGCAATCGGTGCATAGGCGAGCGTTGGGAATTGGGCACGCAGATAACGCACCCAGCGATCGGTGGGAACGGTGTTGTGCAGTTTGTCCCACTTGTTGATCACGAACACGCATGGCTTGTGATTTTCCATCACGTAACCGATCAACTGCTTGTCCACTTTGCTGACCGTTTCCGAGGCATCGAAAAACATCAGCACCACGTCGGCTCGGCGCACACTGCGCTGCGCCCGGTGCATTCCATAGTATTCCAGGTCCGTTCGCTGGCTCTTGCGTTTGCGCAGTCCCGGTGTGTCGATCGCCATGAACGTTTGGCCGTCCATTTCAAAACGCACGTCGACACTGTCGCGAGTGGTGCCTGGCACTTCGCTGACGATCATGCGATCGGATTCTGCCAGCGTGTTGACGAAGGTGCTTTTACCAACGTTTCGGCGGCCAACGATCGTGACCTTCATTTGCGTTTCGGCGTGAACTTCTTCGTTTGCGTCGGGCAGACGATCAACGATCAGATCCAGCAACTGTTCACGGTTTCGGTTTTGGGTCGTGCTGACCTGGACCATGTGGCCGCGGCCCAGCTTGTGGAACTCTTCAGCCTGGATGTCTTGGTGCGGTTGGTCCGCCTTGTTGCAGACCAAGATCACCGGTCGCTCGATCCCACGCAGTCGCTCGGCCACGCTTTCGTCCAGCGGCATGATGCCGCTTTGCACGTCAACGACGATCACGATGACATCAGCCGAATTAATCGCGAGCTCGATTTGGCGACTAACGTCATCGGTCAAATCGTCATCGTCGACGATCCCGATTCCGCCGGTGTCGATCAGTTCGAAAAAGCGATCTTCATGCTCGATCAGCGTCACCATTCGGTCGCGAGTCACGCCAGCATGGTCATCGACGATGGCCAAGCGGCGGCGTGCCAGCCAATTGAACAGGCTGCTTTTACCGACATTGGGGCGGCCAACGATCGCGACTTGGGGGACTGCCATTTGAAACGTGAACAAACACTTGAGGACGAATACGGACCAGGAAGCTCACCAGAGTACGTTCAAAGCGGCGTTTCAGACAGGCCCGGTAACCCGATGAAAGCGAAGTCGGTAAACTGGGCGGATGGCCGAAAACGATGCTTCCACCGCCGGCGAATCCCTTGACGCCCAAGAAATCTATGAGCAAACCGCTGCTTTAGCGGCTCATTTGGCACGCGCGGGCATCCGTTTTCTGCCCAATGCCCAGGAATCCGAAGTCGAAGCTTGGGGGGCTCATTTTGTCGCCGAAGCCGATGAAATGCCCGAAGTTTCGGTCGCCGAGGTCCCCGTGGCGGCAGCGCCAGCAGCAGTCGCCCCTCCGGCAGCCGTTGCTAGCCCGGCCCGGCCCGTTCGCCGTGTCGAGTCGGTGCCGGCGTTCACGTCGATCGAAGGTCCCTATCCGGGCGAGTCGTTGTCGGTGGCCGAGCGGAAGGCGCGGCTGGACGATTTGGCGCTTCAGGTGGCTGGTTGTACCCAGTGCGAGGTTTTGTCGAACTGTCGCACTCAGACTGTCTTTGGCGAAGGCAGCTCCACCCCGCGTTTCGTGTTCTTTGGCGAGGCTCCCGGTGCCGAAGAAGACCGCAGCGGTCGGCCGTTCGCGGATCAGGCGGGCCAACTGCTGACCAAGATGATCCAGGCATGCAAGTTCCAGCGCGAAGACGCGTATCTGTTCAATAGCATCAAATGCCGGCCGCCAGGCAGTCGCACGCCGGAACCTGGCGAGTTTCAAAATTGCCGTACGTTTTACGAGCAACAGTTGGCTTTGTTGCGGCCCGAATACATCGTTTGTCTCGGTGCCATCAGTGCCCAGGAACTGTTGAAGACAAAATTGTCGGTCGGCCGTCTTCGTGGCAAGTTGCACACGTATTTGGAAAGCAAGGTCGTGGTCACGTATCACCCCAGCTATCTGTTGCGTAATCCAGCGGCCAAGAAAGCCGCCTGGGACGACCTGCAGATGATGATGAAGGACGCCGGCCTGATGTAGCCAGATTTCGTCCCGCGCGGGACGTTTCACGCGATGCCGGCAGATGAAATCTTGCTGCGTTGGGGAACCGGCGTTCGAGATTGCGAGGCGTGAAAAAGCGAGTTCCTGAGCGGATGTCGAATCGGTATTTAAAAATCCGCAGTGACTTTTGTCAATCAATCGCCGCAAATGGCGACACACGGCAGATTTTTTCCTATTGACCACTTTTCGGCGATCGGAACAATCACTGCATCGGTGGAGCGAGGATTGCTTCTTCCGACGACGGTTGGACCGTCGTGAAACACAATCACAGCGATGTGCACGGAGGCCATCATGCGTCACGGGATTAACCAAACCCCTTCCAATGCGACTAACGATTCGGTTCGTCATCAGCTTGAAGCCGGATCTCCCGTCTCTCTCCGCCGCACGCTGCCGGCCGCTCGTCTGACCGTTTCGGAAGATGTGCAAATCACATCGGTCGCCGACTCGCCAGCGACTGCCCAGCCTGGTGACTTGATCGTTTACCGAATTGGAAAAGATGATCCTGCCAAATTAGTCGCCCAGGCGATGGCTCGTGGTGCCGCCGCAATCTTGACCGAACAACTGCTTCCCTGCCCTGTGGCACAGTGCATCGTGGGCGATGTCGATTTGGCGATGGCGTCCATCACCGCCGAAATGCTCGGCCGTCCTGATCGCAAAGTGCTGACGATCGGCGTGATTGGTTCGGCAGGCAAAACAACGACGTCATTGTTGTTGTCAACGCTGTTGCGATCGAGCGGCGTTCGTGCTGGTTTTCAGACCGACCTTGGCTCTCACGATGGAGTCGTGCAAGTGACTGCACCGGAGTCGATTGCCAGTGGTGCCGAATTGGTTGCGTGGATCGGCGAAGCCGCGGATGCTGGTTCGCAAGCCGTCGTCATCGAACTTTCCGACGACGAAGCTCGTTATGGACACTACGATTCGGTTGAGTTCGATATGGTCGTGGTCACCGGATCAGCGATCAGTGGCAATGACTTTGGGCCCAACGGGTTGGAATGCGTGCTCGATCGGTTGGCGGATGACGGAGTCGTTGTGGCTCCGGCCGACGACCCGCGAGCGATGCGAGTTATCGAAGATCATGACGTCCGCTATGTGTCGTACGGTGTCCGTAAAGCAGCCGACGTGACGGCCAAGATTATCGATCACGCTGGCGGCATGACGACGTTGCTGGTGACGTATCACGACACGACCGCAGTGATGGAAACGTCGCTTTGCGGCGGTGCAATGGCTGCCAATCACGCCGCAGCAATCGCGGTGGGATTGTTGCTGGATCAACCGCTTTATGAAGCGATCGAAAAGATCAGCACGCTGCGAACGGTGCCTGGCCGCGGTCAGCGTTTGGCTCGGTATGGTCACGCGTCGGTGGTGATGGATGTCGCCGGTACACCTGAACGAGCGGCTGCTTCGTTGCGAACGTTTCGTTCAATGAAAGGCGCGGGCCGGCTCTGGTGCGTGATGGCTGTTGATTGCGGCGAGCAACCCGAGATCCTGGCTCACTACGGCAATCTGATCGAACGGTTCGCGGATCACGCGATCGTGACGGCTCAACCTGCGACGCGAAAATCATTCATGCCGGCATCGCACGCGGTACTTGACGGAGTCGAAAAGTGCGCTGCCATGCGATTGGTGGCTGACCGTTCGCGAGCGATCAAGTGGGCCATTTCCGAAGCCGGTCCGAACGACACGATCTTGGTGATGACAGGTGAACGAAGTCAGACGGCAAAGGCCGGTCGAACCGATCTGCAAAAGTTAGAAAAGATGATCGAAGGCGAGTGGGACAAGGCTGACGAAGCGAACCCCAAGCCATCGCTAAAGATCTTCGGCTAGTCCTCTAGCATCCATCGATACGGCGGCCAACAAACTTGGCCGCCACTTTTCGTTACATCGAGGGCCGCCAGCCATAGACATCGGCCAGGGCTCTGCAAACCACGTCGCTTAGCTGTTTTAGCCGGACGGGTTTTGCCAGCACGCCGTACGTTGCCATCGATTCGGCCTCGCGGCGGATTTCGTCGTTCAAGTCCGCGCTCATCAATACGCACGGCAACACTCGGCCGGCCGTATGCAGCCGGCGGATCACGTCCAAGCCCGTCAAACGTGGCATGTGAAAGTCGATCAAGCAGACATGAACCTCGCTATGGTCCAGCACGTCCATCGCCTCTTGGCCATCTGTCGCTTCGGTGACGTTGAACCCCCGTCGAGCCAAGGCCTCGCAAAGCACTTGGCGAAAAGCCGCGTCGTCGTCGGTAACCAGTAGATTGGGAGTCATCATGGCGGTCAAACGTGATAGTTCAAACTGCCACCGCGGCAGTCCTCAGCAAGCTATGATCATAATTGCAATTGTAGTGCCGAATTACGCGGCCGACGCCACTTCACGCCCGATCCGACCCGAATGAATCAACCGGCAACGCCCATTCCGAGCGAAAAGACCGCTCAAATCGATTCTCCGGCCGCCGTCAGTGAGCTAGCCAAGCGGATCATTGGCAATGTCGAATTGGCAATTGTGGGCAAACGCAAACAATTGGTTCTGTCATTGGTGACATGGCTATCGGGCGGCCATATCTTGCTGGAAGACGTCCCCGGTGTGGCCAAAACGATGCTTGCTCGAGCCTTGGCTCGCAGTGTCGGCTGCCATTTCAAGCGGGTTCAATGCACCCCCGATTTGCTGCCCACGGATGTCACCGGGACCTCAATCTTCAACCAGAAAACCTCCGAATTTGAATTTCGCCCCGGCCCGGTGTTTACTCAAATCCTGCTGGCCGACGAGATCAACCGAGCCACTCCGCGGACCCAGGCGTCGCTGTTAGAAGCGATGGCAGAAACGCGAGTCACCGTGGACGGAACGACTCATACTTTAAAGCCGCCCTTCATCGTCATCGCGACCCAAAACCCGGTCGATCACGAGGGCACGTTCCCATTGCCCGAGGCCCAGCTTGACCGGTTCATGATGCGGTTCAGTTTGGGGTATCCGTCGATGGAAGAAGAAATGCGGATGCTGGAATTGCTGCAGCACACGCATCCGATCGATCGACTTAAGCCAGTTGCCACTGCCGCAGAAATTGTCGCTGCGTCGAACCAGGTCCGCAAAGTTCACGTCGACAATCGAGTTCGCCAGTACCTGTTGCAAATCGTCAATGAAACGCGAACGCACCCCGATTTGGCACTCGGCGGCAGCCCTCGCGCCACGATCGCGTTGTTCCGATGTGCTCAAGCCATGGCGGCGATCCGCGGTCGCAATTTCGTGATGCCCGATGACGTCAAGAAAATCATTGATCCTGTCATGAATCACCGCCTGATCATGCGTCCGGAAAGTCGCCTTAGAAAATTGACGACCGAGAAAATCCTGGAAGAGATCGTCAGCGAAATCGCCGTGCCAACTATCGAAGCAGGTTAACCGCGGCGAGCGAATTTTCTTTCATTCTTAAGCGGTCTCTGATGTCTGGCCAAAACGAACCCGATCAAACCGACGAATTGGACGAGCTTGATCAGCGATTGCTCAAGCGAGTCGAACGAGCCGTTGCATCGGAGTCGGCGATCGAGGCTGCTTCGACGCCAAAGTTCACCGTGATCGCGGGTGTCAGTGCGGTCTTGCTGGCTGGCATGTTGTTCGGCGCGTCGCTGTGGGTTTTGGTGGCAGTCGCCGCTGGGCTGCTGTTGGGCACCAACTACTACCTCGCCAAAATTTGGGCGACCGCGACGGTTGCGTCGCGTGGTGGAGTTGAAAACGATGAAGTCAAACTTGGTTCGCGAGTTTCCGTGGAACTGAGTTTTCACAATCGCAGCCGAATTCCGGTGTTGTGGTTATTGGCCGAAGACCTGTTGCCGCGTTGGACTGCCGATACCGAGCATCCGACGCTTGCCGTCGAAGGCGATCGCATTGGCGTCCTGTTGTTGTGGCCTGACGAGACTCGCAAACTTGAGTACAAGATCAACTGCCATCGCCGTGGTTATTTTCAAATCGGGCCAACCGTTTTGGAAACCGGCGACATGATGGGGCTGTTTCGCCGCTACCGTGTTGGCACCGAACCGCAATATGTGACAGTGTTGCCCGAGATTGTGCCGCTGACCAGTTACGAGATCGGCTCGCGACGTCCGATCGGCGAAATTCGTATGCGTGAAAACGTGATGGATGACCCAACCCGGTTGCGAGGCATCCGTCAGTGGCAGATTGGCGACCCGATGCGCAGTGTTCACTGGGCGGCAACGGCGCGAACGGGGGTGCTGCATAGCAAGATCTACGAGCCGTCGTCGATCGTCGGTGCGACGTTGGTGTTGGATTTGCACGAGTCGACCAATCCGACGAAACACGAACCGTATCGCAGCGACTTAGCAGTCACCGCGGCGTCATCGATTGCTGCGGCGCTGCACGAATCGGGTGAACCGTTCGGGTTGGCAACCAACGGACGCGATGCATCGGATCGAGTGCGAGACGAAGGTTGGGCGGGCGATCACCGAGTCCGCGGCATGGCGGCTGCCGCAGCGGCAATGCGAGAGGAAAGCGATCGGTTGCGTCCGGTGCTGATCCCGCCATCACGCGGCCCAGTGCAGTTCAAGGAAGTTCACCGTACGTTGGCAAGACTGGAACGCACTAGTGGATTGACGTTTGCCGAGTTTTTGGTCGAGTGTGAATCGCGACTGTCATCGGAAACGACCATGCTGGTGATCGTGCAAGAGACTCCACCGCAGACGATCGCCTCGCTGGTGTCGTTGTCACGCCGAGGACGTGCGGTTGCGGTGATCATCAACACTCACGACATCAACGACTATAGCGCGTCGGCGGGACCCTTGATCGCTAGCCGCATCCCAACGTTTCATTTGGCATCCAAAGACGCCATCGCCGAAGTATGCCGCCAAACGCTAGTTCGATAAGCGGCGCTAAATAGCCGGCCTAAGTAAATCGCAGCAACGCGTACTTTCGCTTGCCCTTGCGCAGCACCATCACGGTCTCGCTGGCCAAGTCCGACGTCGACAAGCGTTGTTGCTCGTCGCTGACTCGCACATTGTTCAAGTAAACGCCGCCTTCCTTGATCGCGCGACGAGCCTCGCCACCGCTCTTGACCAATCCCGCCGATTGCAGAGCTTCGACGATCCAGAATCCTTCGCCGCCGAGCTTGTCACGTTCGACGTCTTGACTTGGCACGTCAGCGAAGATCGCACCGAGCGATGCATCGGTTGCTTCACCAATCTCGCCACCAAACAGAATCTGCGATGCTCGCTCGGCGGTCGCCAAACCCTCGTCGCCGTGCAGCAACTTCGTCATCCATTCAGCCAAACGAATTTGCGCGGCGCGTTTGCCCGGATCGTCGGTGGTCGCTTGCGCGAGTGAATCATATTCTTCGCGGTCGATTTCGGTTAGGTAGGCGATGCAGCGCATCACGTCTGCGTCCTCGACCGTTTTCCAGTACTGGTAAAACTCGTAAGGGCTGGTCCGCTCGGGATCCAACCAGATCGCGCCCTTTTCGGTCTTGCCCATCTTGCGACCATCACTGGTCGTCAGCAGCGGTGCCGTCACACCAAAGAACTGTTTGCCCAGCATCCGCCGGCCAAGGTCGATGCCAGCGGTGATGTTGCCCCACTGGTCGCTGCCGCCGGCTTGAATGGAACAACCGTGTGCCTTGGCGAGATGCACAAAGTCGTAAGCCTGCAACAGCATGTAGCTGAACTCGGTGTAACTGAGTCCGGCTTCGCTATCGAGTCGCGATCGCACGGACTCTTTGCCCATCATCGCGCCGACGGGAAAGTTCTTGCCGACGTCGCGAAGGAATTCCAGGTACGAGTAACCCTGCATCCAATCGAAATTGTTCAGCAGCAACGCGCCATTGTCGCCGTTGAAGTCCAACAGCATCCGCATCTGTGCCGCCACGCCATCGACGTTTTCTTGCAACTGCTGGGCCGACAACAGATTGCGTTCTTCGCTCTTGCCGCTGGGGTCACCGATCATGCCGGTCGCACCGCCGACCAAAGCGATCGGACGATGGCCAGCCTTTTGAAATCGTCGCAGCATCATCAACTGCATCAAGCTGCCCACGTGCAGGCTAGACGCCGTCGGGTCAAAACCGATGTAGACGGTTTGGCAGCCCGAAGCCAGCAGTTTGGCCAGCCCCGCTTCGTCGGTGCATTGATGGATCAGGCCACGCCAGCGGAGGTCGTCAAGCAAGTTGAATTCAGGCATCGTTATTCTTCGTTGAACGGGCGTAGATGGCTTCTGCCACCGCCAAGTCTTCGGGGTAAGTGATTTTCAAGTTATCGGCGCTGCCGCGAACGATCGAGACCGGGTGGCCGATCCGTTCGACCAATTCGGCATCATCGGTCGCCGGCCGCCCATTGTGCTTTTGATAGGCACGTTGCAACAACCCGGCGGAAAAGACCTGCGGCGTCAGAGCCACGTAGAGGTCACGCCGATCGACGGTCTCGGTTCGCAAAATTCCATCGGAAAGCCGAATTTCACGGCGAATCGTTCCCGGGACCGGTGCCCCCAGGATCGCCGCATCTGTCTGGCTGGCCATCGCAAAAACCGCCGCTAAGTCGCCGGCTGAAACGAGTGGCCTAGCCGCATCATGGACCGCGATCCAGCGAACTTCGGAGTCGTCGCCGATCGCGGCCAGCCCCGCTCGCACGCTGTCGTATCGCTCGGCACCGCCGCGGACGACTTCGATCCGCAGCCTGGCGACTAAGTCCGAAAATTCGTTTTCAAACGCCGGCTGGTCGGACTCGGAAACCGGCATCACGATGCGGCCGACCAGCGGAGATTCCGCTAATCGCTCGGCCGATCGGAACCACAGCGGCTTGCCGGCCAAGGTCGCAAACAGCTTGTTCCGCTGGCTGCCAAACCGTTGCCCGCTACCGGCCGCCGGCATGATGACCGCGATCGATCCGAGCGTCGGCGGTTGATGAGAAGGATCGTTCAAGGTCGGTGGCTCGTCGAAGCGGTGGATTTCAGGGAAGGTCAAAGTCTAGGATTCAACGCATCCGAAGAAAGGATAAGCAACATCGTAAGGGCAAGACGCCAAATTGGTCAGACGCTCCATTCACCTCACTCATTCCGCGTCCTCGTATTCTTCTTCCGCGTCTTCATCGACTTCCTCGTACTCGTCGTCGTCTTCCTCGTCACCGCTTTCAAGTTCGTCCTCGTCGTACTCTTCCTCGTTGTCGTCGACTTGGCCGTCGTCTTCATCCAAGCCTTGCAACGAGTTCCATTTGGCCATCGTCATAACGACTTCGCGCGCCTTGCTGCCGTTGTACTCGCCGACGATTCCGTCTTCGGCCATGAAGTCGATCAGTTTCGCTGCGCGTCCGTAACCGATGCCCAAGCAGCGCTGCAACAGCGAGCATGATCCGCGGCCTTCACGAATCACGACTTCGATGGCACTGTCGTAAAGTTCGTCGCGTTTCTTGATCGCCTCCATCGACGTGCCATCGCCACCGTCGCCTTCCGCGTCGACCTTCAACTCCATCAACTCGCCAACGAAGTTCTGTTCGCTTTGGCTGCAATGCGCACACACCGCGTCGATTTCATCATCCGACAAGTAGGTGCCTTGTCCCCGAATCAATGTGCTGGTGCCCGGCCACAAGAACAGCATGTCACCGTTACCCAGCAATTTGTCGGCACCGTTTTCGTCCAACACAACGCGGCTGTCCGTCTTCGACGCCACTTGGAAACTCAAACGAGCCGGCAGGTTACTCTTGATCAAACCCGTGATGACATCGACGGTTGGTTTTTGGGTTGCCAGGATCAAGTGGATCCCGACCGCACGGCTCTTTTGCGCAAGCCGAATGATATGCGTTTCGACGTCTTTGCCGGCCGTCATCATCAAGTCCGCCATTTCGTCGGCGATAATGACGATGAACGGTAGCTTATCAGGGACATCGGTTTCGCCGTCTTCTTCGTCGATTTCCATGCGTCGCAAGATTTCTTCGCGGCCAAGGTCGTTGAAGCTGTTGATGTGACGCACACCGGCCTTGGCAAGCAGCGAGTACCGTTCTTCCATCTTCTCGACTGCCCACGCCAAAATCGCTTCGGCCTTGCGCATGTCGGTGATCACCGGGTGCATCAAGTGCGGCAGCCGACCATAGCCGCTCAGTTCGACCATCTTGGGGTCGATCATCAACATGCGAACTTCGTCCGGCCGACAGCACATCAAGATCGAGCTGATGATCGTGTTCAAGCAAACCGATTTACCCGTACCGGTTCGACCTGCGATCAAAAGGTGAGGCATCTTGGCCAAGTCGACGACCATCGGATTGCCCGAAACGTCTTTGCCCAAGAAAACCGGAATATTCATCTTGGCACTGCGTGTGTCGGATTCTTCGATCACATCACGAAGCATCACGACTTGGCGAGTCTCGTTGGGAACTTCGATACCGACCGTGTTCTTGCCTGGAATTGGCGCGACAATCCGAACGCTGGGCACGCGAAGGGCAATCGCCAAGTCTTCGGACAAGCCCGTGATCTTGCTCAAACGCAAACCGGCTTCCAATTCAATTTCGTACTGTGCGATCACAGGTCCGGTTTCGATTTCAACGACGCGAATGTTGAAGTTGAATTCCTTGAACGTCTTTTCCAGGATGTGAGCTTTCCGGCGCACCTCTTCGAGTTGGTCGTCGTAACTGATGTCGTCGCTTTGCCGCAGCAGTTCAAGTGGCGGCAATTGATAGTCTTCGAATCCGTTCGGCGCCGATTCTTTGACCGTTTTCAAGAACTCCTCGCGAGGATCCCGTTTGCTCTTCTGTTTAGGCGCGCGGATTTTCGGTTGACTGGCCGGTTCGGACACGGGATGAGCCTCGTCTTGGCGAAGGATCAGCTGTTCGCCTTCGACTTCGATTTCACGAGTCGGCGCTTCCGCGACCTCTTCTTCCTCTTCTTCTTCGTCCCAATCTCCTTCGTCGTACTCGTCGCTGACTTCTTCGTCGGATTCGGTTGGTGCCGACGGCGATAACGCATCACTGGCCGCGGCCGCTAGTCCGGCTGCGGTTGCCGCCACAGCGCCAGCAATGCCAGTCCGTTTGGTACGGTTGAATTTGATCTTAGGCCCGTCGTGTCGCTCGTTTGCGTCTGGTTTGTCGGGATCGATGACGTCGAGTGCAGCGGCTGCTGATTCCTCAGCGCTTGCCTCGCCCGATTCGCCATCCAGTGTGATGGGTTCTTCCAAGTCGGTGAACGGTTGACGCAGACGTTTGGCTGGCAAAACTCCGGCGGCACGTTGCATTCCCGCACGAGAAACTCCGGCTCCCTTGGCAACGATTTTCTTTCCTGCATACAGCAGTGCGTAGTCAGTCGTGATCAGCAGTCCGACCGCCAATGTCGTCAGCGTCAAAATCCAGCCGCCCGCCGGCGCAAAGTGTTCTAGCAACCAGGTCGACGTCATCGCGCCCAAATAACCGCCCGATCCGACGATCGGCATGCCTTCGATGCTAGTCTGCGACAGGCCCGCGGCCGTGGCCGCGCCGAGCACGGTGATCGTGCCACCGAGCGAACGCAGCACCGGCGCATTCAAATGACCGCGGATCAATAGCGCCGTCGCCACTCCGCCAAGTCCGGCAATTACCAGCGACGACGCCAATCCAACCGCGTCAAACAACATGGACGACAATAGCGCGCCCCAGTAGCCGCAGGCATTGGTGATCGAAGCATTGGCCGGATAAACGACCACGTCTGGCGAATAGAATTGGTTGATCGGCCACATCGGTTCATCGATGGGATCGGCCGCGCTGCGAGTCACAACCGAGACGACCAGAATCAACGTGATCGCCACCAACGCGATCGCGGCAATGTCGCGAACCAGGTTGGGTTGTCGTTCGTTTTCGTCTGAATCGATTGGAATCGCCGACATCGAAGCGCCGCTCGGTCATGGGAAGAGTGTCGTCAAAAACGGTCCGAACGTGCGCATCCACACTTTCGGCGTATCGTTTCATTCGGCACAATCCGACCGGGGCGCCAACGAAGGCACTCGCCGCCCCTACAACCGTCACACTCGGGCACCGTTGCAGTACTGAACAGGGCTGTCCATCGGTTGGCATCGGTCCGATCACGATCTCGCCCGAAAAATCGAGCGAATCAGTCAAGATCCGAAACGTGACGACCGAAGCGACGCCGCGAGATTTCAGCTTCGGCGACGCCGAAACATCACCAGGCCAACCGAGACCGTCGATATCAAGATCAACGACGATGGCTCGGGGACAGCCGTCACAAAGGCAATCGCCGTGATCCCTTGGACATCAAACACATCCAGGTCGGTCACGTGACCGGTGGTAAAGTCGATCGTCTGCAGCAACGTGCCCGAATTACCGCGGCTGAACGTGTAGGCTTGTCCCGACGCGTCAAAGTCCAGTCCGTTATGCGGCTGAGCGTCCAGAGCGATGATCGATGTGCCGACGCCCGTGACGGGATCGATTTGATACAAATGGCCCACTCGATCGGCCTGAGGTTTGGACGCGTCGATGTCGCCTGATTTCAGGAAAAGCGAACCGTTCGGAGCAAAAGCGAGCCCCGTTTGGTTGGTGAAGATCCCGGACTCGCCCACTCGAGTGACCGAACCGTTGTTCAGATCGAACGTCACCAGATCGTCCACTTCTTCCTTGAAAAAGTTCTCGCTGCCGAACTCCATCCATCCGTAAAGGTTTCCGTCCGGGCCAAACGAGATGTCGGGAACTCGCACCCCCGTGGTGCCGATCAACGTTGGTGACGCAGTTTGCAGATCTAGGCGATACAGTTCGCCGACGCCCGTGATGTCATCGTTGCGATGGGCAAACAAAAGTCCCGTTGTCGGCTCGACGGCGATGCCCGTGACATGCTTCAGCCCCGTTTCACCAATCTTGGTTGCCGTGCCAGTGGCGATGTCCAACCGATAAAGGGCCGAGTTGTAATCGACCTGCGGCCCGCCGGTGACAGCGATCAGTTCGGCGGTGACTTCGCTAGTAACAACCGTCAAAGCGAAAAGAGATAGAGAGAGTGAAAAACAAAAACGAACGAGGCGATTAGTCGAGAGCAATGCAGCGTCCCTTCTGCGAATGAAAATGAATACCGGTGGTCGGTGCCCTCGACCTATCTGCGCCATCAAGCCCAATCTTCGCAGATTGAAGTCGCGGCGGGAATGCCATCCGTTTGGGGGCGACTGTTCCTCTGATTGAATTCATTGGAATTGACTTTGTTGTTCTTCAAACGCTATTGAACGGGCATCATGCAGCCAGAAGAATCAATCGCAGTGCGCCGTCCCGAGCGATGGGGCGAACCGATGGACGCGTCGATCAACGACGGTGACGTGTCCTGGCTGCGCTCGCGTGAACCCTTTGCTAGCATGGATTCTGATTCGTTTCCGCGATCGATTCCGCTCGAAGGAATTCTGCGCAACGATACTCGGCTGCATCGCTGCGAACCTGGCGAGATCATTGTTCGCGAAGGTGATTACGGAAACAGCGCGTTCCTCGTTTTGGCGGGCAGCGCTGCAGTCATCGTCAAGTCGTTGTTGCCCGAGCAGTTGGGACGCAGCGAAGTCGAAAAGCTGTCGTGGACCGAAGCGCTGCGGAAATACCTTGGCCGCAGCCGCCATCCCGAATCGCGTCGTCCGGACCAAGTCACGTCGGGCGCTAACGGGGACTCGTCCAACGTTCGCCAGGTCGACGATCGGCCGGCATTATTCCTGCAAGATTTTGAAGCCGTTTTGCGCCGCGATCGTTCGGGCGCTCAGCGTCCGGTCACGATCGGGCCGGGCGAGATCTTTGGCGAGGTTGCAGCGATGTATCGTTCGCCGCGAACCGCGACCGTGATCGCCGAAACGGAAGCCACGCTGTTAGAAATTCGCTGGCAGGGATTGAAGATCCTGCGCCGCGACAAAGGATTTGCCGACACTCTGGATCGACACTATCGCCAGAACTGGTTGACGATCCACCTGCGCGAACTACCGCTGCTTCGGCATTTGCCCGAAGCCAATCTCAATCGCGTCGCTGCGTCGACTCAGATGCATTCGTTTGGACGGATGGAGTGGCATGCGGACTACAAGAAAATTCGCGAGTTACCCGTTCAGAAACAAATTGAATCGGAACCTGTCGTTGCCGCCGAAGGCCGCATGCCGACCGATTTGGTGATCGTGCGAAGCGGGTTTGGCCGAGTCTCGAAAACTTACGGTGCGTCCGATCGAACGACCGCCTACCTTGGTAAAGGCCATGTGTTTGGCTTGGATGAGATCGCCTACAACTCGCTGCGTCCCGAATCGGCACCGCCGAAAACCCTGGACCACTCGCTGCGTGCGATCGGATTCTTGGACGCGTTGTTCATTCCTGCCGAAGTGTTCGCCGAAGAAATTCTACCTCACGTGCGCCGCAGTGAATTGCCTGAATCGGTCAGCGAATTGGTGACGACGGTTAACCACAAACGTCTGGGTGGTGACACGAAACACCATGATTCGGACCGCCGCGAAGAATCGCGAGGGCGAACGGATCGCCGTAGCGCCGATCGTGCATCGAATCTTGGCCAAGGCGATTGGAAAGACTTGCCAAGTTCGGAAGGCCAGCAATTTCAGCCAACCGGATTGCTGGAATTTATCGTCCAAAATCGTGTGAACAACGGTACGGCGGCGATGGTCGTCGATCTAAGCCGCTGCACTCGGTGCGATGACTGCGTCAAAGCGTGTGCATCGACTCATGATGGCAACCCTCGGTTTGTGCGGCAGGGCATCGCGCACGAACAGATTCAGTTTGTCCAAGCCTGCATGCAATGCAGTGACCCGGTTTGCATGATCGGTTGTCCAACTGGTGCGATCACTCGCGACAAAGACTCGGGCGTGGTTCGCATTCATGATCCGATTTGTGTCGGGTGTGGCACGTGCGCGAATTCTTGCCCGTACGAGAACATCCGCATGGCCGAAGTCGTGGACCCCAAAGGCCGACCATACACCGACATGGATAGCGGCAAACCGATACGTAAAGCCACCAAATGCGACATGTGCCAAAGTCAGCCGACGGGACCGGCCTGTGTGTCGGCGTGTCCGCATGATGCATTGGTGCGGATCGATCTGACCGAATCCGAACCGCTGCAATATTGGCTCGACCGCCGGAGTTAACACAACGTGGCTACCCGAAAACCTCGCGCTCAATTGTCGTTTCGTAATCGGCGCAAACTGTCGCTTGCGGTCACCGCGTTTGCGCTCGCGATCGTGTTCGTCATTATGAAAATCCAAGAGGGACGACTGGCCCACGCCTCGTTCTTCACAGGCTTCACCGTGCTGGCGACGATCTTGTTGTTGGTGTTGTTGGGGGTGCGGCGGCGATTGCCGGTCTTGCCGCTCGGCAGCGCCAGCACCTGGACTCAGGTGCACCTCTACTTGGGCATTTTCGCGTTCGGCGTCTACGCAATGCATGTGCCGGTCTTAGTTGCCGGCGGAATATTCGAATGTGGATTGTCGATCGTTTTTTTGTTAGTCAGCGGCAGCGGTTTCTACGGCATCTACGCCAGCCGAACCTTGCCGCGGCGTTTGACGGCGGTCGAGGGCCAACATCGATTTGACCAAGTCGGTTGGAGTCGAAACCAGATCGCAACGACGGCGCAAGAGCTGTTGGATGGCTTGCACGAATCATCAGGCATGCGTGTTCTGAGCAGTTTTTATTCGCACTATTTGAACCCGTTTTTTGATGCGCGTCCGTCACTTGCGTACGTGTTGGTTCCCACCGGTGTCCGCCGTCGGCGATTGCTAAGTGGACTGAAAGAACTCGATCGATACTTAGAAGACGACAGCCGCCAAGCGGCCGGTCGATTCGCCGCGCTGGTTCGCCGACGTGATGACTTGGACTACCAGTTCGCGCTGCAGTTGCGTTTGCGGTTGTGGGTCGTCATCCACAGCCTGTTTTCGGTGGCATTGTTGGCCGGCGCGATCGTCCATGCGGTGATCGCATGGAATCACGCGGGATAACGAAACCACGCCGGATAACGTTGACCGGATCGCTGATTCCACAGCACGATAAAAACTGCACAAATGTTTTAGAGACGCCATGCGACGTGAAGACTTCAACTTGCCCGCTCCGCCCCAAAACGATCGCCCTGGCGATCGATGGATGTGTGGACGCACAGGCAACCCCTGCGGGCGTGGTCCAACGACAACCGGATTGATGGGACGCGGTCGGTGCACGATGGCGGAACCTTGCAAACCAGTTCGGACTTGGCATGGTCGGCGCAAACAGGCTGTGTTTTTGGGTTCGGTCGCACTCGTTGCTCTGTTGGCGGCAGTTTGCTGGTCGTCCACCCGAGCCAGCGTGGTTAAGCCCGGTGATCTGTCGACGCCTCACGCCCAAATTTTGGCTGGCACGATGGACTCGGGGCGTTGTGCCGCCTGTCACCAGCAAGCGGGAACGTCCGTGGGGGACTGGTTCACGTCGCTGACCGGAGCCGCGGTATCGAAGGCGCACGACGGGATCTCGCAGTCGGATCGATGCTTGAATTGTCATCACGTCACCATCGATCGAGCCACCGCCGGATTCGCTCACAATTTGCCACCGAGCATTCGCACCGAACTGCGTTTGGCATCGGTGGGATCGCGAGATCATTCGTGGCAAGATTGGTTGCCCGGCGCCGCCGTCAATCAAGAAGACGTCAAGTGCAGCGCCTGCCACCGAGAACACCGCGGCGCCGACGGCAAGCTGACGGCGATGACAAACGACCAGTGCCAGACGTGTCACAGCGATCGATTCGGTGACTTTGCAAGCTCTCACCCCAAGTGGAATGATTGGCCGTACCGTCGTGGTGGAGTGATCGCGTTTGACCACGCGTCACACGCAACTAAGCACTTTCCCAAAACGATTCACGAAGGCGAGCCGTTGCCGTTTCAGTGTTTCGATTGTCACGCTCGCGGCGGGGACGGCGAATTGACTCGTTCGACCAGTTACGAAAAAGCCTGTCAAACTTGCCATGATGCTGCTCTTCGAATCGAGACTTCCACCGGTGTCGAACTAGTTGCGTTGCCAAGCGTGACCACGATTGCGGCCGAGTCGATGGGGCCTTGGCCTGCAGCAGCGATCGGGTTCTTTGATGGAAAAGTGACGGCGATCGCTGAGCTGTTGATGCGATCGGATCCCGACTTGAACATGGCGATTCGTAAACTGCCTCAGCGAGACTTCTCGCGACTCGACGATCAACGCAGCGATGACGTCGATGCTGCTCGCGAGGTCGCCAGCGGACTGCGGACTTTGATCGAAGACATCAGCCACGGTGGTCAGTCGGTGATGATTGATCGCATTGGCAAAAGTGGTATCGGAGCGGATTCCGTTGCAGCGATGATCCAGTCGTTGCCGCCCCAGTTGATCGAAGAAGCGAGCCGGAGATGGTTTACAGCCGCCGACGAATCAGATGTCCTGGCAATGCAGTCGATGCAAACCGACAAGACCAAGCTGGCCAAGTTTCGCATGCAAGCCGGTGAAGATGAACTGCTGGCCGATGATGATTTACTCGGGGGCAGTGACTTACTGGACGACAGTGACTTACTGGATGACAGCGACTTGCTCGGTGACAGCGACTTGCTCGGTGGTGAGCTGTTGGGTGGTGGCGATCTGCTGGCGGACGACTCGCTTGCCGAAGATCCACTCAGCTCGCCGGTGCCGCAAAAACCGTCGGCCGTTTCCGCTCGATTTGATGCCGATTCAATGTTGCCGGCTGGCGGATGGTATCGCGATGACTTGACGTTCTCCGTTCGCTATCGCGGCAATGGGCATGCCGATCCGGTGATCCGTGCAACCATTGAAATGGCTGCTCAATTGATGCCTGGCGATCCGGCTCGTGATCGGATACTCGAAAGCAAGGCGGTTGCAGCGTGCATTGACTGTCACCCGGGGGCTCTGACGACAGCCTCGCGAAACTTGCCTCCGACGCCTAGCGGGTGGGTCAGCGATCCGCTTATCCGGAACCCGACGCTTCATCGCAGCGGCGGATTCACCAAGTTCACTCACGGACCACACCTGAACATTGCCGGATTATCAGATTGCCAGCACTGTCATCAAATCAATCGCGATGGCATCGTGTCGCCGCCGAGAGTCGACGTAACAACAATCTCTGCGTCCGATCTAGCGCCCGTGCCACACGAATTCATGCCGATGGGCATCGAGACCTGTGCCGGATGCCATCACCGGGATGCCGCTGGCGATGCCTGCATCAAATGCCACCGGTACCACATCGATCTGCCGTAGCGTTCGCGTTTTAGGCAAATCGGGCGACCGAATCTTAGCTAAGCCGTTTCGCCGTTGAGGGTGATCACGACCCGGCGGCTGCCACCACGGTTTCGGTGCTCGCACAAATAGATGCCCTGCCAAGTTCCCAGCGCTAGCCGACCGTTGGTGATCGGGACGGTCACACTGGTGCCCATCATCGACGCCTTCACGTGCGCCGGCATGTCGTCGGGGCCTTCCAGAGTGTGGACATAGTCAAGCGTTTCCGGCACGGCATGATTCATTGCGGTTTCGAAATCGATGCGAACATCAGGGTCCGCATTCTCGTTGATCGTCAGCGATGCGCTAGTGTGTTGGATGAACACATGCATCAGTCCAATCTGCATCTGGGCGATTTCTGGAACGGCGTCAGTGATCGATCGAGTGATCAAATGAAAGCCACGTCGGGCAGCCGGCAAGGCGATAGAGCGTTGAATCCACATGTCCTTTGTTAGAATTCATTTGAAGAGTCCACGCTAGACGATCGAAAAGTAAAAAATTCGAGTGATTTCAGAAAAAAAATTTGCGTTGGATTTGACCGAACAAACTTGGCCTTCGGGCCCTACGTAGCGTGAATACTGGGCCCCCGCCAGCGGAAATGCAGTCAAAGCGTTTGACTCTTCGCCCCCTTGACGAAGCGAATGAAGCACATTGCGTAGGCTCAAGGTTGGGGATCGCCCCCTTGCGAAAACGGCTTGAGCGGAAGTCAAAAAAGGCCCGGAAAGAATTGAGTCGGTCGGACTTTCCGGCACACCTTTGCTGCTCGGATTCCGAGACTGCGATATGGCCATTCGTAGCGCGGAGCACGCACAATTTTCTTGACTCTGTGAGCAAAAAGTCAATAATCAAGCCGTGAGTCAACACTACTGCCCACGGACGAGGGCGGGAAACATAGAAGTCATCATGCGGCGCTAGTGAATGGTTGGACCATCATGAATGCCCGCAGTGAATCGGAAGAACAGTTTATGAGTCAGTGCAAAAACGTTTTTGAAGCCATTTTGCGTTACGGCCACGATGAAGATTTCGTGCCAAACGAAGAAAACGGCTTCGAAGCAACGGACGCACCTGCAGGCAGCTCCGACAAGATCGAAGTCTTGCGTCGCCGTGTCGAACTAGGGCAACCTCTTTGGCACACCACCGACCGCGTCGACTACAGCGGCCTGACCGGTGCGATTCGTCCCCGCGAGTAATCGTGCAGCGAAAAGCTACCGAGAATGACCCAGACCCCGCGGTTTTCGCCGCGGGGTTTTTTTATGCGCCGACGGTTGTTCCGATCGAGTTAGTCGTCGATCGAGTCAGTAGTCGTCGGGCCGGTTCTCATTGGCCAATCTCAAACTGGCCCGTGGGAACCGGCCCCTACGTGAATACCGGCCTGCGGTGGAATGCTAGTTGCCCGGTGCCATCAGGCTGGGACCGTAGAGGTCGTTGACGTCGCTGGGGTAACGGTACGAGCGGCCGTCTTGGAAGGGGCCTTCGATCGGCGCCGGTAGGTCCGATGGCGACAGGTGTGTGAAGACGCCCTGCATTGCATTGATGATCGGTTCGCCCACACCTTGTTGATGGAGCGAGATGATTTCCGAAACGGCCAAAGATCGAGTCACGCCGCGAAGTTGGATCTGACGCACGATCATCGACTCGCTCAGCCCGCTGCGAACCATCGCGACAACGTCATCGGTCGTGATGGCTTGCGGCGATATGCCAGACGATGTGATCGGCTCGGCAAATGGAGGAGTTGCGTACTGGGGCGACGAGTATGGTGGTGACGAATACTGTGGCTCGAAAACTTGCGGCGCATAATAGTCTTGGCGGTGGGCCGAATACGGCACAGCTCCATACGCTGGCATTTGCGACGGATAGACGTGTTGGGGATGAGTCTGGGCCGAGAATCCAGGATAGCCGCTGTGATAACGTTGGTCGTGGTCGATGCGCTGATCCCGAGCATCACCGATCGCTCCGCCAGCGACCGCACCGACGGCTCCGCCAATCAAGGCACCTGCGGTTTCGTTATTTCCTTTGTCACCGATCGCGACGCCAATCGCAGCACCGGCAAGTCCGCCCAAGATCGCCCCGCGTCGACGGTTCGAATGGCTTTGCGCACAGGCTTGTGAAACGGTGACGGAAACCAGCAGAGCTGCGAGAACAATTCGCTTGAACATGGCAATAACGCATCGATGGCGTGGAAGGTGGTTTGAACTGAATGCATCAATTGCATCCACCAAAAGATGCCACACGCAAACCAATCGACCAGAAAAATGCACCGATTTTGTCGATAAAGTCGCTCGGGCAATCCATTCCGCTTTCCACGGACAGCCAGCAATAACGGATCAACCGCTACTGAGTGTCACGAACCAAGATGCTTGGCCCATAGGTTTTTGTCAGCCGCTCGGGCGAATCCAAAATGGACGTTCCGATCGAGGGTGCGGCCATGGCCTGTGAAGGGATGTTTTGGGCGATCGGCGTGGTCGATCGAGGCGTGGAGGACCGGCTAACCGTCGACCGACCGAATCCGCGATACCGGTTCGACGGGTCACGGGCATCGGCAATCCCCATCGATACGATTCCAACAGAGGCAGCGACGAACAAACGGGCGTAGAAACGAATTGACATCCGGCAGGACTCGAAACGCGTAGCGGAATGGGTGAGAGTGACAACAACCAACAACTAGGCAGGACGCGGCAATTCGATGAATGTCAGGTCTGCCCGGTTGCTGGGCTCGCCCAATTGCGTGGCTTGTTGTTACAAGGCTCGCCTAGTTACAAGGCTCGTTTGGTTGCGAGGCTCGTTTGGCAACTCTTGCACACAAACCCGATACCCGCAAAAAAACGAGTTGCCGGTTGATTCACTAACCGCCCGGCTACATTTCGCTTACGATTGAGCCAAACTGGTCGACTTGTTCCTCTTATCCCAATGCCGATGTCTATCGATCCATTTGAACGATTTGAGTCTTCGCGAGGTGGGCTGCTGATCCCTGTCGGATTGTTCATCATCGGTTCAATCGCCACGACCATTGCGGTCGCGGCGCTGCATCGCATCGAAATTCCGGTCGTAACCGAGCCAAAAAAAAATCGTCCGGTTGTTGAAGCGGCCGAGGAAGCCACGCCCGCTCTGACGAGTGACGTTATCGCCCCATCCCGTCCAATTCCTCAAGAAACCGCCGAGCCGACACCCCAGTGAGTGACGCAAACCAAGTTGCCATCGCCGCGCTTCGCAGCGCCGTTGCGATAGCGCCCGACAACGTCGAACTGTCGAATCAATTGACTCGCTTGTTGGTCGAGCTGATGCAGTACGACGAAGCCGCGGCGAACGTCCGTACGTCGTTGTCACTGAATCCCGGCAACGTGATGCTGCAGTTGTCCCTCGCCGACATCTATTTCCGGCAACGCAAAGACTCGCACGCGATGGCTATCGTCGAAACCTTGGCGTCGGGCAAGAACGCCGACCCGCGGGCAATGGTGATGCACGCCCGTCTGCTGCAACGTTCGGGTGATATCCGCGCCGCCGTGTCGACGTATCGTGACGCCGTCGATCGCGACGAGGATGCTGCGGACGCGGAACTAGAAAGCTTGCTGGGTATCACCGAGTTTCGTGAGCAGGACGAAGAGTCGGAACCGCAGGGTGCCGCTTGGCAGGACGGCGACCTCGATGACGACGAGCCTGAATTCGAAATGTTGCAACCGACCGAGGGATTCGAATCGGTCGGCGGAATGGAGTCGGTCAAAGAAGATATCCGCGTCAAAATCATCTATCCGATCGAGCACGCCGAAATGTTTGCGGCTTACGGCAAGAAAGTCGGCGGGGGCATTCTTTTGTACGGACCACCGGGATGTGGGAAAACGCACTTGGCGCGCGCGACGGCCGGCGAAGTAAAATCGGGGTTCATGTCGATCGGCATCAACGATGTGCTGGACATGTGGATTGGCAACAGCGAGAAGAACCTGCACGCTTTGTTCGAACAAGCTCGTCGAAGCAAGCCGTGTGTGCTGTTCTTTGACGAAGTCGACGCGCTCGGGGCCAGCCGCAGCGACATGAAACGCAGCGGCGGTCGTCAACTGATCAACCAGTTTCTTTCGGAACTGGACGGTGTTGAATCGAACAACGACGGGCTGCTTTGTTTGGCCGCGACGAACACACCATGGCATTTGGATTCGGCTTTTCGTCGTCCTGGGCGATTTGACCGGATCATATTCGTTCCGCCACCCGACGCGGCGGCGCGAGCCGAGATTCTGCAGATTCAATTGGCTGGCAAACCGACCGACGACGTCGACGTCGCCAAAGTCGCAGCGAAGACCGATGATTATTCGGGCGCTGACTTGAAAGCGGTCGTTGACCGGACGATCGAGAGCAAACTGCACGAAGCGGTCAAAACAGGAATGCCCAAACCGATCACCACCAAAGACCTGTTGGTGGCGGCAAAGGACGTTCGTCCATCGACCCGGGAATGGTTTTCGACGGCCCGCAATCACGCGCTCTATGCCAACGAAGGCGGCTTGTACGATGACATCCTGGACTATCTGAAGATTAAACGATGAGCGATCGATACCAGCGAGCACAAATGTTGGCCGGCACCGGTCGCATGGATTTGGCCGAGCGAGATCTCCGGCAAATGTTGGCCGAAGAACCTCGCGATGCGCATGCCCATGCGTTGTTGGCGTTGGTGATTTTACCGGACTCGGCGCGATTCGACGAAGCCACCGAAGAAGCGAAGATGAGCGTCGGGATCGAGCCCGATTCGCCGTTCACGCACTACGCGCTGTCGCAGTGCTATCTGAACCGCGGCCGGTATGCCGAAGCCGAGACGGCGATCCTGGAATCGCTGCGACTGGAACCTTATGACGCGGACTTCTATACGGTTCTGGCTCGGTGCCGATTGTCGACCCAGCAATATCAAGCGGCGCTCGATGCGGCTGAACAAGGATTGTCGGTCGATCCCGAACACATCGACTGTGCGAATTTGCGGGCGATCACGCTGGAACGTTTGGGCCGTGGTGACGAAGCCATTTCAGCGGCCCGCACGAACCTGGCTCGGGATCCGGACAACTCGCTTTCTCATGCGGCGCTGGGCTGGACGCTGGTCAACAACGGCAAGCACCAAGAAGCACAGGTGGCTTTTCGCGAGGCACTTCGGCTCGATCCGACCGACGAAATGTCTCGCCAGGGACTGATGACGGCGATGAACAATCGCAGTTTTGTGTTTCGGATGATTCACAAATTCTATGTCGGAATGAGCCGGTTGAACTCGAAAGCAGCTTTCGGGATGATCTTCGGTGCGTGGTTGTTGATGCAGATCCTGGGCAGTTTGGCCGGGCGGATTCCGGCGTTGGGACCGTTGATTTTTCCGATTCTGGTTTGCTATGTCCTGTTTGTGGTTCTGACTTGGATTGCCAATCCGTTGTTCAACACGGTGCTGCGTTTTCACCCGTTCGGGCAACATCTGCTGTCCCGTACCGAACGATGGGCGTCAAACTTAATTGCCCCCTGTCTGTTGCTGGCGATGTTCGGCTTGTTTGTAGGCTGGCGAACAGACGGTTTGGTGCTGGGCATTTTTACCGGTGGGTACTGGGTTGGCGCCGCAGTGATTGTGGCGGCAGCGTTTGCGATGCCAACACCCCAGCGACGAATGCTGGTCGGCGGCGCTGGAATTTTGGTCGCATGCGTGCCGATCTACGGTGTGGTCCGGTCCGTGTTGGACGTTTCGTATGATCCGTTTTTTGGTAGCTTCCAAGCGTTCGGTTACAGTTTGCTAGGCATTCAAATCGGCAGTCAACTGATCGCCGCACAGCCGGTGCAAAAGTAAACGGCTTGATTGGTCTTCGGTCCGGTAGACAAGACTGCGATACCAACGAAGATGAATGACGTGGAACGACTTCACCGTTTCGTCAGCGAACGAGCCAACAAGAAATTGAACTCAGTGGTTTCGGGCTACTGTGCGAACGTACTTTTGAAAACTCGACCGAGAAGACGTACTTGTCCAACTTTTCGATCCCCCCCAAGACCACCACGAGACTGCGCGTTGGATCGCGAGTCGGCAAGTATCGGCTGGATCGTCGGATGGGAACCGGCGGTTTTGCGACCGTGTATGCTGCGACCGACACGCTGCTTGGAATCAAAGTCGCGCTCAAGATTCCGTCTAGCGAACTGATCTCGCCAGAGATGCTCGAAGAGTTTCGTCGCGAGGCCCGGCTGACGATGAAGTTGGACCACCCCAACATTTTGCCGATCCGAGACGCATCCTTCATCGATGGCCAGTTCGTGATTGTGTCGCCACTCGCGCAACGGACGCTGCATGATCGATTGGGGAAGCGAATAGCATTCGAAACCGCTTTTGATTTGCTGACCCAGATCATCGAGGGCGTCGCTCATGCCCACGAACACGGAGTGATCCATTGTGACATCAAGCCTGAAAATATCCTGCTATTCGATGACAACTTGGTCAGGCTGGCGGATTTCGGAATCGCCAAAGTAGCGCAGAAAACGATTAGCAGCAGCGGGACCGGAACCCTCGGCTACATGGCGCCTGAACAGGCGATGGGAAAACCATCGACTCGCAGTGATGTTTTTTCGATCGGGCTGATTAGCTATCGGATGTTTTCGGGCAAATGGCCTGAATATCCGTTCACCTGGCCGATGGTCGGCGCGGCGCGGCTTCGCCGGCGTGCGCATCCGGACCTAATCGCTCTCATCCGCAAAACCATCGAAATCCTCCCCCGTCACAGGCATCGCGACGCGAACGTGTTGCTTGCAGACTGGGAAAAAGTGCGACTAAAGGCCATTCGATTCTCGAGACGCTGATCGACGAAAGGCTACAATTAAGAAGCCCCCGGCCATCGGTGATCGGGCTTGCCGTTTCTCCGCTAGGCCCAGCCGGGCTAGAGACCTACCTTTCGCCAGACCACCATGCTTACCACTGTCGCCCAGCCGCTTCGCCGCCTCTTTGTCGAATCTGACATGGAAGTGCCCGAAATCATCGATGTGACCTCCGGTCATGTCGCGGTTTTTTGTCGAAGGTGCCCAAGCAAGATTGAACCGAACGATGATTCGGCAGCCATGATCCAAACGGTGTCCGGCGGGATCGTGATGGTCGTGGCCGACGGAGTGGGCGGTTGCCCGCTCGGATACAAGGCATCAGCGATCGCGGTTGAGTCGATTATCGAAAGTGTCCACGAAGCGGCTCCTCTTTCGGATCTTCGTCCAGCAATTTTGGATGGCATCGAACGAGCCAATGAAGAGATCTTAGATTTGGGGATCGGCGCGGCGACGACACTTGCGGTGGTCGAGATCCAGGACCGGGTAGCGCGGGCGTACCAAGTCGGCGACTCGATGACGCTGATGATCGGGCAACGCGGTGCACTGAAGTGGAAATCCACCCCACATTCACCGGTTGGCTATGCGATCGAATCAGGAATGCTGGACGAAGCCGATGCGATGCACCATGACGAACGACACTTAGTGTCGAACTTGGTTGGTTCACGTAGTATGCACATCGAGATTGGCCCGGCGAGGCTATTGGCCGCCAAAGATACGGTCATCGTAGGCAGTGATGGGCTATTTGATAATTTGCACGTTCGCGAAGTGATCGACTTGGCACGTTCGGGCAAACCGGTCCGCCGCATTTCGATGCTCGCCGATATGGCGACTAAGCGAATGACCGATCCTAGCGATGGTCAGCCTGGCAAACCCGATGACTTGGCGATTCTGATTTACTCGCCTTAGTGCTTTATCCCGGTAGCCGGCTGACAACTAACCCTTCGATCGCAAAATAGCGTTCATGATGGGTGGCGAGATACGGTCGGCGTACACCAGTGCTTTGCCGCCGGCCGACAGGATCACTTCGCTTTTGCGCGTCTTGATCGCCGCTAGAGCTGCCCGAGCGACTCGGTCAGGTGTCCAACGGCCAATGCTGCTCGACGTTTGATTAGCATCGGTATGGACAAGCGAATCAAAGAACTCGCTGTCTGTGGTGCTGGGGCTGACCAATGTGACCTGGATTCCTTGGGGCGCCAGTTCGGCTCGCAACGAATCGCTGAAGCCGTGGATCGCAAACTTGCTGGCACAGTACTCGCTCTTGTTCGCGACCGCCCGATGCCCCAATACGCTGCTGATGTTGCAAACCACCGCGGCGCGGCCGTGGGCCAAATGTGGAAGCGCTAAACGCGTCAATTCGACGGGTGCGAAAAAGTTCACTTCCATGATTTGTCGCAGCCGATCGGGCGTCGCATCCGCAAAAGGACCAATGCCACCGATACCCGCGTTATTGACCAACAAGTCAATCTCGCCATCGCGAACTCGAGCGGCTGTATCGATGATTGCCTGACGCGTCTCGCCGTTGGTGACATCGCCAACCAGGGGAATGACCTTGCCGACGGTTGGCCGCTGGGCAAGCGAGGCCAAGCGGTCCGCACGCCGAGCGACCGCGACAACGTTTGCGCCTCGATCGGACATCAATTCGCAAAGACAACGGCCGATGCCGCTGCTAGCGCCTGTTACGATTGCAACCGCGTTTTCAGGATTCCAACGGATCGGTCGTAAACGCACCGGGTCAAGCCACTTCGCTGGTCGGTGGATCGTCTTGCGTGACAATTTCCATCGGCTGTGCCGTTGGCGTTTTAGGCTTTGCCTCGCGATCGATTTGGCGGATCGCTTTGGCCGACTTGTGAACCGGTCCCATCGCGCCGGCCGGCATGCGAACATGGACGGTCGTAATCTCTTCGCCGAACTCTCGTGAAAGCACTTCACCTTTGGCCGACAAGTACGATAACAGTTTTCCGTCCGTCACAGCCACGTCGACTTCGACGTCCAAGAATTCTCGGCCCAGCGTTTCACCAACCACCTCGGTCAGCATCGCCAAGCCTTTGTTACTGCGAGCGCTCACCGGAATTGCGTTGGGATAGCGGTCGAGCACACGGTTGAGCACCGCTGGACTTTCGATCGCGTCGATCTTGTTGAGCACCAACAGCGTGTCTTTCTCTTCGATGCCGAGTTCTTTCAGCACTTCGTAGACTGCGGTGATCTGTTCGAACACCGTCGCACTGCTGGCGTCAGCAACGTGCAACAGCAGTTCGGCTTGGCGAGTTTCTTCGAGCGTCGACTTGAAACTAGCAACCAGCGAGTGCGGCAAATCGCGAATGAAACCGACCGTGTCGCTTAGCAAGACCGTGCCCCATCCGGGCAATTGCCAGCGGCGCGTCCGCGTATCCAAGGTGGCGAACAGTTTGTCTTGCGCCAACACATCTGCGTCGGTCAGCGCGTTCATCAACGTGCTCTTGCCGGCGTTGGTGTATCCGACGATGGACACCGTCGGTGACTCTTTGCGAGCGGCAACTTGTCGTTCGCGGCGATGTTCGACCTGAGCGAGTTCGGTCTGCAAATCGTGGATTCGCTTTTGTGCGATCCGGCGGTCAACTTCCAACTGCTTTTCGCCCGGCCCCCGCATGCCGACGCCCATCGCTTGTCGCGAAAGGTGAGTCCACATGCGTTTGAGTCGCGGCAACGAATACTCAAGCTGAGCCACTTCGACGGCCAGTCTGGATTCGTGCGTCCGAGCTCCGGCAGCAAAGATGTCCAAGATCAACTCGGTTCGGTCGACGACTTTTGCACCGACGGCCTGTTCCAAGTTACGCACCTGAGCGGGCGTCAGAGTGTTGTCGAAGATGATCACGTCAGCGTCATGCCGCTCGACCATCAATCGAAGCTCCTCGACTTTACCTTTGCCCAGGTAAGTCGAGTGGCTAGGGGTGGATCGTCGCTGCACCATCTCGTCGACGACTTGCGTGCCGGCGGTGGTGGCCAATCCATGAAGTTCTTCCAACGGATCTGCCTCGACCGGTTGGCCGGGCATGATCAAACGCGCCAAGATGCTGCGTTCGGGCGAGTCGTCTTGGACTTGGTGGGGTTCACGCGCAGTGATAAGAGCCGCTCCTTGGTTTGGTTTTGGTGTGGTCAGTCCACACCCGCATTATAGCTGAGAGTCGGAAAAGGAAGAAGGTTCGGAAATCGACCCGAAAACTTAGTTTCTGTGGTTGTGACCAGACGTGTCACGGCCCCTGCCAAGAATGTTTTTTGTCGGGCCAACGGAGGCTCAGACGGAAACGAAACTTTGCCGGAGACTTCCCGATGACTCAAATGTTGCTGTTCGATTCGGTCGCTGAAACCAACGTCGCTGTTGTCAATGTTCCCGTGGTGACCCCGCCCGCGGTCAACGTGCCGGCCAACAAAGCTCCTGTTGCTAAAACGGCTGCTGCCTCACATGCCCCTGCTAATCGAGTTGGCGAGCGACGCGAAGAGGGTGGGCTGAACCACATGGGCGATTTGGCTCGGCTGGTGCTGTTGCGATACGACTTGGTCGCCAAACGCCGCGAACAAATGGCCGCACGCCGCCGTGCCAAGTGAAACGTGCCAAGTGAAAAGATGGCAAGCGAGAATGACGCCTATTTCAACGGTGAAGTGTCCGCAGGCAAGTCGTTTTTGGCAGCCGCCTTTTTCGTGTCCACGATCACCACAGGCTCTTTTTTGACCGTTTTTCGGCTTCTTAGCATGGATGCCGTTAACAACGCGCCGAACAAGAACCCAATCGCCGTTGCCACCAACAACAAAACCGACAACGGAAACTGGGCGTCGAGCCACAACAAACGAACATCGGTCAATGTGTTGTTCTGGAGCGACATCGCCAGAGCCAGCAAGATGCCGACGATCAGGAAGAACCAGCGAATTTTCTGCATCCAATTTGCCTTTTGAACCGATTAAAGATACTGTACGTCGATACACTGCGTTGCTAGCATTGAGTATCCGGCCGTTCATCTGACTTTAACTGACCCGAACGATATCGGGGAGGCGAAACCATGGCATTCCAGCAAACGTTCGCTTTCGCCGCTGCAGCGAAGTCCGGCGACCGCTATTCGCTGAAAGCCCGGAAAACTTGGGCACCGGATCCGCTGAAATCGGAAAAACAAGCACAGCCTGACGCCTCTGCGAAGCTCGAAGCCCCCGCGAAGCTCGAAGCCCCTGCGAAGCTCGAAGCCCCTGCGAAGCCTGGTGCATCTGCAAAGTCTGACGAGTCGCCGCTGCCCACTCGCGACCAGATCCTGCGTGACCTGCGATCTCGGGCCGGTTGCATCAGCACGGTCGAAGCCGCTGGGCCAGTCGTCGAAACCTTCTCGACCGGAAACGCGGCCATTGACCAATTGCTGCCTCGCAAAGGACTGAAAGTCGACTCGGTTACCGAATGGGTCGGCGAAAACTATTCCAACGCGACCTGTGCGTTATCGCTGGTCACCGCCGCCCAGCAATTGACCCGCCACGCCGGACCGTTGGTCGTGGTGGCTCGCCCATCCGATTTCTATCCTCCGGCGGCTGTTGCGTTGGGCATCCCGGCTGACCGCATCATTTGGGTTCGCCCCAATCGGCACGCCGATGCGGTCTGGTCGATCGACCAGTCGCTGCGCTGCGAATCGGTTGCGGCGGTTTGGTCACTTGTCGGCGCCGAACTGGACGACCGGGACGCGCGGCGGTTCCAGTTGGCTTCGGAAATTGGTCGTACACCAGGCTTGCTGGTTCGCCCGATTGCCACGCGAGGCAAACCGACATTCGCGGAAACTCGATTCCATGTGGCGATGGAAAAGAACGTTCGCTTCGAATCGCGTCATCAAACGTCCTTTCCGGCCCTGCGAGTGATGTTGGACCGGTGCCGCGGATCGGCTGGCGGTATCGCCACCACCGTGATGATCGACGACCGCGGTCGAATGATCAGCCTGAACGCAAAATCAGCGTCCAGCAACACGATTCAGCCAAACACTGGCCGACCAAGCACTGCCCAGCCGAATCCAATTCACCCCAATCGACATCATGAAACGGCAGCTATGCGTTTGGCTTCCGAATTGGCCCATCCAAAGACGGCGGCTAATCGAACGACCCAGCAACTCGACCAGCGATCAGCCTAGCAACCAACTCAGCGGCGAGCCTGAACCGCTTTCCCCCACCAATCCCACGCCTCTTTTGCTGTGGGACGAACACGCACGGCGCGGACGCCAAGTCGTTGCCTGTTGCCCGCGTGTCCGCACGACTCGCGCCTGCGTGGGAATGTCGATCGCCCAAGCCCACGAAATGTGTTTGGCGGCGGGACTAGACGATGTCATCATCGAGCGGCATGATCCCGAACTCGATCGCCAAGCGTTTGACCAAGTCGCCTGGTGGATCCAGCAAACCATCACACCCACCATCGCCATCGAATCGCTTGATTCGTATCCTTGGGCTGGCCATCCGCGGCATCAATGCGAGTCGTTGATCGGCGACATTGCCGGTGTGACTCATCTGTTCGGCGGTGAAGCGGCGACGCTTGCCAAAGTCACTGACCTGCTGGCTTCCCTCGGACTGGCCTGCCGTCTGGCGATCGCTGATTCTGCGGGCGCCGCTTGGGCAGTCGCTCATGGCCGGATCGCCAAGTCTCACGCGCCAGCCGACCGCTGCTTTATTGTGCCGCCCGGCGAAAACCGATCTGCGATCGAAGACTTGAACGTGTCAGTGCTAAGAATTGCACCGGAAACCGCCGAAACACTCCGGCGATTGGGCGTCGAAACCGTTGGACACTTACTGCGGCTTCCTCGTAGCGGCATCGCACCCCGGTTGGGTGCCGCACTGGTCAAACGAATCGAGCATGCACTTGGTGAAGTGGACGAGCCGATCGCGACGTTTCGTGCCGAATCGGAACACATCGAAACTCTGTCGCTGGAATACCCGACCATCGACGCTGCGATCCTGGCCGACCGAATCGAGCGACTGACGATCAAGGTGAGGGCGGGCTTGGCAACACGCCAGCGTGGGGCACTACGCATGGAATGTCGCCTGGACCTTTCGATCCACCCGCCACTGACCCTTGATGTTGGTCTGTTTGCGCCATCGGCTGACGCAAAACACTTAAGCGGTCTCTTGATTCACCGTCTTGAACAAACTCGATTGCCGTCGGATGTCGACCGCATCACGTTGTCCGCAACTCTGACCGGTCCGCTTCGCACCGTTCAAACCTCGCTCTTCAATTCAGTTGCCGACATCAGTGATTCAAACCACTCAGCCGGCTCTCATTCATTACCTGGTCACTCTTTGCTTAGCGGTTCATCGATCAGTCGATTGATTGATTCGCTGAGTGGTCGACTCGGGCGCAGTGCCGTTGTCGATGTCAAACTTTGTCGTGATCCTTTGCCCGAAAGCGCCTACAAAACGTCGCCGTTAGCCGGCAACCAACATTCAGGTTCTAGCCGGACAAACCATTCATACGCTCGAAGATTCAAACGGCAAGTTTCGCGTCACCGCCAATCGGCGATCTCACAAAACTTGAACTCGCAAAATCTAAATCCGTTACCGACCGACGCGATGCGCAGACCGGTGGCCTTGTTGTCTTCACCATCAATGTTGTTGATCGCATTTGGCAATGTGCCCTTTGCCTGCGATACGCAATTAGGTTCGCTGCCCGATCGTTTGCGAGTTCACGGAGTGACTCACCGGATCGTGCGTTCGTGGGGGCCGGAAAGAATCGAAACCGGTTGGTGGAAAGGTCCGTCCATCAATCGTGATTACTACCGGGTTGAAACCGATCGCAATCAATGGTGGTGGATCTTTCGCCAAACCGTTCCAGGTGAATCAGGAAAAACAAATCTGCAGCAACGCCATCAACCGACTTACCGGTGGATGCTGCATGGATACTTTGCTTGACGACCTGATGTTTGGGATTCTTTGCCTGTGATTCTTCGTGCCCTCAAATCACTGCAAACCTAAAACTACTTCATGCTCAAAAAGAAAAATGCCTCTGATGTACTGCCCTACGTCAAATGGCTGGGAGCATCCCAGGCCAACGTCCGGTCACATGTGTTCAGCGAACGCATCCTGCAACCGGTTTCGGCAGACTAATTCAGCGAAATGAAATCGGGGCAACCGCACACATTTTTTCTTGAAATTTTCTGGATTGACAAGCTTCCTAACCGCATCAAGCGTCGCATTTGGTCTTGTCACTGACCCGGTAGGCGAAGCATTGCTCCATTGCTTAGTCGCTAACAAAGGCGAAACCGTCATTCACGGTCTCGCGTGGCGGCGGGAGAATTCGCGGCTGGAGACTGGGAAAAACTTGTCTTATTCCCAATTTTGCTCTGACGATTCGGAAATTATCCTCAGTCGGCGACCACGCTTAGTTCCAGATCGTCGCCCCAAACCGTGCCGTCCCCGATCAGCAAGAAACCGATCGCGATCGCAGTCGCAGATTCAGGAACATCCAATTCGATCGTCTGCTCGGCCCAGTCGGTGGTCCCCTTCACCGCCCGATCTTGCATATTGTCAAAACCCAGCGATTGGTTTCCCGGCCCGTCGATCCGCATCCAGATGCCTGACGAACTGACTGACTTGGTTTTCAGGAAACCAGTCAGACGCAGCTTTTTGCCGCGGTACGGGTCGGCGACCAACATCTGAGTGTACGTGCCAAAGTTTCCGTTGTTTTTCGTCCGCTCGATTCGACCACTCGACTGACCGCTGTGCTTGATTTTAGTATCGAGAACCAATTCGTATCCTTGCCCACCGCCGCCCCATCCCGCAGGAAAATTCGGTGCGGACCTGTGAGGGGTTTCGAAGTCCAAATTGGTCGCGGCTTTTGGCATCGTAGGCGATTCCGGTGGCTCAGCCGTCACGTCATCCCCTTGGCCGACTGGATCCAACACACGGATCGAAAACGCATCGCCCCACAAATCGCCCTTGCCCGTCATTAGAAAACCGAAACAGATATTGTTTGCCTCGGCCGGCACGTCCAACACAATTCGGTACTCGGACCATTTCGTTTTTCCTTGGATACGGCGGTCGCCCATGTTGTCGAACGACAGCACTTTGTCATCTCCATCGACTCGCATCCATAGCCCGCCATTGCCGTCCAGATCGCTCTTCAAGGATCCGCGGTACTCAATGCGTTTGCCAACCAATCCGTCCGTTCCCATGCACTGGGTATACGTTCCAAACGTTCCGCCCGCGACACTGCTCAAACGACCACACGTCTTGCCCGCGTGAGCTTCGTTTGCGTCGACTGTCAATTCATAGTCTTTGCCACCTCCGCCCCATCCGATCGCCACGCCTCGGTCGGACACTTTTTCAAATCCCATGTTTTTGCCGAACGCGAGCTCCTTTGCCTCGGCGGCAGCCGCCTCTTTCGCGAAATTCTTCGGTGCATTCGCCTGCTCGTCGCCAACCTCATCAGCCGAATTGCTCGTCTGAGCTATGGCTGGTCGATTGACCGCATTTACCGGAATCAAAAACAACACCGCCGTGACTGACAACATTGCGACAGTGGTCTTCACTCGACGCGCGGAACCGAACGATAGCGTTTTCATAGCCAACAACCTTTTACGAAGAGAATCCGAAGATCGAAAGACGGCCACGTGACCGACATGGTTTGCAAAACGTTGTGATGAACCCGCTTGAATCGCGACTTCCAGCAAGCTGTTGGCGTAGTCCACCACCGAAATGTGAGTCTGGCGGACTGCCAATTCGTCGCAAGCCATTTCGGCAGTATTGCGATGATTGCGATGAAGCCACCACGCCAGCGGATGAAACCAAAACACGGCCTGGACCATCGCTGGCAACAGGTTCCACCACAGATCGCGACGACGTGCGTGTGCCATCTCGTGAGCCAGTACGCAACGAATTTCGTCGTCGCTGGCGGACTGAATGACCGATTCGGAAATCACGATTTTGGGATGCACCGGCCCAGCCAATAAAGGCCCGGTGACGCTCGCCGACATCGTCAAAGCTGGTTCATTTTTCAAGCCAAACTGATCCGCCAGTCGGCGATTTTCGTCGTTTAAAAAGTCGGATTCAATCGGTTGACATGGCAATCGATAAGTTTGCGTCATCTGCATCGCAAAGACAGACAGACTGACGAGAACGCCGGCACCCCAGAGAGTCGCTGCGACGGATTGCCAACGCCATCCGAAATCCTCGGCGTCCGCAAACACAACTCGGCTCGCAGCGGGCGACAAAGGAGACTCTGTGAATATCTGCGATTCTCGCGATGTCGTGCCGGACACCTGATCAAACGCCGGTGTTTTTATCTGATTGAGAAGCTCAATCCGGTTCACCGTTTTTACCTCCAGTGCGGGCAAGACTGCCAAGGTGATCGTTGGGATCGTGATCATGGCGATCAGAAACTTCATGCTGACGATTCGCCAAACCCAGTGCTGTGCCCAGGCCGGGACGCTCGCCAATCGCTCGACAATCGATAGCAAGACCAACGCCACCACAAACGCGGAGCCGCCTTGCCATGAGGCTCGCGTCAATGCGGAAATGATGGTTTCTGCAATCGTGATCATGAGTTTGCCTTCGAATCTATTTGCTTCTGCTCTAACTCAGCGACGACTTTTTTCAATTCCTGAATTTCTGATTCCGTCATCTCGCCGGACTGACTCATGTACGCCGTGAACGGCGAGATCGAACCGCCCAAGACGCGGCGAACAAAGTCTTTCACCATCGACTGAATCACCACGCTGGGCTCGACGCACGGCTGGTACTGAAACGATGCACCTACCTTTTTTCGCGACAATAGTCCCTTCGATCTCAGGCGATCCATCACCGTCAACACGGTCGTTCTCGCCTTGCCGTGATCGGCAAAGTGATCGGCGACTTCACGGACGGTAGCCGCCGACTTCTGCTGAATAAACTGAAAGATCGCCATCTCTTCGGCACCAATTGTCGGAATCGGGTTTGGCGTCTTCCCGGTCTTCTTCTTGGGCATCGTTTCCTCGGGCGAATTAAAATTGCCTACATGTGTAGTCTCGTCGGGGCAAGGATAGGCGACGCTGCCAGCGGTGTCAAATTTGCCTTCATCTGAAGGTCTCGACCTTCTTGGCGTCACCCCGCACGTCCGCCGTTCTTGTCGATTTGGCGGCGCTGCGCCATAGTGACGACTTGATGACGCCCGTGCAGACAGGGCTGGCTAGCTTGGAGCGGCGTTGATGGCGGCTGATGTGACTCAAACGAACGACGTTCACCGAATCTTGAAAGAGGTTTGGGGCTACGACGCGTTTCGGCCACTTCAAGAAGAATCGATCGAGTGTGTTTTGAACCAACGCGATTCGTTGACGGTGTTGCCCACCGGTGGCGGAAAATCACTGTGCTTTCAAGTGCCCGCCCTGTCACTTGATGCGATGGCGGTGGTCGTGTCTCCGTTGATTTCGCTGATGAAGGACCAAGTCGACGCCCTGCGAGCTTGCGGCGTCGCGGCCGCGTACGTCAACAGTACCCAAACCGACGACGAGAAACGCGAAGTCGCCGATTCGATTCGCAGTGGCGAACTGAAACTACTTTACCTGGCGCCCGAGCGACTTCTGAATCCAAGGACACTGGACTTTTTGCGCCGTCAACCGATCTCGTTCTTCGCCATCGATGAAGCTCACTGCATCAGCAATTGGGGGCACGATTTTCGGCCCGAGTATCGCGGTTTACGCTCGTTGAAAGAATGGTTTCCCAAGTCGTCGGTTCATGCTTACACAGCCACTGCGTCTGGTCCGGTTCGCGACGACATCGCCACCCAGCTTGGGCTCGCCGCCCCCGAAATCATCGTTGGCAACTTTGACCGTCCCAATCTGACCTATCGAATGGTCCGCGCCGACGGTCGATTGCAGCAAGTGATGGAAGTTGTCGATCGACACAAGGGCGACTCTGGCGTCATCTATTGCATCAGTCGCAAAGAAGTTGAAAAGACGGCATCGGCGCTCGTCCAATCAGGCATCTCGGCACTGCCCTATCACGCCGGGCTGGACGACGAGACGCGGAAGGCAAACCAGGACGCGTTCATCAAAGACGAGTGTGATGTGATCGTGGCTACGGTCGCATTCGGAATGGGAATTGACAAGTCGAACGTTCGCTATGTCGTTCATGCGGGAATGCCAAAATCGATCGAGCACTACCAACAGGAAAGCGGCCGAGCGGGACGTGATGGACTGGAATCAGAGTGTGTGCTGTTCTACTCGGGTGGCGACGTGGTGACTTGGAAACGGATCATGTCGGGCGAGCCCTCATCGTACCAATCCGCAGTCGCATCACTCGAAGCCATGTTCGACGTTTGCGCTGGAACAGTGTGTCGTCACCGAGTCTTGGTGGAACACTTTGGCCAAAGCTACGCAACGGACAATTGCGGTGGATGCGACGTTTGTTTGGACGAGATCGATTTGGTCGAAGACCCAATCACGCTAAGCCAGAAAATCCTGTCGTGCGTGATCCGGCTGCGCGAACGCTTTGGCGTCTCGCACACCGCCAAAGTGCTTTGCGGTTCGGGCGAGCAACGGATTCGCGAACTCGGACATGACAAACTCAGCACGTTCGCGTTGCTTACCGATGACGGACTGCCGGCGGTTCGAATGTGGATCGACCAATTGATTCAACAAGGCTACCTGTGCCGATCGGGTGAATACCAAACGCTCGGCGTGACCGAAACAGGCCGCCGTCTGTTGCGTCGTGATGGTGATCCACGACTGACCGTCGCAACTGTCAACAAAAAAGCCAAACCCAGCTCGGGCAAGTCGGCACCCGAGTCGTGGGACGGCGTTAACCGCGGAATGTTCGAGGCGTTGCGATCACTGCGCCGCGAACTCGCCGCGGAAAAGAACGTTCCCGCTTACGTTATCTTCGGCGATGCAACGCTGCGAGAATTTGCTCGGCATTTGCCCCGTACGATCACTGATTTCGCCAAGATCAAAGGTGTTGGTGATCGCAAACGAGAAGACTATGGCGACACGTTTGTCGAAGCGATTCAGAAGTACTGTCGAGACCTGAATCTCGACTAAGGACAGTGCGAATTTTTACAATTCGATACCGGTTTGACCGTCCCAGCGGACGAAGCCTTCGATCGCGGCGTACTCGGCCAAGCCAAGTTCGTCATAGCGTCTTGCCGTATCGGCATTGCGAGCCTCGGCGCGTTGCCAGAATTCTCGGACGTCCGAACCGGGGAACAACGCACGATCCTTCTGTGACTCGTGTTTGAAAATAGCGACTCGTTTTCGCGCAACTTCTTGGGGACTAAGCGGTACCGCCATCTCGATTTGATGCGGTGCCCATTCTTGCCACGCACCGCGGTACATCCATACCGCGCACGACTCAAACCAAGGATCGTCTTTGCAAACGCCACAGGCCTGCAAAATCGCTGACAAACAAGTTCGGTGAGTGCCGTGCGGATCCGATAAATCGCCTGCGGCATAGATTTGGTGAGGCTCGACGGCTCGCATCAGATCGACGGTGATGCGAATGTCCTCGTCCGTTAGCGGACTCTTAGTGATCCGCCCTGTTTGATAGAACGGCAAGTCGAGATAGTGCAAATTATGGTCGGGAACGCCACAGCACCGGGCTCCTTGGCGAGCTTCGCCGCGGCGGATCAAGCCTTTGATTCGCAGCACTTCGTCACTATCGAGTTGACCGGGTTTCTTCTTGCGCAAAAACTTATCGATGTGACTGGCTAGTTTCTCGATCCCATCAGCTTGGATTTCAAATTCGCGGCAATAGTCTTCCACAAACTCGGCGAAACGCAGAGCGTCCTCGTCGAAAACTGCAATGTTGCCTGACGTTTGATAGGCCACGTGCACATCATGTCCCTGATCGACCAACCGAATCAAAGTCCCCCCCATCGAGATCACGTCGTCATCGGGATGCGGTGAAAACAAGATCACTCGTTTCGGAAAAATGTCGTCACGATGGCCCGGTCGGTCACCCGGCCGCTTCCGATGCTCGGGCTTGCCGCCTGGCCAACCGGTGATGGTTGATTGCAAGTGCCGAAACACGCGCAAGTTGATGTCGTAGCTGCTGCCGTGCGCGGCCAACAAGTCTTGCAGACCGTGTTCGTTGTAATCCGCATCGGTCAGTTTTAAAATCGATTTGCCGACACCTTCGGCTAAGTCAATCACGGCGCGCCGAGTCGTTGTGTCGTCCCAAGTTACCTCGCCGATTAACCAAGGCGTCGCGAATCGGGCCAGCCCGGATGCCGCCGCTTGGTCGAGTAAGATTTCAGCGCTCGGGTGGTCCTGCAAGAATGTTGCCGGGACATTCGCGCTGGCGAACCCTTCGACAACACGAGCGACAATGTCCGCTTTGCCCTCGCCCATCGCCACCAACAGAATTCGCTTTGCTGAGAGAATCGTTTCAATCCCCATCGTGATGGCGTGACGAGGAACATTTTCGGCACCGAAAAAATCGCTCGCTGCTTCCGTACGCGTGGGTTCGTCCAGCGTGATCAGCCGCGTCCGCGAACTGCGATCCGACCCTGGTTCGTTCAATCCGATATGCCCGGCGCGGTTGACGCCCAATAACTGCACATCGATACCGCCAGCATCGCGAATCATTTGTTCGTACTGGGCACAATGTGCGGCGGCATCTTCCTTGGACACGGTGCCATCGAGCAAATGAATATTGGCCGGATCGATATCTACATGATCGAAAAGATGTTCACGCATGAACCGCGAAGCACTTTGCAGTTCGACTGGCTGCATCGGGTGGTACTCGTCGGAGTTGAACGTCACGACGTTGGCAAATGACAACTCTCCCGCGCGATGCAGTCGCACTAATTCACTATAAATGTTGACGGGCGACGAACCGACAACCAAACCAAGCACCGCATTCTGGTTCTGGCTGGATTTCAAACGGATCAGATCGGCAATCTCAGCTGCGGCCGCAGCCGATGCATCCGATGCTCGTTCGAAAATCCGACAAGAGATCCGCTCGTTAGGTTTCGTGATCACTGACGATCCTTGCTAGGAAGGTTGCGCTAAGAAGGTTGCCTAGAGAGTTTTTTTGCCACCATCGCCGCGCCTAAGACTCCGGCGTCGTTGCCAAGGGTCGCGAACTCTACTTTCATGTTACCACCGACCTGCACCAGTGTTGTCGCTTTGACAGTCGCGCGGATACGCTGCAGAAAACGCCGGCCTGTTTCGGTCTTGTCACCACCAAACGTCATCGCTCCGCCTAGCAACACAACAGCCGGATCAAGCCCCTGACCTAACATGCCGATCGCACGGCCAACCAGTACTGCGGTTTCGTCGATGACTTGAATGCAGATCGCATTGCCGGCCTCTGCCGCATCCGCAATTTCGAGCGTCGTCCATTTCTGCGAACCGCTTGCCTCGCTGTTCAACAAGTTTTGCAACCGTTTGATCACGCCAGCGGCGCCTGCGTAGGATTCCAAGTGACCGCGACTGCCACAGGTACAAGGCAGCGCATCGTCATCAAAGTTGATCGTGATGTGACCGATCTCACCCGCGCATCCATGGTCGCCACCATGCGGCCGGCCACCCGCCACAACACCGCATCCGACGCCTGTCCCTAGCGTGACCAACGCGAGCGATTGTTCGCCCAGGTTTCTCGCCTCGTGCTCGGCATAAGCCGCGGCATTGGCATCGTTGGTGACGATCGTCGGACGCTGACAAACGCTCGACAAAATCTGATTCAGCGGTTGCCCAAGCCAGCCCGGCAGGTTAACCACTTCACGCAGCACATACTCACGCGTATCGAGAACCCCAGGGACCGCCAAGCCGACGGCCTTCAAACGTTCCGGCGCGATGTCAAAATGTTGGCAGTATTGATTCGCAAAATTGATTGCGAACTGGAACACTTTTTCAGGCGTTTTCAGTACCGGCGTTGCAGCGGATCCTTGCTTGATCATGGTGCCGCTATCGTCGACCAGACCAACTTTCACATTGGTGCCGCCGACATCGATGCCGAGATATAGATCGCCGAGGAAAGTGGGACGCTGCATAGAAACGCTGGTTGACGCAAAACGGTAGAGCCGGCGATATCCCGGCTGCTGAATTGGCTTGCCCACCGCGGCAACGCCGACTCAATCGCCGTTTGCCCAGCATGCAATAAAGGACTGGCTACGACAATAGTTCGGCGGACAGTTGTTTGCCGCATTGCCCAATCACTTTTCCAATCAATTCGTCTGCCTGATCACCGCTGAGGGTTTGATCGTGACGTTGCAACTGGACGGTCAGCAAGACGCGTTTGCGATTTTTTCCGTCTTTTTCGGCGTTTCGGTACGTTTCGCGATACCGAACATCGGCCAGCGAATCGCCAACCGCGGCTCGCACGACTTTTTCCAAATCGACCCAGCGAACCGACTCGGCAAGAATGAAGTTCAAGTCACGTTCGATCGATGGGAACATGCTGACCGACTTTTGCTGAGGCACCAACGACGATATCTCTAACATTGCTGGCAACGCAATCTCAGCCACAACCACGGGCGCCGGCAGTTTCCACGACTTCAGCACTTTGGGTTCGACGATGCCCATATATCCAAGCTCGACTTCACCGATCTTCAGCGACACCACGCTGCCTTTGGCAAAACCCGTCCGGTCGACCGACTGGACTTCTAGACTGCCTTCGACACCCATGCGGTCGAACAGCGTTTCCAGAGTTCCTTTGACAACGAAGAAGTCGCTGCCCGAGACGATTCCTAGAGAGTACTGTTCCGATGGCAGCGTGTCGTTACCGCCGGTCGCGGGAAGGTAAATGTGCGCGATCTCGAATAAGTCAGCGGCAATCGACGACGAAGCCCAATTCTTGGCACGGCCTTCTAGCAAGCTTGGCAACAGTGTCCGCCGCAACCGGCGTGCACCCTTTAACATTGCTGTTTCCGTTTGTAACGCCGGCGTGTCGGTCCATGGGCTTAGCGATTGGTCTAACTTTTCGGTGACGATGCTGGGCGTCATCGCTTCGCTAATTCCAGCCGACGTCAAAACTTGTCGAACTCTTTCCATCGCAGTATCGAAGTCGCGTTTGGAACTCGGGGCGACGGGGATTGGTGCGTCTTCAGGAATTTTGTCGTAACCGTGGATGCGAGCGACCTCTTCGATCAAGTCAGCTTCGCGAGTCAAATCGTGACGCCAAGTGGGCGGCACATAGACGGTCGACGTTGCATCTGATTTGCCTGCTTCGCAGCCCAACTTTGTCAGGATGCGTTTCACTTCGTCGGCGTCGATTTTGATTCCGAGGATCCGCTCGATTTGACTGGCACGCAGCACCACTGGATCGTTGGGTTGAATCGTCGGTGAGGTATCAATGATGCCGTCGGCAACCGTACCGCCCGCCATTTCGACGATCAATTCGCAAACTCGTCGCGATGCCCACTCGACGCCAACCGAGTCAACCTTGCGTTCGAATCGGTACGACGATGGACTGTGCAGTTTCAATCGGCGAGCGGTTCGTCGAACCGATAGCGGCGTGAACACGGCGGCCTCGATCACAACATTCGTCGTCGCTTCAGAAACTTCGGATAGTGCGCCGCCCATCACTCCGGCGACCGCTTGCGAGTCTTTTGCATCCGCGATCACACACATCGACTCGTCGAGTTCGTAATCGCGATGGTCGATTGCTTGAATTTTCTCGCCGTTTGCTGCTTGCCGCACAATGATTTGCTTGTCGGCGATCTTGTCGTAGTCGAACGCGTGCAACGGTTGGCCACATTCCATCATCACAAAGTTCGTCGCGTCGACGACGTTATTGATCGATTGGTAGGCCTCGATCGAACCGTCCAAACGACGTTTCCAAAACACCGACTGCAGAGCCTCGACCAACCACGCCGGGCTGGGGCCAACCTTGACGCCCTGGATGACTCGCGCGGTGTAACGCGGGCAAGCATCCAAAGCTTGATTTTTTACCGACAACAACGAGTCGACTTTGGTCGATCCCGGTTTCAGTTTTGGATCGGGCGTCGCAACGTCCAGCCCATACAAAACGCCAATTTCGCGAGCGACGCCGAGGTGCCCGAGGCAGTCGCCGCGGTTGCTGGTGACTTCAAGGTCGACGATGAAGTCGCCGCCGAGTTCGGTCGTTTCCTCGTGATTGAGCCCCGAAAGACTCAGCCGAAGGGCCAGTTCCTCGTGAGACATCGGCAAATCGATGTATTTCGACAACCATTTCAAAGAAACAAGCATGGCGGGATTTCAAGCAGCAAACGAGGACAAAGAAGAAGCCGGATAGTCTATCGGACCGCCGAAATCCGCAAAAGATCGGCAAAAACCGGATTGACGAGATCAGCCAGCCCACTTCTTCGGCGGCTACCGAAACCCATGCGACCGGAACCCTATGTGACCGAAACCCATGCGACCGGAACAGAAGGCTGCGATCAACGACTAATAGTTGTCGGGATAGATGACCAACTCGACACGTCGATTGGCCGCGCGACCGGCGGGCGTGTCATTGGACTGGCGTGGATTGTTGGACCCTTGCGCGACCGTGAACAATTGATTCGGTGGCATCCCGTTTCGGCGACTCAGCAGATCCAGCACCGCCGATGCTTGAGCGGCGGTCAATTGATGAGCACTCGCGAAACCGCCACCGTACAGCGGCGCATTGTCGGTGTAGCCTTCAATGCCAATTCGGTTTCGTGGAAACATGCGAACGAGCTGGGTCGCGATGGGATCAAGCGTCGTCGCTGCTTGCGCATTCATTTGAGCCGATCCCGGTGCAAACAACTGATCCGACGGAACCGAGATCCGAATGACGTTGCCATCCTGCTGGACAGGAATGCCACCCAAGTTCAAACGGCTTGCCATCTGAGTCAGGTTCGTGTTTGGCTGGATCGTCGCGCCCCCGCGAACTTGAGCCGAGGCTTGCATGCCGCGGACTTGCGTTTGGGCGTTACGAGCGGCGATGGCCGTCGATTCCATCTGATTGCTGACCGCGGCAAGCTGATTTCGCAGCAGTTCGGATTCGTCTTTGTAGACTTGAATCTGCTGGTCGCTTTGAGCCAATTGGGTCGTTAGTTGCCGATTATTGTCGTCCAGCAATTGGACACGGCGATTCAGTTCGGCTAAACGGGCGTCGTTTTGCGAAATAGCTGCGTTGGCCGGCATGTTCCAAGCCGCACCGCCGGGAGCCGCCAAGTATGGATTCTGGCTGCAACCGGCCGACGAGATCGCAACAGCGAAGATCACGATGGCCGCGATCGCTGGCAATTTCCGATGGTGGTGTGGAAGGCAAAACATCCTGTTTCCCTAAAAACGCATTCCGAGACGACCGGACACTAGCGACCAAGTTTCACCAACGGCAAGATCAATTTCAACTTTCTGCGGTATTGAACTCAAGTCGGCGATGCAAGGCGGTGCGGCGGGAAGATGTGGCCTGCAACGCGGTCTGCCTAGCCTACTTTGATACTGACTTCATGTAGATCGCATCGCCGGTGAAACGAGACTCGAATGTCGATGGTGACCAGACCGTTCGGCCGAACGCAGGGTCCAGCACAATCCAGTTGCCGCGTGGGTCACGCCCATGAATGACGACCGCGTGCCCTTCATGCTGCGGACCAAAGATGCGGCCGCTCGATCCCTGTGAATCGGCCAATTCGAATTCGACTAGCGCGATATTGGGCAACTGGTCGCCTTCGGTCCACGTCGCCGGATCCGACGATGCGACGGCCGGACGAACGGGTTTGCCAGATGCTGCAATCGCGAGCCCGCGGAATAACCCCAGCGGCTCGGTGCCCATGCTGCTGGTCAAACAAGGCGACACCATCGCAAACTCAGTCGCACTGATCCCGGAAAGACTCAGCAGCGTTGCCGCGGCGGCCGGGGCGCATGTCGCCGAGTGACTTTGCAAACAAACGTTGTCTCGCCACGTCGCAATTTCGTCCGTTTCAGCCCGCGCAAAAATAGGCCGAGCTATCGGAGTCAACGTGTAGCCGATCGTCAACAGCATCAGTCCAATGACCGTGCCTTGGCGTCGCCAACCCGTCAGCGAGACCATCGTGCAAGCGATGCCGGCCGCGAACGACAGGATGACCGGCATCAAATTTGCCCAGAACAATACCGAGGAAGTTGGGAAAACAACCGCCCAAGACAACTTGCCCGCCATTTCCCAAGAGAAAACGAGGCCAGCCAACATTGATGCTAGAAAGTAAGGTTGCCGTGCCTTCCCCGAGTTCAAGCCAACGCGGCGGCCGACTGTGTATGCCAAGGCCGATAGCCCGGTAATCGCAAAAATACCGAAGGCCAGGTCTGCTGACATACCACAAACTCCGTCGGCGAAGAGAACAGTCGAATTGTTAATTGCACGTTAACTTTACGCGGTTTTTGCGTCAAGGCAAATGCAAATTCTTCATTGCCGTTTTGATTGGTCGCTTTAAACGCCGTCAAAAAAGATAATTCACGAATAAATCAAATCACGTGCCAGAGGCGCGCGAAAAAACCCGAGTCCACTTGGACCCGGGTTTGATGCGTTTGCTTACTTGACGGACGCCTGATTTCGTGAAAGGAATTCGTCGAGTTACTTGACCAAATACTTTACTCGACTGAGAAACGGTGGACGGTTGTTTCCCGCATCTTGCTGCCAGGCTTCAACAGAGTTGTCGGGAACGCTGGCCGGTTCGGTGTGTTGGGATAGTGCTGGGTTTCCAAACAGAACGCTTCGTGCATGCCGGCACCGGCGGATTTATCAGTCCCCGGCAAATGGTTTGCGGTATACAGCTGCATCCCGGGCTGAGTGGTTTCGATTTCCAACACTCGGCCCGTTTTGGGATCCGACACCGTTGCCGCCCGTCGCATCTGGCCCGTTGTGCCGCGAACGACATAGCAGTGGTCGTATCCTTTTGTCGCGGCCAGCGTATCGACTCGTTCGCCGAATGAGCGAGACGTTCGGAAATCGAATACGGTGCCATCGACCGAATTGATCGTGCCGGTCGGAATCAAGTCTTCATCGACATCAAGAATCTCATCTGCTTCGATTACGGCGACGTGATCCATCGCTGAACCGGAACCTGCTCCGCCAAGATTCCAGTAACTGTGGTTGGTCATGTTGATGTGAGTCGCCGCGTCCGTAGTAGCGGCAAAATCAATGGTCAATTCGTTGTCGTCGTTCCACTGATAATCGACCGTTGCATCGACGGTTCCGGGATATCCTTCTTCGCCATCGGGGCTGGTCAGGTTGAACTTCACGCCCACGGCATCGTCAGTTTGATACGTCGCCGAGTCCCAGGTCTTGTACGTGAATCCCTTTTTGCCACCGTGCAAATGGTGTTTGCCTGCGTTCAGGGTGACTTGGTAATCGACGCCATCGATCGCAAATTTGCCGTGTTCGATGCGGTTGCAGAAACGACCCACGGAACTGCCAAAGTACGGGTGCCCCGACAAATAGGGCTTCAGCGAATCGAAGCACAAATTGACGTTCGCAAGCTTGCCGTCGCGGTCGGGCACGTTGACTTCCATCAAAGTCGCACCCCAGTTCATGACTGAAATCGAGTGACCTTTGGTGTTGGTCAGCGTAAACTTGGTCACTTCGTCGCCTGCGGGAGTCGTCCCGAAAGCTTGACTTTCAATTTGCATCGTTGTCTTAGTGGTTGGCTGAGTTGAGGCTGCGGAGCCCGCAGCAGGTGTCGGAGGTTCTGCGCCGTTGGCAAACACGGCCGTAGCGGTAAAGATGATCAATGACCGCAGCAGTAGAGACATCGTCATTGCGGTTTCCCTGAGTTCGTGAAGTCGTCTCGGCCGAACATCCTATCCGATCGGAGCCTCTTTGGCATGAACAGCACTGTCGCAATTCCACCGCTGAAGATCGGCAATGTCGTCATCGGATCCCCGATCGTCCAGGCGGCATTGTCTGGGTACAGCGACCTGCCGATGCGACTAATCGCTCGACGCCACGGCGCCAGCTACACGCTGTGTGAAGTCATGTTGGACCAGTTTTTGCTGCAGTTGGGCAATCGCGAAAAGACACGTCACTTCCTGGACATCCATCCTGATGAACCACCCGTGGGTGGCCAATTGATGGGAGCGGAGCCTGAACAGTTCTCTGCCGGAGCACTCAAGCTTGCCAATGCAGGCTTCGACATTATCGATGTCAACTTCGGCTGTCCCGTCAAGAAAGTCTTGGGGCGGTGCCGCGGCGGTTTCCATCTGTCCCAGCCTCACGTCGCCATCGAAATCCTTCGTCGAACTCGCGATGTCGTTCCCGACTCGATCCCGGTGACGGTAAAGATGCGACGCGGCATCGATGATTCGACCGAGGCTCGCGACCAGTTTTTCGAAATTCTTGACGGTGCGATCGACGCCGGACTCGATGCGGCAACCGTTCACGGTCGGACCGTGGTCCAGCGATATGTGGGCCCGAGTCGGTGGGAGTTTCTGTCGGAGGTCAAATCGTATGTCGGTGACCGTTTGAAGATTCTCGGCAGCGGTGATCTGTTTACGGCCGCCGACGGTTATCGAATGATCGAGCAAACCGGAATCGACGGAGTCACCATCGCCCGCGGCGCGATCGGCAATCCATGGATCTTTTCGCAATCGCTTGCGCTGGCCGCCGGCAAGCCGCTGCCGGCGCCACCGACGATTCACCAACAAGCCGCAGTGATGCGAGAGCACTTCACGTTGTGCGAACAAACGTATTCACCCGAGCGTGCGCCGATGCTGATGCGAAAGTTCTGCATCAAGTACTCCGCGAGTCACCCGAACTTCAAGACCGTGCGGGAATCGTTCGTGCGAATCAAGTCTCGCGAACAATTCGAATCCGTCATGGCTCAGCACTATGATGAAGACGGTCCCGGGCAATACCTTCCACGCGAAGTTCACGGGTCGATGGAAGAGTGCTAAACGGATAAGTAATTAATCAGGGCGTTGAAATCGTGCAGACGACTTCCATGGTGTAGTCGCCCGTGGCAAGTGAAACCGACGGCGCGGCGACAAAGTCGACGTTCAACTCCAGCATCGCTGACCCCACGTCATCCGAAGTGGCTTGCACGACCGCGGTTTCATCGTCATTTGACAGCGACGTTTGGTCCGATGGCTGGGTGACAAGCCAAGTTGCCGGCCCGTCCGTGCTGGTGACCGAAAGACTCAGCCGAGCATCATTCTTGGCCGATTCGATTTGATGGTGCTTAAACGCTTTGGCGATCGAAAACTCGATCACCATGCCGCCGCGAGAATTTCCACGTACCGACCATTGCTGGGCCGGAAATCGTTGAACAGCGTCCGTCAAATCATGAGTGATATTGACCTGTGCTGGCGCGGTTATGCCGAGTCGTGTTGGCACCGAAACCACGAAGGCTTGCACACCTGCGTTGAGTGGTTCGTCCGCTCGACTGTTGGAAGGGATGCCCGAATTTACGATCACGCTCGCAATTGCGAAAGCGGATGCCCTGAAGTTGTGCCCATTCATAGTCAAGATTGTGATCCGGTCTCTGTACAACAACCACAAAAAAGGCCACGGTCATCGGCAAGGATGAACGTGGCCTGTCGGAATGTTCAAGATCAGCCGGTTATAACGCTAGATCGATACCTCTAGCACCAAGCCAAACAACTCATATTGGCGAGTTGGTTACGGTGGCTGCTTTCGGTTCGGCGACTTGCTCGTCGGCTGTTTTCGGATCCAATTCAATTACCAAAGTCTTCTGGACTGGTTCTTGGTCGGGAGTGGTGACCAAGTTAAGTACGATCTGGTACTGACCTGCGGCGATCATCTTCGGTGGCACGAACGCCAGCTCACGCGTTTCGCCAGGTCGCAGCCAGCGGCCAAATCCATCCGCCAAGTCTAACGAATTGCCCGTCGCGTCACCGATCTGAAGATCAGCATGGACGGGTACGTATCCTTCGCCGAGATTGGTGACCGTCATTGCAAAGGAAGTGAATCCGTCCTTTTCGACGGACACCAACTCGCCAACCTCTAGGTTGGGAGTCGCCGGGGTCCCAAAGATCATCGCCATCGGAATCGACTCAACTATTTCTCGATCGTCGCCCGTACGAACCCTCAACCTAATGTCGCCATACTTGGCCACGTCCGCGTCGTTGCGTGACGAAATCGACAACCGAACCGTCTTTGTCCGGCCCGGTCGAACGTCAAAGGAATCCGACGAAAGCTGCACGTCGTCGACTGGATTGCCAGCCAAGTCGACAAGTTCGGCCACGATGTTTTTCGAGTGCACCGAGTTGTTCGTGAATCGCAGTGTGTTGGACCGACTGACACCCGCTGCATCACCGACTGCGATTTGGGCCGGATGCACGGACAATTCATGATCCAAGTATGCTTGCTGGACTTCGAGGGCTGGGAAATCACCCTGCCCAACGTTGACGGCAAAGGTCTGGTCGACCAAGCCTCGGCGGCCATTGGTTACTTCAACTTTCAGTGACTGTTCACCCGGAAACAACAGTTCCTCCACCGGTGCAGTGACTTGCACGCGGCTGCGAGGCATGATCCGCACTAAGTATCGTTCTTCGCCTTCGAGGTTGACTCGGGACGGAAGTGATAAGCGAAACGGCTTGGGACGCGATGTTGTGGCTGACTCAATGGTACCTCTGACGCTGCATTCGAACGCAAAGTCAGTTGGGTTGATCAGAAAGGTCTTTGCGACAGGCATGCCAAGCTCGTTGATCACACTGCCGTGTTCAAAAGCGAGTTGGTTCATCTGGCTGACATCTTTGACGCCCGTTTCAATGTCGACTCGCAACACATACTGGGTCACAAACCGCACCCCAGCAGTGATTCGAGTTGGATCGGTTGGGTCAGGTGTTTTACCCGACACATAGCCGTTGTCACGGACCAGAACGCCGTACGAAAGGTAGTTCGATTTTGCCAGCGGAACGGTGACTTCACCAACCAAAAACGTCGACTCGCCAGGTTCGAGCTTGAACTCAGTCGGGCTCAAGAACTTCATCTCATCCGGCGCTTCACCTTGTTCGTCATGCAAAATGATGCCAGTGACTTCTTGACGCAAACGTACCGGCATGACCGTAACATTCATTGCTTTGCCGGTCGATTTAATTTCGAACCGAAATGGAATCGTCGTGCCGCGACGAGCTTCGAATCGATGCACGATCGGTTCAATATGAAACGACGGTTCAACAGACTGGGACAAGGTCACGCGTTTTTCGCCTCCACCGATATCTTCAACACTGGCGGAAGTGGTAGATTCGGCGAGCGAAGTGGAGTTGGCGGCGATCAATCCGAGAGCCAATGATAGGCTCAAACGAAATCGAACACCCTTGCGCTGTGGGGCAGGCATGGCGGTGCGTTCGGTTAGATTTGGGGCAAGAGTGAAATCGGTGGCACTAATTAAGGAGTGCAAACGGGCTTCACGATTTTGGGTGAGATAAAGATCACAACTTCCGCATCGCGGGTTTGTTGTTGTGTCGTTTCAAAAAGATAGCCCAGTAGCGGAATCCTGCTTAATCCGGGGATCCGATTCACCTTATCAATCGTCTCTCGCTGTACTAAACCTCCGATCACAATGGTTTTACCGTCTTTGACGTGAACCGTTGTTGAGACCGAACGACGATTGATAATTGGGAACGGATTGAGCGCTAGTTCTGTATTCGCCGTTCGGACGTCCTCGCTGACTTCTGCTTTCTCAATATCGATGGTGACGACGTCACCGCGGATGCGCGGTGTGATGTCCAAACTGATCCCCGATTGCACCGTTTGGATATCTTGTTGAAAGAAAAATGCGCTGCTGTCGGTCGCGCCACTCGATTGTGGCTGGACACTAAAGAATGTCTCGCGATTGATTGCGATCGTGGCCTTCTTGTTGTCTTGGGCCATCACATGAGGTGACGCGCGAATGGTCAGGTATCCGTTTTCGTTCAACAATTTGATGAACGTCGACGTCTTGGCAAAGTCGTCGAAAATCGCGCCGGCACCCGCTTTCGAGTAGGTGGAACTGAGTGCTAGTCCGGTCGCACCAAGTTTCAATGCGCTTTCACCATTCAGTTCGACAGCGTGCTGCCAATCGAGTCCAAATTGAAATCCGCTGTCCGGCTCGACGACGCAAATGATTGCTTCCAAGACGACTTGAGGAATCGGTTGGTCCACCGCCGCGAATCGATCCATCAATTGCTGTGCGATTTGGTCCGGTGCCTCGACGACGATCAAGTTTGAGCCGGCGATTTCTTGCACAAACGGCACGAGGCCCTTGGGCACGGTGTCGATCAGAGCTTTCGTTTCCAAGTGTTTGGGACGGTACTCCGAACGACTGGCAATGTACGAAAATAGTGGCGATTCCGGGTCTGGCGGTGCGACAAAATGCTGGTTGCCGCGTTTGGCGTAATACAGCCCCAGCGGCATCAATACCTTTTCGATCGCTCGATCGAGCGGCAAATTGTGCACTCGTGCGTTGACGACTCCGCGGACATTTTCATCCATCACTAAGTCAATGCCTGCATCGGACGACAGGGTCAGCAAGACTTCACGAACATCGGTCTCGATGAATTCTTCATCAAACAACAGTGGTTCTTCGGCTTCCAAATATCCTTGGGTTTGTTGGACAGCCGTCTTTGAAGTTCGACGTACGCTTCGCCGCCGTGAAGATCCGTTGTCTTCGAAGTAGTCGTCATACCCCATCGCCCGTTCGATCGGATGATCATCTCTGGATCGGGGAAAGACGTCAATCAATTCGGCGTGCTCGGTAACCGATTGGCCGAGCGTTTTTTCTTGGGACGCCTGATCGCTGATTACCTGATCGCTGATTACCCGTTCGCTGATGATGCGGTCATCAATGATTTGTTCCTCGATGATGGATTCACCGGGCGCCAAGTCGTGGTGAATCGATGACGCATCGAAGTCGTCTGATGGATTGGCCGATTTGATGTCGAATTCGGGCATCGAATGGTCGAGCGAATCTTGAACCAATTCAGCAATCGAAGGACGTGTCGGCAGTGGCCGCGAGGCGCAACCGACACCGATGCCAATGCAAACAACGATCCCAATCACACACTGTGCGACGGTCTCGGGCGTGGATCGTTTGGGCATCCTTGCGTGAGTCAAAAAAGTCCTTTTAGTGTCCTGTGATCGTCAGCACGACAGTTGCACAGTGGTTGCCCTCGACCGGTTGTGCGTTTCCCATACTGACTCGCAAGTTGACTTTTACTTCGCCGTTGCCTGCGATGCCCATCGCAATGGCGGCTTCATTTCGGTTGGCTGATCGGTCTGTTTGTTTGACGAGGCGTCGCGGTTACGCGTCGACCATCCCAGAGGTTCCGGTCACTGTCGCCTCGATTGTGGCGTCACTCTCGATTTCAGGGTACTGAATATGACGAAAGGTCGACGTTGTCCAGTGCAACAGGGCTTGGCGGTTGTTGACGCGAACACGGCACTCGGCCGAAGCGGTTAGGCTTTGCGATCCCGACTGAGGGATAGGGGTCATGTCAACTCGCACACCGTTTCCGCCTAAACGAACAACATCGCCGTCACTGACCTGGAAAGTCAATGTGGCGATTGCGAAGGCGATGAAAAGGTGTTTCCAGTGGATCATGAAGTTCGTGATCGAGTTGTAGACGCAATCACCGCCGCGTCTCCATGAGACGCGGCGGCAACCGTTGTTCTTAGATCGAAAAAGTCAAATATCAGTTTGCTGTCACCGTACCAGTGACAGTCGTTTCATAGTCACCGGCTGGGAACGATCCAAAGCCATTGGTGACGAAGCTGACCGAAAGGTCAAGGTTCGCTCGTCCGAAACCGTTGGACGAAACTTGAACCGTAGCAACACCGTCGTTGTTGGCATAGTCAGTCGTGTCAGTTGCTTGGCTAATGGTCCAGGCGGCCGATCCAACGGATGAATTGACGCTCAAGCCCAAAGTCGCGTTGCGTTTTGCAGTTGGATCAACGGTGTGACGGAATGCTTGACTAGTTGCGAACGATGCCGTGACACCAGCCAACGAGTTGCCTTTGACAACCCACGATTGAGCGGGGAACACTTGATCGATTTCACTTTCATCGTGGACGATCGTCACGTTGGAAGGCGCGGTGATCGCGATCGCACCGGGAACGGTGACCGTGAATTTTTGCGATGCAGTGGTTTGACCCAAAGCGGTACCAGCGGTAGTGGCGAGAATCAGAGCAACGAAAGTAGTTTTGAAGTTCATCGTGAGTTTCCTAGGGGCAATTGAAAACGAGCGAGTCGTATCTTGTGAATCGAAATGCGTTAATTTCTTTTGAAGCTCAATCGCGTTTCCTGAATTCGATTCGCCGCAGGATTGCGGCTTGCCGAAGACGACAGTAGGGATTTAGGTGCACACAGGTCAACCGAATCCGAAACAATTTCTGAGCCTCGTTTTCCCCAAGTCCACAACTTCGAGTCTGTGAAACTTGTCGCTTGGCCGTGGTGGCCAAGCGGTTTGTTTTGCTGTGGTAATGGGAACGCTTGAAACCTATGTCCAAGTTTCACGCTCGGTGCGAAAACAGACGCGAAGTCCAAGGAAGCCTGACACTGAATTCCAAGTGCCACATTTTTCCTGACGGGAAGCGGAAGTTCCAATTCACGTCCTGCGGGTTTCCCCGACAGGAAACACCGCACCCTTACCCCGTAGGTTGCAATTCAAGTGTTTTCGACGCGTGCCGCTTTGCGAATCGCACAAGGTCGCTTCGGTCTTTCAACTGATGCTTTCGCATCACGCGAGCTCGATACGTTTCGACAGTCTTGACGCTGAGGAACAGCTTTGCAGCCGCCTGTTTGTTCGTCATCCCGTCGGCGATCAGGGCAAGGACTTCCCGTTCGCGTGTCGACAGATCAATTTGGGCATCTGGGTTGTTTTCCATCGCGAGATGATTCGGGTGCTCCAACGCGTTGGCATCCCGTTTTTGGATGTTTGAATCAACCGTTTTTTCATGTTGGGGCGAACTAACGCCGTGGTGGGAGTGACTGATGAAGATCCGCCCGGCATGAATGGTTCGGATCGCCCAACAGAGCTCGTCGGCGGATGCATCCTTGATCAAGAATCCATCCACGCCGCATTCAACGACGTCTTTCGCGAACGCCGGATTTTCGTTTCCAGTGAACGCTAAAATCTTGATCGCTGGGAAGGCATTGCGGTATCGAAGCAGTTCTTCGAGGCCATCGCCGGCACAAGAACGAGGGTCCATGACCACGACATTCGGATTTGTCTCGGGCGTTAAAAGCACCGCCTCGTCAATCGAGTCGACTTCGCCAACGATTTTCAGATCTTCGCGTGACTGGCAGGCAAGACCGATTCCCGCACGAGTGATTTCATGGGGGTCAACAACTAGAATTCGGATGGGCATATTTTAAGAATTGGGGGCTCGCAACACGTGTGCCCGACGTGTTGACGGAAATTGTTTAGACCAGCGGTGAAAACTCTACGGCTTTGCCCCCGCACTAGACGCAACTTCAATCGCATCTATCACGGTTCACCATGTCTTGACGGTCTGTCTATCGAAACGTTGCCGACAAACCACGGCACGTTGCCAAAAATCAACATCCGTACACTCGTTTGACTCAGATAGGGCTGTTGGTAAGGCAGGCCGCACGCTTCGTAACGACTGTAACGCTAGAATTTGCTATGCCCATCATTCAAATCCACGACATCGACGACCCGCGACTGGCTCGGTACACCGACCTGCAATCGGAACGACGCAGCATCAAGACAGCCGACGACACATTCATTGTCGAAGGCGGCTGGTGTGTGCAAAAATTGGCGCAAAGCAATTTTCGACCGCGCTCGGTCGTTGTCGAAGAAGGCCGACACGAACAAGTCGCTGCCGAGTTTCACGACGACGTCCCCCTCTTCGTGCTCTCGTCAGATCAGATTCGCCAATTGGTTGGGTTTGATTTCCACCGCGGCATCTTGGCCGAAGGAATTCGGCCGCCCACTCAATCGGTCACCCAACTTGCCGTTGATCCAGCCTGGTCCGATTCATCACGGCGGGAAATCTCACTAGCTGTTTTTGGTGTTTCGCTTGCGGACAATTTGGGCAGCATGATTCGTACGGCGACCGCGCTCGGCATCAACCGACTCGTGACGGGGCCAAGGACGGCGGATCCGTTTTCAAGGCGTTCCATTCGAGTCAGCATGGGGACGGTTTTCAGTCAATCGATCTACCAATCGAACCATCCGATTGATGAGATTCCGACGATGATTCGGCGCAGCAATGTCCGTGTGGTCGCAACCACACTCAACCCCGATGCGACGCCTCTTGACCAATTCGTCTTTGGCACAATTGAATCAGATCGACGACCGATGATGTTGATCGTCGGCAGCGAACCGGACGGCCTTGGGCGAGAAATCGAGTCCGTTGTGACCGACTTGGTTACCATTCCGATGCACTTGGACACTGACAGTTTGAACGTTTCGGTTGCCGCTGCCATCTTCATGTACGAAATGACGAAGCATCGCGATCATGGGCATATTGCCGCTGATTGCACGTGACTTTTCATGTCCGGTACAATTCAATCGCGTCCGCAGGACTGCGTAGACAGGATTACGTTGATCGGGATTGCGACGATCCAGTTCTGGCAACCGTCCTTTGGTCTGCACTGGCGTGTCCGTACTTCTTCATTTAGGCCAGAGTCAGTTCCCTTGTTTGCACGAAAAACGCTCGAAGATTCGGTCTCGTCATCCACCGCGCCGATCAAAGCGGCCATCACGGATGATCCCCGCTTAGCAAAACTCGATCTCGTTCGGCAAAAACTGCGCGGTGTCATTCGTGGCAAAGACGCGGTGATTGATTCGATACTGACGGCGATACTGGCCGGCGGATCGCTATTGATCGAAGACGTGCCCGGTGTTGGCAAGACGACACTCGCGAAATCAATTGCCGCCCTGATCGACCTTGACTTTGGACGAGTTCAGTGCACGCCCGATCTGTTGCCAGCGGATATTTTGGGAAGTTCGATTTTCCAACCTGCGACGAATAAGTTCGAGTTTCGAGCCGGACCGATTTTTTGCAACTTGCTGATTGCCGATGAAATCAACCGAGCGTCACCGCGGACGCAAAGTGCGTTGTTAGAGGCGATGGCCGAATCACAGGTCACGATTGACGGCGAGTGTTACAAACTGAATCAACCGTTCTTGGTAATCGCAACGCAAAATCCAAGTGGATTCGAAGGGACCTTTCCGTTGCCCGAATCGCAACTCGATCGTTTCCTGCTCAGGTTGGCGATGGACTATCCGGACTCAAGCAGTGAAGTAGAGATGTTGCTTGATCGTACATCCGACGATCCGCACAGTGCATTGAAGCCAGTGATGAACCGTGATGAATTGATCGAATTGCAGGCGATGGCGCGAGCGGCGACGGTGGACCGAAAGGTAGCAGAGTATTTGGTCGAGATTGTTAGTTTGACGCGTGTCGATTCGAGGCTGCGGATCGGATGCAGTCCCCGTGGATCAAAAATGTTGCTTCGCGCAGCACAAGCGCACGCGGTGCTTCGTGGTCGTGGCTTTGTTATGCCTGATGACATTCAAGCCATGGCGGAACTAACGATCGCGCACCGTGTCTCGCCGCGCAGTGCATCGATGCCCCATCGCGAAACAGCCATGATCATTCGTGAATTGGTCGACCAAGTTGAGGTGCCCGTTTGAACTCGATCGCACCATCAAGCACGCCATGGCGATGGGTCGCTTTGGTTGGCCGAGTCGTCATCTCGCCAATCACGTTGCTGTTGGCGTTTCGCCGTTCGCTAACCGGTGCGTCGGTCACTTTGCTGTTGATCATGATCGTTTCGCTGAACATCGTGTGGGGTTACCCGTGGGTCGGTGTTTTTGCGGCGACTTTGACGATGCTTGTACTTGGTGGACTGGGCAGCCGATTGGCACGTCCACGTCTAAAGGTCGACTTTTCGTTGCCAACCTCTGCACCTTTGAACCAGCCGTTCTTGGTCACGATGCACCTTCGTAACGAATCGCGGTTGCCGGCCATGGATCTGATGGTGGGTTTTGTCCCTGAAAAGACTCGTCGACGCGACGCTCGTCCCCTCAGATTCCAGTTGTTGTCTCAGCGGTGTCAGCTCGCGACGATTCGGCCGCGTGATCGTGTTGATGCTGCGTTTACGTTGTCGGGCGGGCGACGCGGCATCGCTGTGCTGCCCAATGTAATGGTCGAGTCGCTGTTTCCGTTTTATTTGTTTCGATCAAGCAACGCTGTGGCTTCGCAGACAACGATTGCGATCACACCACAATTGATCGATGACGAGGACGATCCCATCGCAGGAACCGTTCTCGGTGCAATCGGTGCATGGTCAAACCGGTTGCTTTCCGGAGATGCGTTGAACTATACCGGCAGTCGCGAATATCAAGTCGGCATGCCGGTTCGGCGATGGGATTTTTCGTCATGGGCTAGGCTGGGGCGCCCCATTGTTCGCGAGTATCAATCGCCATCGGTTCAAACGGTCACGATCATCGTCGACACGTCGAGTGATCGCGATCGCCCACAATCTGCCGAGACCGTGGATCCAGTGTTGGAACGCCTGTTGTCGTTGGCCGCCGTTGCTGTAACGGATCTTTGTCACCGCCAGGTCCGGCTGCGTTTGCACGTGACCAACGAATCGACCGAGTCTTTTATAGCACCTCGCAACCAACACGCGGTTTCGGACAGCGAACCGCTTTTGATTCAATTGGCTGGCGCGGAAACCGTCGACCAAGCCACGGCCAATCGTCGTATTGCGGGCGTCTTTGAAATGATCGGCCACTGCCCCACATTATTGCTGACGACGCGCCAGCAAGAATTCGAACGTGCTTTCTCTCTCAACCACGTCACCGTCATTCAATGTAATCCCTCTAGCGCGCCGGAGTATGCGGCTCATGCTTGAACGTACGAAGACGTTGCTCGGTGTGATTCTGTTTGGCGAGATGCTGTTCTTGGGATCGACATTTAATGATTTCTTGCAAGTAGGAATTCTGGCGGCACTTCCACTGGCATGGGTGCTTTTACATCACCGCTCGACATCTCGACCGGCATCTGAAAATAATCGTTGGTTTGGCTCGTCGTCTCGGTCCATTCGATGGATGGTTTTGTTCTTGACCATCGCACTGATCGTTGCTTTTACTACGGTTTGGCGTGTTGGTGGTCGCATCAACGGATCCGCCAACTTGGTTTATTTGGCCGTTGACGTGCTGGCACACTCGTGCTTTTTTTTGTCTCTCGCGGTTTGGACCTTTCGTCCCGATCGAGGCCACGTTTCGCTTCTGGCTTTGGGGATGATCGTCGTTTTGTTGTGTGTTGCTGCGGGGGGAGTCAGCCGGTCGCTGACGGCACAAACGACGGTTGGCTTGATCGTTTGCATCGGTTTTTGTACGGCCTCGCAGATCATTTTTTCAGCGAAACGCAATCGGGCAATGGGTCTGCCGGACAGGCCCGGCGATCCGACCGAACAATCTCGCCGTACAAGTCCCGTTTTTGCCGTTCTTACGATTTCAACTTTGTTGTTGGCTACCAGCGTTGTGGCCCGAGCGACGACTGATGCATTGCCTAGTGTCCAGAACGCATTGCAGCAGCAACTTAAAGTTTCGATCGACACGACCGTTAGTCCGAAGTACGTCGGCGGACTCATGTACGTCAACGGCAGCCGATTGGGATCGATTCGCAAACACCTCTCATCGGATCCAACATCGATCGCCTTGATCGTGGATTCTGAACGTGCACCGGGCTACTTGCGAGGAACGGCATTCGATTACTATCAATCTGGTCAATGGCGATCGGCAAACAATCTGCGATTGAACGACGCCGCCGAAGCTGACATGATTGACTTCACGGTTCGTCCGTCAGAGTCTCCTGCGTCAAGGTCGATTGTCAGTATCAGTCGCGACTTGAAACACTTTGATTTACAGAATCCAAAGCGACGCCAAAGTTCAACTAAGAATCCTCGAGACGCACAAGAAGTCTTGGTCGAAATGGACGTCCATAACGATCCCATGAAAGGGGCGGTGGTGTTCATGCCTCTTGCGACTCGTTGGATCGAGTCGAAAAGTAACGAGCTGATCGTTTCCCAGCATGGCATTGTGCGGATGGGGGTCGACGTGACGGTGCCGTATCGAGTTGGCATTAGCAATGAACTTCCGCCCGAGCAGCTTGACGGTCAGCGTCGATTTCTCCTCGAAAGAATCCCACAGTCGTTGAAGGAAATGCTGGCGTCGACAACGACCGAGATCTGCCGCGGTAAAGAATCGGCTCGTGAGAAAGCCGCAGCGATCAGTGACTTTTTTCAACAGCAGTTTGTCTATGGTCTCAATCAAACCGTTCCGCCACGTCGCGTTGACCCTGTTGCTCACTTTTTGGATACCCGGCACGTCGCGCACTGTGAATACTTTGCATCGGCAAGCGTTTTGATGTTGCGATCGGTCGGTGTGCCGTCACGATACTTGACGGGATACGTCGTGGATGAGCAGCATAGTGACGACAACACGAAATGGATTGCCCGAAATCGTGACGCCCACGCTTGGGCGGAAGCATACGACGATGCGACTGGCCAGTGGTTTCCCGTCGAATCGACCCCGGGTCGTACTTATCGTACGATCTCGCCTCTGCAGGATGCCGCCAGCGCAATGGCTCGCTCTGGTGGTTCTGATGAGACATCGTCAAGTAACGATGAGGCGTGGTACACGTATTGGCTAGGTTTGGTCATGCCCGCGCGGGTGACCGAGACCCTGATGACACTTTTTCGGTTGGCCCAGATTCCGCTGGTTTGTGGGCTCATTTATTTTTGGTGGACAAAATTCTACAAGCCTTCGCAAGTCGGCATCCATGCGATCGACCAGCAATGTCGAAAAAGGTTGTCACGCGTCGATCGGCGAATGAAGAAATGGTCGCTCGTTCGCGGTCCAAGTGAAACGCTGTACCAGTTTGCCCAGCGAGTTGACGATCACGTGGCGTCAATCCAACCAAGTTTGTCGCCGCCGCAAAGACAGTGGATTTCCACCGCAACAGCTTGGTACCGGCAATATGCGAACGCTAGATATCAAGGCAAACTACCCGACGAATTCGTTCAAAACCTGTGATTTGCGGGTTGGGATCGTGCGAGGGGACGACTGCTAGCTAGCGTCACGAATTGTTGTTTCTTTCGCGAGGTTTTGGTTGGGTGCGAGGGCGTCGGTGAGGAGCAAGCCGGCGACGATCGCAACCGAGGTAAGCATCATCGTGGCGACCAAACGAATGCCGCCGGGCAAGTCGTCTCGGAGCATGATTTGTGCTATCCCAGAAAAGCCGATGCTTCCTGGCACCAACAGGATCAGCGCGGGCATCAGCATCACCGCCGAAGGCAACCGTAACCGGCCAGTGATGACGTGGCTGACAATTCCTGCAACGACGGATGCGATCCAAACCGCCGCAAATGAGCTGACGAATTCGGCTGCCAATCGCAGTGTGCCGAAACCGACGATCGTCGCCAACAGCAACCAGGGGACGTCGCGGTATCGAGTTCGAAAAAGGACTGCGAAACAGAGTCCGGTCGGAACGATGACGACTGCCGAAGCCAGCAGCGTCGGCGTCATCGGCGCGGCCGATGTGGGGACTGCATGAAAAGCAGCAACAATCCCGTGTCCCATGTAGACGCCAAAGATCATGGTCAGCAGAGTCGTGATCGCTCCAGCGACTCGAGCCGAGCCCGACGCTAAGTTTTGGGTTGCTAATTCGTTGATGCTGATCGTTAAATGCAAACCCGGAACTAGCACGATTAGCGACGACAGTACCGTCAATTCAAAATTGCTCGCCGGGACAAGAACTTGGATCAAGCACGCCATGGCACTTGCGACAAATCCCGCAATCACATTGATCAAATGGAGTTGTAGCCGCATCGCCGCTAGCCCGACCACCAAACTGCCGACGATCAATCCAATCGCGCCCGACGCCGCGATGACGACTGTGTTGCCCCCGACCAGCACAGCGACGCAGGCACCAACGATCCCGTACGCAGCAATTTCAACGGTCTTGTCATAGCCATCGGGCGTCGCGTTGATTTGCTGTAAACGTTGCCAAGCCTCGGGCGGCTGTAACCCTTCATTCTGAATCGCGGCTTGCAGTTCGAACAGTTCTGCATACCGCCTCAGGTTCGTGTCGCCAGGAAATACACGCACCAACCTTGTCCCTTGGTCGACATCGTCATCAAACGTCACAAACAGTGCAGTAGGCGTTGAAAAGAATGTCGCTGATCTACCAAGCGACGCAGCAACCTGTTCCATCCTGAGGTCCAACTCATAGGCTGGCGATCCACAAGCATGCAGACTGCGGGCAAGTTCTAGGATCAGCGTTTCGGATGAAATTTCGGTCACGGTACTGGAGTCTGGGAGAAGATGTCGCGCTAAATCGGGCGGCCCATTCCAACACCCCACGCCGGTTGACGATACCCCCGTCAAAATGTTTGCTCGAATCCGCCAAGGCTACCGAAACTGATCCGCGCTGATGTGGTGTCGTCTCAACAACTTATTCAATCCTTGACGTGATAGCCCGGCTTGGCGTGCAGCACTTGCGATAACCCCTTCGTGTTTCTTCAGTAACGCAGTGAGGTAAGCCTGATCGGCACGATCGAGCATTTCGTCTCGAGATATTTCTGCGATTTTGGCTGTGTCCATGGGAAGTGAATCAATATCGCGAAGCTGCGGCGGTAGGTCATCGACCTCGATCGTTTCGCCGCGTGCGAGTGCAATGGTTCGTTCGATTACGTTTCGTAGTTCGCGAACATTGCCGGGCCAGTGATAGCTGCGGAAGCAATCGAGCGTCTGGGCCGAGAACCCAACGATGCTAGAGTCTGTTGGTCGCAAGTGTTTTAGAAAATAGTCGGCAAGCAACAGGACATCGTTGCCGCGCTCGCGTAGCGGAGCCAGTTCGATGTGGATCACTGCCAATCGATAGAACAAGTCCTGGCGAAAGCGGCCAGCATCAACGTCGGCCTGTAGATCACGATTGGTCGCGGAAACGAAACGAGTATTGACGCTAATCGGTTTGCTGTCACCAATCGGCGTGAAGGTTTGCTCTTGAACGGCCCGTAACAACTTCGCCTGTGAAATCGCCGGCAATTCACCTAATTCGTCGACGAATGCCGTACCACCATCACAGTGACGAAGCAAACCTTGCTGGTCTTGAATTGCCCCCGTGAACGATCCCTTCATGTGACCAAACAGCATCGATTCGAACAACGATTCTGGAATTGCTGTGCAGTCGATGACTTGAAATGTACCGCCGGATCGTGGACTGTTGTCGTGGATTGCCTTGGCAATCACTTCTTTGCCCGTTCCGCTCTCGCCGGTAATCAGCACATTTGTTTTACTCGCCGTGATACGGTCGACTATATCCAGTAATTCAGTCATCGGCGTGCTGTCGCCGATAATCTCAGTAAACCGTGATTGCGTCTTGCCGGACGCCGGTGGCTTGCCGGGTTCGACATTCTTGGCAATCGGTTGCCCAATCGCTCGCTTGATTGCGGCCAACAGTTCGTCAAATTTGACCGGCTTGAGCAGGTAGTCGGCGATGCCAAGTCGAACGCTTTCGATCGCGCTAGGGATCGAGGGTGCGCCAGTCACGACAATCATCGGAATATGCGAGAACTCCGTGCGGCCTTCATTCAACAATTCTAATTTCAAATTGCCGGGCATGTTCAAATCAGAAAGGATCAAGTCAAACGGCTGTTCACGAAGCAATTCGATCGCGTCGTTGGCATCTTCGACGCAAACGCAATCGTAGCCTTCATCCCGCAAAAGTTCAGCGGTCGCGTTTCGATAAAGCGGTTCGTCATCAGCGATGAGGATTCGGTGAGAGTGGTCGTTCGTTGTTGTCATTTGAAACCTAGCCAACCAAGTGACATTCGTTGCAAGCTTGTCGTCGTGACGCGGTGCACGAGAAGGCGGTGCCGCCTACTCCAGTCGTCTTGGTATCGAGACCGTAAACCGCGTCCCCTTGCCCACTTCGCTCGCGACTTTGACCGAGCCGTCCATGGCTTCAACGATACTACGCGTTACGGATAGCCCCAATCCCATGCCCTGTCCGACGGTTTCCGTCTTTGTGCTAAAGAAAGGATTGAAAATCTGGTCCAGATGTTCGGCTGCGATGCCATATCCATCATCAGCAACTTCGACGGACAAAGTTCGATGTTCCGTTTTTGTGGTGACGGTCACCGTTTGTCCTGGTTTGGAAGCTTGAATCGCGTTGTGAATAAGATTCAGCAGTACCTGCTTCAGCTCACCTTCTCGCGACACCACTTCATCGGCGCCCAGTTCGCCAATCGCGATCAAATCAACGAAGACCGTCACGACCTTGACTCTGGTCTTTCGTGCAAGCGGTTGTGACAGCGAGATCACCTCTTCGATCGACTGTTGGATTGAAAACCGCGTCGCCATCTGCTGGCTGGGCCGATAGAGTTGATACATCTGGTGCGTGATGCCACTGATGCGGTCGATTTCTCGGTCAATCAGCTCGAACTTGTCAAAGTGTTTTGTGTCGCTGGGCAAATGCCGTTTCATTAGCAGCAAGGCGTTGCGTATTCCGGCCAGCGGATTGTTGATCTCGTGAGCGACGCCGGCGGCTAGTTCCCCGAGGGCTGCGAGTTGCTGCATTTTCGAACGGTGCTTTTCTAATTCAGCGACGCGAGCGGTTCGCTCTTGCACCAGTTGCTCGAGGTGCTCGTTGTGCAAACGCAACTGTTCACGCAGTTCGCGTTTATCGGCGATGTCCCGCACGCTGGTTCGGTAACCCAGCGAACGTCCTTGCCGGTCTGTCATCGGTTGCCAAGATACTGCGACCCAGCGGTGAGTTCCATCGCGATGCCGCACTTTGAATTCAATGTTGTTCCCTGAGCTTCCGCTGGCCATCTCGACCATGTGTTGCTTCATGCGACCATGGTCCGAAGAATCAATCAGGCGATACGGGTAGTCGTCCATTTCCAAGCAATCACTGGCCGTGTATCCGGTGAAACGCTCGACCGCCGAATTTACCCACAACAGTTCAGCATCGCGATTGTGCCAGCTTTCCCAGTCGTAAGTGCACTCCGCAATCGTAGGGAAAAACTCCGGTGCGATCGGTTGCCCTCGTTTCGGAATTGAAGCACTGCTTAGGTTGGGAGAATTCATGAATCCATTCTAAGAAGATAGCCCAATCATCGGGGATGGCAGGTGGCAATGTCGACAAGACTTTTCGGCAAGTCATGCTTCACTTGAAAACGACACCGAAGTGGAAACGCCAGTTTCCATGCTGGAAACCAGGGGTGACGGTGCGCGGGTTTGATGTCGACTGTGCATGTATGGAAATGGCGTTTTTTTCGAACTTTTGGCAAATCATGCCATTGTGGCCTGCCGTGTGCATCGGAGTGCTCTCGCGCAGCGTGACGGCGTATTTAAGTCCCGGGCGTCTAACGCGTCGTTTGTGTTCTCCATCCAGATTGTTGTAGGGAGCAGCCCATGATTCCGCTATTAATCTTCCAGTCGCAGGCTGGGAAATTGGATTCCGAATCGATCGATCCAACGAGCATCCTGAATACCACGCAGGATCAGTCTCGTTCAACCAGTTCTACGTTTTCGAAAAGCGATATCGAAATCGATGACGCGAAGCAGCACGACTTGTGCTCGAACAGTGACGACGAGGAAAGGAGCATTGTTAAGGTCTTGATCCTGCTGTTGCTGTTGCCGATTGTCTCTCTCGTCTTGTTCTGGCTCACGCTTTGGCTCAGCCCAGATGCATTCTTGCAAGATATCTCGCCGATCGACTTGTCGAACTACGGGCGTTGAGACAAGCCGTTTCAATCGGGCACAACGTGTCGCGTTTGCCGTGAGTGGCGATTAGCCTAACGTGTCCAATTTTGCAAAATCTGACAGGTTGGTTTCGCGATCCGGGAAACGTAGGCGAAAACAGGTCCCTTGGCTGATTCCGATATCGACGATCGAGATGTCGCCGCCGTGTTCTCGCATGATCTTTGCGCTGACGGGTAATCCCAATCCCGTACCTCGCATGCCTTTGCGTGATTCGAATAGCGAAAAGATTTTTTCGCGGTCTTCCGGTGCGACGCCTAGTCCGTTGTCGACCACATCAACAGTCCAGCCCTGGCCCGACTCGTACGAGGTTCGCACGAAAACTTTCCCGGTCTCAGCTTCGGACTCGGCCGGGTCACCCAATTCGGCATTGACGTCAAAGTCATCGTCTCTCGCCAATCGGCCCGATGCGGCATCGATCGCATTGGTGACCAAGTTCATCACCGCTCGGTGAACCGCATCGGGATCAAAAAGAGCCAGCGGCATCGACGAGGTGAGATCGGTACCGATTTCGACTTGCACCTCGGCGGCACGTGCCTTCATCAATTCAACCGCATCGGCGACCGTCTCATTTAGATCGGCATCAACTTTTTCCGGTTCGCGTTCTTTGCTGAACGTTAACATGTCCATGACCAGATTTGAGATCCGTTCTTGGTTTCGGTCGACGATCGACCAGCCACGCCGTACCGCGTCGGTATCGCCGCGGTCGAGTCCGGCTTCGATCAGGTAACTACCGCCGCTGATCCCTTGAAGAATGTTTTTAATGTGGTGCGAGAGTGTCGCGATCGTTTGTCCCATCGCGGCCAGTCGTTCGCTTTGCACCAGCGCCGAATAGTAGAACGTATCCTCGATCGCCAACGCCGCTTGGTGACCGATCGCAGTGATCAGTCGAAGGTGATCGTCGTTGAAACGAGTCTTGTTTCCGCTGGCCACAAACTGACCAGGCGATGTGTAGGTGTCGATATAGAGTGCGCCGACGATCGCGTACCGACCTTGCAAGGGAACGCACAGCGCTTCGCGAACGCCACCTTGAACGATCGACGCCGCTGAATCAAAGCGAGCATCGTCACGCGCGTCGCTGGTTCGTACGCCTTCCTTTTGTTTGATCACGTAATCCAAAATCGTTTGGCTGATCGCGATCGGCTTGCCTCGCACTGAATTCGCTTCGTCTTCGCGGTCACACCTTGCCGCAGGCCGAAATTTGTCTGTTGCAACATCACGCAACATCACGCAACCACGGTCGGCTTCGACCCAATCGAACACCAATCGCAAAATTCGATTCAGCACTTCTTCGATATCGTCGGTTCGTCCCACTGCGATCGCGGTCAAGTACATGACTTCGAGCGAGCGGTCCGACTCGGATCGCCGGCGAAGTGATCCTTCGCCAGAGTTGACGATCAGGTCGGGGTCGGACACCGATTGGGACAGCGATGAAACAATGCGGCTGACGTCATCTTGGCTTTTTAGAACGATGTCGACGCCGTGGGCGGCTTCGAGATCACCGATTGGGCCGATACTGGAAGATCCTCGTCCGGCCGACGTGGCACCAGGCTGGCCGGTACCAGTGTAGATCATTAGCGTGCCACCGATTTCGATTCGATCGCCGCTGTTGAGCAGGTGTCGACTGACTCTTTTGCCATTGATCCGAGTGCCGTTGCTGCTGCCCAGATCCACGATCTCGTACTTTCCGTCATCACCAGCTTGAAATTCGGCGTGCGAGCGAGACGATTCTGAGTCGAGCAATTGAATGTCGCTGCCCGTTTCGCGTCCGATTCGATACATCGGCTTGGAAAGCTGGAAGTGCTTTCCCTGATCACGACCTCGGACAACAAACAACGATGGCATGGATCGGCGGGGAAAAGAGAGCGTAGGGGTGGGCAAAAGGATGCAAAAATCCAAAATGGAGATTGCAAAACGTGATTTGGCGGGCGAAGCCGATGCTGGCACTAGCTAATATAGCGTGCCTGCACTTCCGTTTGCATTCCATCTCGCGTTTGCATTCCCCTACCAATGACTTGATCGAAACCACACTATGGTGAATCCGCCTCCCATCGAATCCGAAGACGACATGGCCGCTGCGCAACAGTTGGTCACCGCCTGCCAGAAAATTCGTGAACAAGTGGGCCGCGTTGTCGTCGGGCAAGACGAAGTGATCGAGCAATTGCTGATCGCGATCCTGGCACGCGGGCATTGTCTGCTCGAGGGCGTGCCGGGTCTTGCGAAAACGTTGATGGTGAAGACGTTGGCCGAGAGCATGAATTTGAAGTTTCGGCGGATTCAGTTCACGCCCGACTTGATGCCTGGCGACATCACCGGAACGGAAATCATCCAAGAAGATCCGCAAACCGGACATCGACAATTCAAGTTTGAACGCGGGCCGGTGTTCACACAAATGTTGCTGGCAGACGAAATCAACCGGACGCCGCCAAAGACGCAAGCGGCGTTGTTGGAAGCGATGCAGGAACACGAAGTCACCGCAGCAGGAAAAACGTACCGGCTGGACGAGCCGTTTTTTGTGCTGGCGACTCAGAACCCAATCGAACAAGAAGGCACCTACCCCCTACCCGAAGCGCAACGTGACCGGTTCTTGTTCTTGGTTGTCGTCGATTATCCGACACGTGATGAAGAAGCCGAGATCGTTGACCGTACTACGTCGTCGTTCACCAGTGCGGTGGAAGCCGTGGTGTCGGGCGAAGAAATCATGCAGTTCCAACGAACCGTCCGCCGCGTCCCCTTGCCGCCTCATGTCAAAGACTGGGTGCTCGATACGATCCGCGCCGTACGACCGCGCGACGAGAATGCAAAGCCGTGGGTCAAAGAGATGATCGAATGGGGGCCGGGGCCGCGTGCCAGCCAGCAATTGGTGCTAGCCGCCAAAGCTCGCGCGCTTCTGCAGGGGCGAACGCACGTCACGATCGACGATGTCGAAACCCTGGCGCACCCGGTGCTGCGTCATCGTATCGTGCCGACCTTTGCCGCGGACGCCGACGGAGTCACGGTCGATGACTTGATCACTCGGTTGATCAAAGAGCAACGCGCGGCGCCAGCGCAAGTCCTTTAGTAAATCGCAAGTCCTTTAGAAAGTCGCACCGCAACGTCGTTACTTTGGTTGCCGTGATTGCGACGGCTTGAAACGCGCGTCGATCCAGGATTGCAAGTGATCGGTGTTGCCTTTGATCGTGAACTCGTCGAGCGAGACTTCGATTTCATTTTGCATGGGATCGCGGTCGTGAATGATGGCAACTTGGTCGTCGAAGTAGTTTCGCGTGACGAAGAACCGCTGGGCCAGTGTGTCTTCGCTCGCGCTCGCCAAGTCGATACCGTCGAGCACTGGTCGGTTTTGTACTGTCAGTTCAATGCCGGCGGCAGCAAGCAATGTTGGCAAAATGTCTGCGTGCATGGTCGGCGAGTCGATGACGCGGTGGCTTCCGCCGGGAATCCGTATGATTGCGGGCGTCATGTTTTGCTGGGGCGACAGCTTGGTGCCGTGCCCAATGGTGCCGTCTTCTAAAAATGATTCGCCATGGTCGCCTGTGAATACAAAGATGCGATTTCGGGCGGTATCGTCGTCGCCCAACGCCGCGCCGATGAAACGGTCCGCCGTGACCGCCGCGTTTCGATAACGGTTCCAAACTTCATCGGCGGCCGACGGTGGATACGGAATCGTGAACCGGTCGTCCGCCGCGGGCTGGAACTTTTGGTCGTCGGGGTAACTGTTGAACGTGGCGTGAGTTGCATACAGATACAAGATCGCCAGTCGCGGTTTGCGAGTTGGTTCGTCGCTCGGTCGCAAGTACTCGATTGCCCGCATCGTGGCCTGACGATCCGATGACAAGCCATCGGGCGGTTCGGCGGAAAACTCATCGTAGTGTTCATCACTGATGAAGCCGTCCATTCGAAAGACTCGCCAATCGTCGTGTCCCGCAAAGAAACCGATTTCGTATCCGCTCCGGTGGAATAGGCGATTTAACGGCGGCGAGTATCGTACCGGACGCGAATACCAAATCGCTTCCAAGCCGCTGACGATGCTGAAGATGCCGTGGTTGGTGGCGTTGCCGCCCGAAAAATGATTGCGACACCAGATTCCTTCGTTTGCCAGTTTCCAAAGATTGGGTGTCCCTTCGGGCGTGATCAGTTCGTGACGAAATGATTCGGCAATGACGATTAAAATGTCGGGCCGATTCTCGTGATCAGATCCGGATTCATCGAGCGAGCTGACTGACATCATTCGCTGGTCCGCGTCGCGGCGCAGAACCATCGACTGAAAGCTTTGGGCGGTGTCGTTTGTGACTTGTTTCGTCGTTGTTGCAGCCCATTCTGGCTTGGGTATATTCCCGTGATGCCCCAAAACCGCGATCCATGCGATTGCCGTGCAAGTTGCGATTGGCGTTACCGAGATCTGCCAGCGCGAGCCGATTCGGCCCAGCGCCCACGCGACGGAGACGTAAAGTGCGATTTTTGCAACCAGGACGCCGATGCCTCGCATCACGTTTGCCGAGGCGTAAGAAAACAAGCCAGCACGCAAATCCGTGACCGCTCGTCCCACCAGCGGCGACCACAGATGGCTGCCGGTCCACTGGAACACCGTTGTGTCGACCAAGGTTAAGCATGGCAGCACGAAACATGCGAAGTTCGCCAACCGTGCGCCGAATCGCTTGGTCCATTGCCGGTCCGAAGAAGCTACTAACGCCAGCGGCAACAGTCCCGCCAATGCATCGGTGCCAGCCAGCCATGAGTTTTCAGAAACCGCCGCGATGGTGATCGCGGCGACGAAGCATCGAATCAAAATCGTCATGCGACTAGAATAACGCGTGGAGTCCCGCTAGTACGGAACGCCGATCGCATCACACAGAAAACTCATTATCGGCTTAGCTTTCTTGATTCGGTCGATCACGGTGGCGACGACATCGGGGCCTGTCATGTCAGTTTCAGCAAATGGCGAGGTCCCAATGAAATCGATCCGCCGCAGGTCTTCGATCATGGGGTGATCTTTGTCATAGTCTCGCGGTGAAGTTTTCAGACTCTCGCCCGCAAGTGAGTAGTTTTCGCGAAACCCTCGCTGGTCGCGTGCCTTGATCCAGCCCTTGGGATCGTTCGCGATCGCGGCTCGAAAAGCCGCCAACTGTGCCGACGCCGGACGCCAGGATCCGGCACCGATGAAACACTCGTTTGGCTCGAGGTGTAAGTAGACGCCGGGCGCGTGAATGTTCTTGTCCGCTTGGTGGCGGATCGAAATGCCAATGTTGGTTTTGTAGGGCGTTTTGTCTTTGCCGAATCGCGTGTCGCGATAGATCCGCATCACGCTGCCGCCATGACCTTTGGGGACGACGCACAACATGGGCGCCGCTTTCGCGAGCGGCTTCTGCAACTGGCTGACCAGCTCGACCGCAGGCCCTCGCACGTCCTCTTCGAAACGAGATTTGTTGTCGGCAAACCAGTCGCGATTGTTGTTCTTTTTTAGTTCACGAAGGAACCGAAATAATTTCGGCGACAAAATCGATTCAGCCATTGCTGGCAGGCTCGTTCGTTGCTCCCACGGACGTTTTAGGTGTCAGCTCGGCTGGCTCGAAACGATTTCGGTACAAGATCCGTTCCCACCATCGCGGCGTGCGCAATCGCAGATCGTCCGCCGGCACGGTGTGCTGTTTGCCGCGACGCGTTCGCAAACGAATCTGGCCGTCGCCTAGGACTTCCTCGACGATCCAAAACTTGTCGACCATGTATTGGTACGTTTCACCGCTGGATGCAGGCCGAACTTCGATCGCTCGTTCGCCAGGCGATTTACTGGATTTTTGCTTTCGATAAATCACCCAATCGCCTGGCTTCAGTTTGTTTACGTCCATGTTGTTCACTCGCAAAGGCGACGAATTGGGAAGAATAGCGAGGCTGAGGGTAACCCGCTATCTTCCAAGTTTGTACGTTTAACGCCGTGTCGGCAACCATCGATCATTATTTCGTAACCGATTCAACAACAATTCCTTAACGAGACTGATTCATGACGACCGGGATGTTTGTTTCGCTTGATGGCATCGACGGTGTTGGCAAATCGACTCAGATCAACCGTTTGGCCGAGCACTTTCGAAACCAAGGTCGCGAAGTTCTTTGCGTTCGCGATCCGGGTACAACGGCGGTGGGAGCACGGTTGCGTGAAATTCTATTGAGCAGTGATCTGACGATGCATCGTCGAACCGAAGCGATCATCTTTATGGCCAGCCGAAGCGAATTGGTTGAGACGCTGATTCGACCGGCACTCGCTGAAGGCAAAGTCGTGATCTCGGATCGATTCTTACTGTCGACAGTCGTTTACCAAAGTATCGGTGGTGACGTTTCGCCGGATTTGCTGTGGCAACTTGGCCGAATGGCGTCCGGCAATCTGTCGCCCGACGTGACCGTTCTGTTGGACATGCCGGCACTTGATTCGATGGCGCGGATCGACCGACCAGCTGATCGCATGGAAGCTCGCGGCCCTGAATACATGGAGTCGGTTCGCAAAGCGTTCTTGAAGCAGTTGCCCGAAGCCAGCGAAACGACCGCAGTCGTCGACGCCAACCAGGACATCGAAACCGTGGCGAAGCGGATTCGCGAATTGTTTCCTGCCTAGGACGCTTGGCACAGCGGACGAATTGGGCGAGAAGATTTTTGGCAAGTTTTATGGTCCGAAAACTTGCCGCCGAAGCCGCAATTCCCGCAGAAATCGGGGCAACATTCGGCTATCGGTGACCGCCCGGATTCTCCTAGACTGCCCGACGTCCGAAAACGAAACGCATTTTAGGAGCCCCCGGCATGGAAGCCGACTCGAAATTGCGCGGCACGATTGTCGCGTTTGCCGCTGGAATTGTCTGCTTGGCCGTGGGCTTGGCCGCAACTAAGGCTGACGCAGCCAACTATCGGACACGTAACTTCTTGATCCAAGCGCCTGACGCTCAGCTTGCCAAACAAGTTGGCGATACGGCGGAAAAATACCGTCATGACCTGGCATCGTATTGGCTAGGCCAGCCGTTGCCGCCTTGGCCGACACCATGCCCTGTCGTTGTCATCGCGGGTGCTAATCTGGCCGCCCAGGGCGAAACCAACTACCACACCGCTCCGGTTCGCGACTTCCAAATGAAAGTCGTCGGTACGCCCGAGCGAATCCTCGACAGCGTTCTGCCTCACGAAGTCACGCACACTGTCTTGGCGACTCACTTCGGACGTCCGTTGCCGCGATGGGCCGACGAGGGAATTTGTACGACAGTCGAACACGATTCGGAAAAGAGCAAGCACGAAGCCAAGCTGCGGGAATTCTTGAGCACCCATCGTGGCATCGCAATGAACAAGCTGTTCTTGTTGACTGAGTACCCCAACGACGTGCTGCCGATGTATGCCCAGGGATATTCAGTGTGCCGGTTCTTGATCGAACAACAGGACGCTCCGACGTTCATCGCGTTCCTGAGCGATTACATGCAGTCGCCATCTTGGACTGTGAACATCAAAAAACACTACGGCTACGATTCGCTGGCCGAACTGCAACAGTATTGGCTCGCTTGGGTTGCCGAAGGCAGCGGACCGGTCGCCCGTTTCGCGAAAAATGCTCCTCCAGCTTCCGCATCGCCATCAATCCCATCACCGAACGCGATCGCATCGGTCCGCGGTGACTTGTCGGTTCCCTCGTCCGGCGTTCGGCCTGCATCCGCAACCGGTCCGGCGACGAACTTGATCGCCCCGCAAAACTCGGCCGTCTTGACCACACTGGCCAGCACCGAATCGGGCGGCTGGTATCAGCGAAAACGACTCGAGGCTGTTTCCGAGAACCCGGCCTTGGCCGAGGCTCCCACGATCGCCGACCCGATGGTTCCCCCGTCGGTGCGAAATCCGGGACGCTACAAGTCGGCTCAGCCCCAGCCTGAGGTCACACTTGGTGGCGGCGGTCAGCCACAGTCTTACCAGCCACAGTCTTACCAGCCACAGTCTTATCAGCCGCAAGCCCACCTGCCGTATTCTGATAATGCTCGCCAAGGCGGGTACCGCGGTCCATCAACACGATATTAGCGGCCACAGTTCGGACTTCCCCGACGGCTCTTCGGCGGGCGTCCGATAAGCCATGCTTGGGTCTGCTACTAGCGGGGTTTGGGATGGATCACTGGATGGTCTGCCATTACCGGCGAAAAGTTGACCGTGACCGAGGCTACCCCTGCGGCACGAAACCTGCTATTTTCTCGATTCTTGGGAAGCAAAGCTCCCATTTTCCTGTACCTCTGACGACCAGATTTTTCGATGGCCAAACCGCATCGCAAGTTAAAGAAAGCTAATCACGGCCGCCGCCCGGCTAACGCTAAGGCACGTAAAGCGAAACGCCGCAAGCTGAAAACCTAATCAAAAGATCGAGATTTCTCTTCCTCGCTTGGTGAAAAGCAAGTTGAAAAGCAAATTCATCATCGATCTCGATCTGTTGGACGTCAACAAGCCAATCGCCGGTATTGAAGCGATCCGCGAGTTGAATCCGCAGCGCCACGAGATGGAGCAATTGACGGCGATCCTCTACGAGGATTTAGACCGGAATGTATGCGCGGCCGTAAAATCGGTCACGGAGGATGAATTTTGGTGCCGCGGCCATATGCCCGGCATGCCTTTGATGCCCGGTGTTGTCATGCTGGAATCGGTGGCTCAGCTTTCCAGTTATTTCACTCAAAAGAACGACTTGCTAGGTGCCGACATTGTCGGTTTCGGCGGCGTTGATGACGTGCGTTTTCGAGGTATCGTCACGCCCGGCGACGATTTGATCTTGATGGTCGAGCTGGTGAAGGCTCGCCGTAATCGAATGATCATCGCAGCTTTCCAGGGTGTCGTGAACGGATCGATCGTGCTGGAAGGCACTCTTCGCGGAATCCCCATCCCGATCGCTGCGGTCGAAGAACAATTGGCTCGCAAAGGCTAGTGCCAGTTTGGTGTCGCCGAAACAGTGGCGAGCTTACTCGCCTAGAATTCACACGCTGGCTCAAGGTTTCGGTAGCGGAGCTCATTAACGGTTCCGGTCTGAAATGACTCGCCGATAGTCTTGACAACTTTCGTTACTGCCAGACCCGAAGACTTCGGTTTCCTGCTGCGTCGAATTTTGTTGGTTTCGTTTCCTAACCTTTCGGGAAAGATCGCTGGATGAGTGCCACCACTACACCAACCACCACGCCAAATTGGACCGTCGAAAACTCTGCCGAGTTGTATGACATCGAACGCTGGAGTGACGATTACTTTCATATCTCTGACAACGGCACCTTGTTGGTCTCGCCCAATCGCAACCGGGCCAACGCGATCGATGTCAAAGAACTGGTCGACCGACTTGATCAACGCGGCCTCGATTTGCCGATTCTGATTCGTTTCAACGGAATCTTGGCTGACCGACTCAAGCGGATGAACGATTGCTTTGCCGAAGCGATCAACCAGCACGGATTCCAAAACCGATACTGCTGTGTCTTTCCGATCAAGGTCAACCAGCAACGCGATGTCGTCCAGCAAGTAATCGCCCATGGTCGCCAATACGGTTTCGGCGTCGAAGCGGGCAGCAAGCCTGAATTGTTGGCCGTGGTCGCGATGACCGACCCCGACATGCCGGTCATCTGTAACGGTTTCAAAGACGACGAATTCATCCACATGGCTCTGCTGGCCCAGCGAATGGGGCGGACAGTCATTCCGGTCGTTGAAAAGGTTAGCGAGCTGGATTTGATCCTGAAGCACGCCGAAGAAATGGGCATCCGTCCGACAATCGGAATGCGAGTCAAACTGGCCACCCGCGGCACCGGGCGTTGGCAAGCCAGCGGCGGTTACCGCAGCAAGTTTGGATTGACGGTTTCCGAAATGCTGGCGCAATTGGACCGCCTGATCGAACTGGGGATGGGCGACTGTTTCCAACTGTTGCACTTTCACGTCGGCAGCCAGGTCGGCAATATCCGCCAACTGAAATCGGCGATCTTGGAAGCGTCTCGGATCTACGTCGATCTGTTTCGCCGCGGCGCGGGGCTGAAGTACTTGGACGTTGGCGGCGGTTTGGGTGTCGACTATGACGGATCGCAAACGGATACCGATTCCAGCATGAATTACACCATGCAAGAGTACGCCAATGACGTGGTCTATCACGTGCAAACGGTGTGCGACGAAGCGGAAGTGCCACACCCTACGCTGATCTCGGAAAGTGGCCGAGCCATCGCGGCTCAGCACAGCATTTTGGTGATGGATATCCTTGGCGTTACCGCGCAAGGCAAGTTCCAGTCCGACCTCGGTGAATTACCCGAGGAGTACGAGCAACCGGTTCATGATCTTTGGCTTTCGCTGGACAGTTTGACGTCGCGAAATATCCAGCAAGTATTCCACGACGCTCAAGTTTCGCTTGAACTTTGCATGAACCTGTTCAGCGGTGGATATCTGCCACTTGAACAACGCGTCATCGCCGAAGACCTGTACTTTGCAATCTGCCACGGCATTCAAAAAATCGGCGCTGAAATGGGCGAACTGCCGGACGAGCTTCGGCACTTGGATCGCACACTCTCGGACATTTACTTCGCCAACTTCTCGCTGTTCCAGTCGATGCCTGACTCGTGGGCGATCGACCAATTGTTCCCGATCATGCCGATCCATCGGTTGGCCGAAAAACCAACTCGGCACGCGGTGCTGGGCGACATCACTTGCGACAGCGACGGCAAGGTCGACGGTTTTATCTGTGGCGGTAAGCGCAGCCGCACTCTGATGCTGCATGAACACACGGTAGGCCAGCCGTATCAATTGGCTGTGATGATGGTCGGTGCCTATCAAGAAATTTTGGGTGACCTGCACAATCTGTTTGGCGATACGCACGCAGTCCATGTCGATATCGCCGACGGAAACGTCAAGGTACAGTCGATCGTCAAGGGCGATACCGTCCAAGAAGTGCTGGGCTACGTCCAGTATGAAACTCGCGAATTGGTCGACAAGCTGCAAGAAGCAGTCGAAGACGCACTTCAGCGAGGCGTGCTGAATAACGAACAAGCGGGCGAGACGGTCGCGTTCTACGAGAAATCGCTTGGCAACTACACCTACCTTTCGCACCGTAAGGCCGCCACGTAATACCGATCAGCGGTCGGCCGAGTCCGATGGTTTCGATAGGGAAACCGAGCCAAAATGCCGGCTTTGACGCCTGCCAGCGACCCTCAAACGATTGCCTGAGGCCCCTCAGCTTCCATTTGCCAAGATTCAGACGCTTTCGCCGAATGAATCGAAGTTCCGTAAATCAGGGGAAATGGCTAGGATGCGGCACGCTACGTTAGCTGTTTTCTCTTTGTCCCCACTCCATTGATGCCCTGAGTCGACTGATGGCCCGAGCCAAAAACGCTGATCGAATCAAACAAGAAGCAGCGGAGGCGGCCGCCAATCAAGATCAACGCACGCCTGCCGAGAAGCGCGCCGAGTCGTTTCGGGTCGCCGCCCAGCGAGAAACCGTCGAAGCCTTCGTGGTCGCGTTCATCCTGGCGCTGCTGTTTCGCGCCTTCTTGGCCGAAGCCTTCGTGATCCCCACTGGTTCGATGGCACCGACATTGATGGGAGCCCACAAAGACTTGTCGTGCGACCAGTGTGGACAACAGTTCCAAGTTGGTGCGAGTCGCGAACGATCCGGTGCAAGCACGAACTTGGTTGTCGTCGGCGGTGTCTGCCCGAACTGTCGTCACGTCAATTCGTTGGACCTAAAGGACAACGGCGAAGACACCACATTCAATGGCGACCGAATCCTGGTCAGCAAATTCAAATACATGATCCACGATCCCGATCGATGGGATGTGATTGTCTTCAAGTATCCAGGAAATCCCAAGCAAAACTACATCAAGCGATTGGTCGGATTGCCGACCGAAACGCTGACGCTTAGCCACGGCGATGTTTACGCGCGTCGCACCGGTACGAACGACAAGTCGATGATCCTGCGCAAACCGCCGACCACGTTGATGGCGATGAGCCAGTTGGTCTACGACACTGACTTCCAATCCGAGTCGCTCGTCAATGCTGACTACCCAAGTCGCTGGCAAGCATGGGCCGAAGGCGCCGATTCGCCGCCGGAAAACTCTTGGACCACCGACCGTAAAACGGACGGCTTTGTCGCAACGGTCAAGGCACCGGCTGACGCTGATCAATGGCTGCGTTACTTCCATCGCTTTCCCACCGACGAACAATGGTCGGCCGCGGATGCCGGTCAATCACTTTCGGACGTTGACGCGTATCAGTCGCAAGCGATCACCGATTTTTACGCCTACGATTCGTACATCCATGTCCCGGCCGGATACGTTTACAAGGAACGGCCGTCAACATCAGGCGGTGGCAGTCTGGAACGATCGCTCAACGGCGGATTTAGCAACGGCGAGTTCAACGAAAACTACGACAGTGGCGCTGGGCCCGAACAATTTCGGGGTGTCGCCATTTGGGGCGGTCAAGACAGCGGAAACCAGCAAATTGGTCGTGACGGCATGCACTGGGTTGGCGACCTGATCGCCGAAGCTGATATCGAGACCAGTAGTGATGCAAAAGAAGTCACGCTCGAAATCGTCGAAGCCGGCGTCAAGTATCAGTGCCGAATCAATCTTGCCGACGGCAGGGCAAAGCTCACGATCATCGACGCCGGCTCAGGGAAAGGTGAAACCAGGAACTTCACCGGAGCAAACTCTTCGCCAACAGCCGAAACTGGATTCAAGGCCGGTTCGCGCCATACGGTTCGACTGAGCAACTGCGATGACCAATTGGTCCTCTGGGTCGATGGCGACGTGATCGAGTTTGATTCGTTGACTACTTTCGATGCCCGCGATTATCGGAGTCGCGACGAAGATTATCCACGTTGGTCGAAAAACGATCCGCTCGACGCTGCACCGGTTGGGTTGGCGGTGAAGGGTGGTGAGGCAACGGTTCGACATCTGCAGATTCGCCGTGACAAGTATTACATTGCCACCAACAATGCTAACTTCGGCGGCATCAACGATTACGACAACAGCACGCTGTTCCGGTTGGCCGGCAGCGGCGTTTCGATGGGAGACATTCAAAGTGTTTTTGCGATGCCCCAACGCTGGGACGAATTTATCGGCTGGCAAGCTCGGCGTACCGTTTCGTTCACCTTGCACGAAGACCAGTTTTTCCCAATGGGCGACAACAGCCCCGAGAGCCTCGACGCGAGATGCTGGGCCGGCACGAAAAGCCAGTACAAACTGCCTCGCGGTGTCAATGAACCGGCTTGGCGATGGGCCGATGATTCCTATGTGCCGCGTGACTTGTTGGTCGGCAAGGCGCTGGTGGTTTTCTGGCCGCACTCGTGGAGTTCGCCGGTTCCGTTTACGCCGAACTTCAAGCGAATGAAATTGATTCGGTAAAGTAAATGAGACGCGATCGACCTCTCATTGTGATCTCAGAGCGAAATTGAACCTCTGCAATGGACTGCAAGCATGACTAGCGAAAACCCGTGGATCTTAGAGGCCTTCGAGCTTCAAAAGACGTATGGCCGTCGACGGGTTGTTGACGGTGTGAATTTGCACGTCGGCCGCGGCGAAATTGTGGGCTTGCTAGGTCCCAACGGTGCGGGCAAATCGACCAGTTTTCGCATGATCTGTGGACTGGTCGAACCGGATCGAGGCCGCGTCTATCTGGACGGTGCCGACGTGACCACGTGGCCGATGTATCGCCGCGCTCGAGATGGGCACATGGGTTACCTGCCACAGGAACCGAGCGTGTTCAAGAGTTTGACGGTTGAGCAAAATATCTCGGCATTGTTGGAACTACTTGGCATCGACCGCAAGGCACGCAAAGCTCGCACGGACGAGTTGCTCGAAGAGTTTAACATCACCCACATTCGTAAAAGCAAAGCGGGCGGCCTCTCCGGTGGCGAGCGACGTCGGTTGGAGATCGCTCGCTGTTTGGTTTCCAATCCAAAAATTGTGATGCTTGACGAACCGTTTGCCGGGATTGACCCGGTCACGGTCCAGTCGATTCAAGAAGTGATTCTGCAGCTGCGTGAAAGTGGAATCAGCGTGCTGATCACGGACCACGCAGCCCGAGAAATCTTAGGAACGGTGGATCGCTGCTACGTAATCTATCAAGGCCAGGTCTTAATCGACGGCACACCCGAAGAAGTCAAACGGCACCCCAAGGTTCGCGAAGAATACCTTGGTGACTTGGATGGCGTTGAACGAAACCAACCGCCGCATGCCACCGTTCCGAAGCCTCACTTCGGCGCCGCGCCAAGTTCGCAAAAGGCACCGAAACGCCGGATCACCGACGTTTAGCCTGTTGTCGCCTCTATGCGAACTGAGTTGCCAGCGTCTGGTCGACCACCTCATCGATTTCGGCTTCGTCCATTCCCATGTCTCGAAGCAATGCCGATAGTTTGGCTTCGTTGTAACGACGACTGAACGTCAACTTTGCTTCACGGCCATCGACATCTTTGATGATCAGAGTGTTCATTACCCAGCCTGCGCGAACCGCCGGTTTGGCTTCCGGGCCGACCAAGTGCTCGTTCCCTGGCATCCACCAATTCGCTTCGCAGAGCTTCCATCCGCCATCGGGATGAACCGCCATTCGCAGCCGACTCTTGGCCTTGAACGGTCCAAACGTATCCGTTGGAAAAACGATCAATTCCGGTTTGCGTGGAGTTCCGAAACTGGTCCATAGTTTTGCCAGGATCGGGTCCAGCGTCATTGTTCGATAGAAACGCACACGGCGGCTGATCCATCGCAACATTAGTGCCGCGACGATCAACACCGCCAAGTTGATGCCCGTCGCAATCGTCGGGCTATAGGCGTAAATGCCCATCAAGACGGCGCACAACGATTTGTTGCAGACTTCGAAAATAGCATCCAAAAACGGAACCGGCGTCAACCAAACCAGGAACTCGAAAAAGAACTTAACACTGTTGATGACCAACACGTTGATCACCATTGCGATCGCCAGCAACGTGTCGATCGACATGCTGACGACGCCAAATTGGACCATCGCGATTTGCGGTTCGCCACTGACTTCGTCGCCCGACATTTCCATCGACATCACAAACTTGATCGATAACAAGATTACGATGACGGCGTAAGTTTCAAGACGATCAAGTGCCTGTGCGAACGGTTTGCTGACCTTGGTCAGACGCGGCAGACTGGTCAGCAACGTCAGCCCTAAAAAGATAAAGAACAACGTCTCATTACGAAGTGGTCCAGCCACACCTAGTACCGCATTGTTGGTTGCCCAGTCCGGCCCCCACAGCGCAAGGCCCGACAAACAGGTGACACCGAAAAATGGCGATAAGGCAACTGGCGCTAGCGGGCCCAGCCAATCCACGATGCCACTGCCGGACGCCCACCCGCTTGCCGCCGCAATATCGTCGGCATCGATCGGGCTGTCACGCGTCAGGCTGCGTTGGATGTTGTCGGCACTCAGCGGCGCGGACGACTCTTGACTTGCGGAACCTTGGTTCGCAATATCCTGGACTTCGAAACTTTGGCTTTCGGAATTCTGGGCCGATGCAAGTCGAAACACCGGAGGCGAAACGAATCCGATGAACAGGACCAGGGCGATTAGTTGACGCATCAGTTTTTCCGGGCGGACGTATTGCCAGCGAATCGTCACATCAGCAGTGCTGGCGAGTGAAAAGCGATTTGGATGAACAAACGTTATTCTAGCGACTTTTGGTCTTCTGCAATCGGCAGTGCCGCCCGCCCGGACGCCCAGCGGCGAAGTCCCCTCAACCGTTGACGACCGCGTGCATAATACGTCTCGTCGAGCGATGACAGATGCGAAGCCGCCGCGGCTTCGAACCTCGCTTGGGATGATGAGCTGATTGTGACCCACCCTTTGTTGGTGAACTTTTCCAAAAGTGCAGCCGCGATTCGTTGGTGCCCGGCAATGGTTGGGTGAACGTGGTCCGCAAAAAATTCGGGATCTGCAATTCCGTCGGACACTTTCGCGCCTAGGTGATTTCGCATGTCAAACAATTCGTCGGTATCGATCATCGGTGTCTCGAAATCACGACAGGCGTCATGTACGGATTGGACGATCGCATCGGTTGCGCGCAAAGGGCAAATGTCTTGGTTTTTAGCCAGCACGAGCAATCGTTTTGCCTCGGCGACTTCTCCTGCTTCCCATTTCGCCCGGCCCGCGGCGTAAGTCAGCGATGCGTCGAAACGTGCCACCGTGGGATCTGATTTGAAGGGTGGTGTGTTGACCAAATCGCTCGATGGCGAGCAAACGATAACGGGAACCTTCGCAGCTTTCGCTGCACTTAGCATTCCGCTGAACGATTGACTGAATTGACTCTCCACTTCGCTTCGCCAAGTCGGATCGTTCTGGTAGGAATCCAGACCACCGATATGATCAAGCCGCGTGTCGACTTCCGTCGCCAAGATCATCGGTGCGCGAATTTCAGGCGGCATCAGTTTGCGTTGGATCCAGCGAGCAGTCGCCCACGACGAGGTGGCCCGAGTAATGCTGCGGCGAATCGGCCCGAGCTGGCGAATATGCTCGTAGCTGCGGTCTTCCAAGAATTCGTTATGGCCGGTGTAGATCACGATCGCGTCAGGCTGATAGGCGAGCACCTCGTCAAGGATTTTTGCGACGCGATAGCTGGCGTAAGAAACGCCGCCACAATTGATGACTTCGAAGTTCGTGTTTGGGTCAGCAGCCTGCAATTGCAAACGTAGCCAAGTTGAAAACGCAGTCTCGGTTGAAAACGGTCGCCCCTGAACTGTCGATCCTCCCAACACAAACACACGTCGCGTGCCGGCGGATTTGACGCGTGGAAACGAGTCGCGACAAAAGAATTGTAAACGCCAATCCGGAATGCGATATCGATCTGACGCGGGGTCCAGTTCAAACAGTGGCTGCAAATGATCCAGGCCCACGACCGAGTGAACATCGACGGCCGCGGGGGGATCCGCAAAAGTTCGTACGGCCCATTCGATCACGACAAACGGCAGCAGTGAGAGCGCGATCGCCCCCACGATCATCGCCGTACGGCGTGACTTTGCATGATTCACAGCAGCAGGTTGCTTGTCGGATTTCGCTTTTTTTGTCATCGTCTAACTATGTTGATCACACGCCACCTGTATTTGACTGGATTCCGCGGCACGGGCAAGACTTCCGTGGCCGCTAGGCTAGCGGCTGCTTGGGCCGCACCCTCGATCGACCTGGACGAGGTGATCGAGAAAAAGGCAGAAAAATCGATTCGCGAGATCTTCGCCGAAGGTGGCGAATCACTGTTTCGTGATCTCGAATCTGCGGCCCTCGTCGAAGTCGCGGCTGGTCGTGCATCGATCATTTCGTTAGGCGGAGGTGCGATTTTGCGTGCCGAAAACCGAGAAGTGTTGGCATCGACGGGCGTGCGAGTCTGGTTGGATGCGACGGCCGACGAGATCTGTGGCCGGGTATTGGCGGATGCGTCAACGGCCGACCGACGGCCTGCTCTGACCGCGTTGTCGCAGCGCGAAGAAATCGAGCGACTATTGGCCGATCGACACGACCTGTATGAATCGTCCGCTGATTTCCGCGTTGACACGACGGGCAAGTCGATCGACCAAGTCGCCGCCGAAGTCATGAAAGCAGTCGGGAAAAACTAGCTCGTGCGATTCCGCACACACCTGGCGAACTTTGCCGGTCAGCAGGCTGGTTCAATCACGTCGACCGATTCAAAACCGGTCTATTGCTGGAAGCCCTCGCCGCGGTAAGCTGTGTGGCTTCGGTAAGCCGTGGCGTTTTAGGCGGTTTACGAATAGGTGCTTCGAAAGCACAACAACGGTTACGGAAATTTTCGCTCGTCACGGTCGGCGTTCAAAGACGTTCGATCGACGCGTGACGAGCATCGATAGTTAGGAAGGACGAAACGTGTTTGTTTCAGCATCGACTGAGTGCTGGCCCGAGATGGAGTTGCGGGAGGCGATTGAGGTTCTAACGGATCTTGAATTCACCGCTATCGAAATCGCGCTGCATGAATCCGGCAAGGTCAAGCCAAGTGAACTGCTAGAAGACTTGGATCGCGCAGCACAATTGCTGCGTCATTCGCATCGCTTAGATATCTCGGGCTACAGTGTCGAATTGGCGTCGACGGGCGACCAGCACTACGAAGATTTCGAGAAAATCTGTCATTTGGCCAAGCAGACCAAGGTGGTCAACATCACCGTGCCTTCGGGTGAGCACGGTACGCCGTTCAACGAAGAAGTCGAACGGTTGCAAAAGCTTGTCAAAGTCGGCGAGGGCGAAGGTGTCCGCATCAGTGTCCGCAGCCAATTGAATTGTTTGAGTGACGATCCCGATACGTTGATGGTGCTTTGCAATAACGTCGACGGCCTTGGCATCACGTTGGATCCCAGCGTTTACATCGCCGGCCCGGCCAAAGCGAAAAGCCTGGACAAGATTCTGAAATTTGTCTGCAACGTTCACCTCCGTGACACGCGACCGGATGCATTCCAGGTCAGCGTCGGGCAAGGGGAAGTCGACTACGGCAAGATTGCGACTCAATTGTCGCGCGACGGATATGATCGCGCATTGACGGTACACATGTCGCCGATGGACGATTTCGATCACCGCGTCGAGCTGCGCAAACTGCGCCGATTGCTTGAAACTTTGATGTAGTTTCCGGCGAACGGCAGACGGTAAGAACCATGAGTGATGAAAACCTGGGCAAGTTGATCGAGCGATTGCTTTCGCAACCCAGCGTTCCTCGTTCATGCACCAGCATTTCTCCGACGCTTTCCTATGGGCGTCATCGTGGCCCGCCAGCGATGCAAGTTCGCATCGCTGCGGTTGCCGTCACTCTGTATCGTGACGACGCCGATCAATGGACGATTCCACTGACGTTGCGGCCGACGACGTTGGCCCATCATGGCGGTCAAATTTCGTTGCCCGGTGGCCAAGTCGATGCGGGCGAAACGATTCGCCAAGCAGCCTTGCGCGAGTTCGAAGAAGAGCTCGGCGTCCCGCCGAACGTGCGAACTTTCTGTGGACAACTGGCGACGCAATATGTCTATGCCAGCCGAAATTTGGTTTTTCCGGTCGTGATGGTGATCGACAGTCCGAACCAGGATTGGCGGCCTGACCCGATCGAGGTCGCCGAAGTGGTGACGCTGCCACTTTCGGTGCTCTTGAATCCGCATAGCCGAATCGACACGCTGAAAACGCGTTCGGTTCGCAGTGGGCCAGGAGAGGTAGGAACTTTTCAGTTCCGCGCTCGAGCGATTCGTCACCGGCATCATGAAATTTGGGGTGCGACTGGAATGATCCTGGATCAATTGGCCCAGATATTGCTACCCTATCGTGACCTACTCGGCTAACTGCCAACTTTGGCGGACAATGTAGCGGGGCGGCCATCATTCGGTGCCGACCAAATTGCTGGGGGGAATTGCTTGCGAGCCCCCGCAAGGCTTAAATTGACGCCGACCCATCAGATAACATCCATTTACGAAGGAATTTCCATGGCCTCAGACGCTGTCAAAGAATTCACCGACGACAACTTCGATAGCGAAGTCCTCAAGTCAGACGGCCCTGTGCTGGTTGACTTCTGGGCTCCTTGGTGCGGCCCTTGCCGTCAAATCGCTCCGATGATTGACGAACTGGCTGCCGAGAATCCTTCGGTCAAGATCGGCAAGATCAACATCGACGATAATCCAGGCATCGCTCAGAAGTTTGGTATTAGCAGCATTCCAACGCTGTTGGTTTTCAAAGGTGGCGAAGTGTCCGATAGCTTCGTTGGCGTTCGCCCCAAGAGTGCGCTTCAAGAAGCACTCAACGGCACGTCGGCTTAGTCACCGAACTGATTCATAGCCCGCCTGGACTTGGCGGGCTGCGAATTGACCTTTCGCTACCCGAAAAAAAATTCAAACGCCGGCGACGTCGGCGGCTTTGTAGACGACTTGGGCACGTTTGAAACCCAGCCTTTCGTACAAACGGATTGCTGCGGTGTTGTCGGTCGTCACTTCTAGGTGCATCCGCGTTAGTCCGGCTTCCCGGAAACCGCTTGCTGCGCGTGCCATCAGGATCGAGCCGAGCCCGCGTCCGCGATGCGTCGAATCGATGCCCAAATTCTGGATCGCCCCCCAGCCGTCAATTTCAATCCCTTGGACGGTTCCGACTGGGATTGAATGTCCCGTCGTGGGATCGCGGTAGCGGCACAACCAGGTTGCCTCGGCAACAAACCCGTCACGCGAAGTGATCTCGCGCATCAAACGCATACAACCGTCGCGACGTCCCAGGCACGGAAAAACGTTGGCGTCCAATTCTTGCCGAAAGCTCTGGTACTTTGCCGTCGCATGCTCACGAACGATTCCGGTGCTGAACGGAATCATCGAATAGCCGGCCGGAACCGTCTTTTCCGGATCTGGGGTTTCCGTCAGGTCGTATTCCATGCGGAAACGTTTGAAGTAGGTCAGTCCCATCTCGGTCGAAGTCTCAATTTCGGCGGGCCAGCATCGAACGACGCAAAAATTCGATCAACGCAAACTGAAGTTTACCACACCATTGATGTCCGGCTGGTAAATGTTCGCAGGTAAATGTTCTCGAACCGGAACGCGAATTGCACTTGCATTGAGCTAGTTTTTGGCAAGCCAAACAATTATATTTGGCTACTCGTAAACCTCCCGATTGCCGAGTTTTTTAAGTGCAACGCCTCCAGAACCCCGTAAATTCGCCCAACGACCGATCACAAGTCCGATTTGTGGCTGCCATTGTGGTTTCGCTGGCGATGTTCTGGGCCGCCCTTTTGTTAGGCGGATGCAACCACTCGGCTGCCACTTCGGCGGGCAGGTCGACACAAGATCTGGATTCGTCCGGCAAAACACGCAAAAAAATCGTCACCACTACCGGGATGATTGGCGACATGGTTTCCATCTTGGTCGGTCCCGACGCCAACGTGGAAACGATCATGGGGCCGGGTGTGGATCCGCACCTATTCACGCCCTCGCGCTCGGTGGCGGTAAAGCTGCGTGCTGCCGACATTGTCGTCTACAACGGCCTGCATCTCGAAGGCCGACTCGGCGACGTCCTGGCTGGCCGCGACGGCGACCCCAAAAACACGATCGCCATCGGCGAGACACTGCCGCACGACCAATTAATCGATGCCGACGCCGGTGTGCACGATCCGCACATCTGGATGGACGTGTCACTTTGGAGCGAAGCGGTTGGAAACGTTTCTCGGCGATTGTCAGAGTTAATGCCCGAGCATGCCGACGCTATTGCAGTCCGAGCGTCAAAGTACCAAGCTGAATTGGCGGTGTTGGACCAATGGGGGGGCAAGGCGATGGAAAGCATTCCCGAGTCTCAGCGGATCATGATCACTGCGCACGACGCCTTCCGTTATTTTGGCCGTCGCTATCATGTCGAGGTCCATGGCGTCCAAGGCGTCTCGACGATCAGCGACGCGGCGATTCGCGACGTCAACCGATTGGTAGACTTGATCAGCAGCAGGAACGTGCCCGCGGTTTTCTTTGAGTCGAGTGTTTCCGAACGCCAAGTCAAAGCGATCGTCGAAGGCGCGCGAAAGCGAGGCCAGGAAGTGTCCAGCGACTGGGTGCTGCTTAGCGACTCGATGGGCGCCGCCGATACTCCGTCGGGCAACTACATCGGGATGATGCGGCATAATTTTGGTACGATCGCCAAGGCACTTGGCGGAACCGTGCCGCATGATGGTCCGCTACAGGCAAACGCACCGGAGATCGAAGGTTGAACGCAATGTCTGGCGACGATTCCTCATCGGTTTGCCCACTACAAGCGTTCAACGTTACGATTGCCTATCGCAGCAATGCGGTACTTGAAAACGTGAACTTGGCGACTCCGCCGGGAACGCTTACCGCGATCGTCGGCCCCAACGGTGCGGGCAAAAGCACGATGATCAAAGCGGCTTTGGGGCTGATTGAACCAGCGTCGGGCTACTTCAAATTTTTTGGCGATACGTTCGCCAGTGCGGTTGGGCGGGTTAGCTATGTTCCCCAGCGGACCAGTGTCGACTGGGACTTTCCGGTCACGGCATTGGATGTGGTTTGTATGGGCTTGTATCGCAAGATTGGTTGGCTGCGACCGGTGCGTTCGAAGCACCGAGAGCAGGCGATCGAGGCGCTGCGAAGCGTTGGGATGCAGGATTACAGCAAGCGGCAAATCAGCCAGCTTTCCGGTGGCCAACAACAGCGTGTCTTTTTGGCACGGGCGCTGGTCCAGGGTGCTGATCTGTTCTTGATGGACGAGCCGCTAGCGGGCGTGGACGCGTCCACCGAACGAACCATCATTGACGTGCTGAGGCGATTGCGTGACGACGGAAAAACGGCGATGGTCGTTCACCATGACCTGGATACCGTTGCAGATTACTTTGATCGTGCGCTGCTATTGAACGGGCGAGTGATCGCCGAAGGCCCGGTGGCGGACGTGATGACGCCCAAGTTGTTAAAGGCCACGTACGGCGGCAAAATGATGATCTTTGAGTGATCGCACTTCAGGTCCTGACCGTTTCCACAACCTCAACGTTGCCGATGTCGCTGATTGAAAACCTGTTCGCCTACAATACCCTCGTCGTGCTTGCCGGCACGATGCTGTTGGGGGTTGCTGCAGGAATCACGGGCACGTTCTTGATGCTGCGAGGTCGAGCGTTGGCTGGCGACGTGATCGGTCATGCGGCGTTGCCAGGCGTCGCGGTTGCATTTTTGGTATACGCATCGATCGCACCCGAAGCCGGCAAAAGTTTGCCGGTGATGTTGATTGGCGGCGCGATCAGCAGCGGCTTGGCGATGCTGTCGGTGCTGTGGCTGCGGCGTGTCGCCCGGTTGCCCGAGGACGCTGTGATGGCGATTGTGCTGAGTACGTTTTTTGGCATCGGTGTGGTGCTGATGCCGATCGTTCAAGCCTCGCCAACGGGCAGCCAAGCGGGTTTGCCGGGATTCATTTTTGGACAAGCTGCGTCGATACGGCAGTCCGATGTTTTTTTATTGGCAGGCATCGCGATCGTGGCGATTCTGGCCAGCACGATGTTGTTGAAAGAATGGACGTTGATGTGTTTCGACGAAGGGCTGGCGACCGTTTTGGGGTACCCCGTTCGGTTACTGGACTTGTTACTGATGTCGCTGGTTGTGGCCGTGTGCGTGGCGGGAATGCAGTCCGTCGGTTTGTTGTTGATCGTGGGGCTGTTGATCATCCCCGCCAGTGCCGCACGATACTGGAGCGATTCGATTCGGCCGAACATTTGGATTTCGGCTGCGATTGGTGCGTTGGCAGCAGGGTTTGGTTCGGTCGCCAGCGCGATCGTGCCCAAACTGAGCACCGGTGCGATCATTGTCGTTGTCGCGTCGGGCTTGTTGGCGGTCAGTGCAATGGTGGGGCGTCGTCACGGATGGATGTTCAAGTAGGACTTGGCTTTATCAACATGCCTGAACCTTGTTTTGAATCGCTTGCGTCGTCGGCGGTCGTGCTGACCGGCCCCACAGCGTCCGGAAAAAGTGCCGTCGCGATTGAGTTGGCCAAACGAATCAACGGTGAAATCATCTCGCTTGATTCAATCGCCGTCTACCGGCGCATGGACATCGGTTCGGCGAAACCGAGTGCTGAAGAACAAGCAGCGGTACCGCACCATTTGATCGACTTGGTCGACGCAACCGAAGACTTCAGTGTTGCCCGTTACCTGCGAGCTGCTCATGACGCGGTTGCTGAAATCGGTTCGCGCGGACGGACGCCGATTTTTGTCGGCGGCACGCCAATGTTTTTAAAGGGAGTCCTGCGTGGCTTTGATCCTGGTCCACCGGCGGACTGGGCGTTTCGCGAAGCTGTGCAAGCTGATGTTGAAAAGTACGGTGTCGAAGCGCTGCGAGATCGTTTGCATCAAGTCGACCCGCTGGCGGCTCACCGAATCGGTAAGAACGATGCCCGTCGCATGATCCGAGCTCTTGAAGTGGCTCGGTTGACTGGCCAGCCCATCAGCCACCGACAGATTCAGTTTGACAAGTCGGTTGCTCCATCGCATTGCCGAGTCGTCAGTTTGCTGTGGCCTCGGAAGATGCTGCATCAGCGAATCAATTCGCGCGTCGATGCGATGTTCGAGGCTGGGCTCGTCGAAGAGGTCCGGGGTCTGCTCGACAGGCACGGTGAATTGTCTCGCACGGCGGCTCAAGCGGTCGGCTATCGCGAAGTGATTAGCCACCTGCGTGGCGGCCCCGGCTTGGACGAAACAAAGCTCGACGTCGCTACCCACACTCGCCAACTGGCCAAACGCCAAGAGTCGTGGCTGCGTTCGTTCACGGAAATCCGGCCAGTGGATGTCGTCGACTCGATCGATCCACGCAGCGTCGCCGATGAGATTGTGAGGATGTTTTAGGGGCGCAGCTGACCACGAACGCCCGTCCGCGCTTGGCCGCTGATAGAAACAGGAAAGTTGCACTAGAATGGGCGCATGACGCTTACTAGCCACGCAATTGTATTGTTGGCAAAGTTGTTCAGCGGGTTCACCGTTCGTTGGATCGATTGCCAACCGGATACGTGCCAGCGAATCTACTTTGCCAACCACACCAGCCACCTTGACGCGGTGGTGTTATGGTCGGCGCTGCCGCGGGAACTGCGAGCGGTGACGCGCCCTGTCGCGGCCAAAGACTATTGGTCGGCCGGTTGGTTCAAGCCTCACTTGGCTCGCAGCTTCAACGCTTTGCTGGTGGACCGAAAAGAAATCAAGGTCCACAAGAGCCCCATCGACATCATGTTGAAACAGATGGGTGACGTTTATTCGCTGATCATGTTCCCCGAGGGTGGTCGTTCATCGGGCGAAACGGAAATGACGGCGTTCAAGAGCGGCCTGTTCTACATGGCCAAAAAACGACCTGACCTGGAATTGGTGCCGGTCTACATCGACAACGTAAATCGGATTCTGCCCCGCGGCGAAGTGCTGCCCGTGCCACTGTTGAGCTGTATCACGATCGGACCGCCGATTTTTCTGGAAACTGGCGAGCCGAAGCACGATTTCCTAAGACGCGCCCGAGCGTCGGTCCAGCGGCTGAAAGATCTGTAGTCAAAATGCCTGCGCGATCGCCAATGGCAGAAGTTTCAGGCGAGACCGTGTTCGCCGTTTTTGTCGACTTCGGTCTCACCAATTTGCCAATGCGGTATACTTCGAGCTAACGCGCCGGCTGCCACTTTTCGAACTTGGCTTGTCGCCTGATTTCTGATGCCCACTGATTTCTGATGCCCGTCGAACAGCCACCCTCGGTTCCCCCTCAACCCTCGCAGGTTGCCCGCGATAGGGTGCCCCCTTGGGCGGTGCCGATCGGTTCGCTTGGTGGCATGCAATTGAATCTGTCCTACGGGATTTTTGTCGCTGCCGGAATCGTGCTGACCGTCGTGATGATTGCAAAATCACAGCCAGGCAATTCCGATTTGCCGAAGGCCGCGTTGCTTGGAACCATGGTTTGGGTTAGCGGCTGGGTTGTGCAAAGCATCGTTCACACCTTTACGGTTTTAGGCTGCGGGCTGTCCGTCGGTGAACTGACCGTTGGCTTGATTGGCGTCGAAACATCACCGCGTCGGTGGCCACCCAAGCGAGCGTTGGTCGTCACTTTGTCGACGATGGGTTCCTTGGTCGTGTTGGCGATGGTTTTTCGTTTGATCGGCGGCGGGTTCCAGATCCCCACTTTGTCGGACGACTCTGCTGGTTCGTTGGTCACTGGTTTGTTTGCCATGCCATCGTTGGGCATGGCGGCTCCGGATGCGATGTGGAAGGCAGCGGCTTGGTTGTGCTCGCTGCAGGCCGTTTGCCAAATCTTTCCGCTCCCTCGCTCGCTCGGACGCCAGACGTATGGCGCGCTGACGGCGATCTGTGGAACGCGTTTGGATCTGCCCGCCCAAGTTCGAGTCTTTCGCCGCTGCTTGATCGTGCTGGCGATGTTGACAATGGTGTTGGCAATGTGGTCGCTTGCCCAAACGACATCAACGGGACTGCCCAGTTGGCCGATCTTGTTTGGTTTGGCTCTGTTGCTGTGGGTCTCATCGTACCGCAGCGACATTGTGCAAATCTTGCGTGCGTTTGAGTTTTCGACCGAGGCTGGTTCTTCTCAATCGCGACGTCAACCCAGTCTGGTCGCTAAGGTCAAGGAACGTCTGAATCGAAAGCGAAAGCTGAAACGCTTGAAAGCAGTGATGCAGCAGGAGCGAAATGAAGCCGTCGACGCTGCTCGGCTCGATGACATCTTGCGGCGGTTGCACAGCGGCGGCAAAGAATCATTGAGCGCCGAGGATCAAAAGATCTTGGCACGCGTAAGCGATCAACTGCGAAAGAATCGGTCGACCGGCAACACGTCCAGCGGTTCGTAGTGGCTGCGTCCAACACGCTGGCGTGCGTTGGGCTAGAATCTTCATCGCGACAAGATTCCTGACGCCATTGCTCTCCCTTGGATCCTGACCGAATGCGACCCCCGTTCATTTGCGTGCTTTGTCTAGTACTGGCCTTTGGTTGTCTCGGCAGTGCCGAACTGATCGGGCAAGGCCCCGTTGCTCCAGCCGCCCTAACTCCAGGCGCAGGCCAAGCTGCTGTTGCCGTCGACGCGGCTGACGCTGTCAGTGAAGCCGAGGACGGTGAAGTTGCTGACGTCGAAATCCCCAACTCCTACGATGGTGTTCTGGACATCATTCCCATCATTCTGCTGGTCGTTGGCATCGTGTCAGTGCTTGGCATGATCATTGGTCTGAAACTGAACGCGTTTTTGGCACTGATCATTTCCGCACTGATTGTCAGTTTGGGTGTGGGGTTGGTCGAAGGTCAAGACGCTGGCACGCGCATGAACGCCGTGGTCAATGCGTTCGGAAGTTCAGCTGGCGGAATCGGCATCGTGATCGCTATGGCTGCGATCATTGGCAAGTGCATGCTCGACAGCGGCGCGGCCGACCGGGTCGTACGCAGCGCGGTCTCCTTGACAGGCGAAAAGAAGGCCTCGTTTGGCTTGATGGTCAGTGGTTTTATCCTGGCGATCCCCGTCTTCTTTGACACCGTGTTCTACTTATTGGTGCCGCTCGCCCGCAGCCTGTATCGGCGAACCAATCAAAACTATTTGCGGTATATGATGGCGATTGCGACCGGCGGCGCTATCACTCACACGCTAGTTCCACCAACACCGGGGCCGCTGTTGGTGTCGGCGATTCTGGGTGTCGACATTGGGATGATGATGTTGGTTGGTGTTATGGTGGCAATTCCCGCAGCCATTGCCGGTTTGCTGTTTTCGATCTTGATCGACAAGAAAATGCCGATCGTGATGCGATCTCTCGGCGCCGGTGACAACAAACATAAAGCACTCTTGGAACACGAACTTCCATCGCTTTGGGTGTCGCTGCTGCCGGTCGCCCTGCCAGTATTGCTGATCGGTGCTGGGACACTCGCAACGACGCTTGCGGACCGCGAAGACCGTGCGAGATTGACTGTCGCAGAAGTCAAGAATTTCGCTGAACTCGCTCAAACGATGGCCAGTGCGAAACCTGTTTCACCGGCCGGACGTTTACTGGCCAGCAACCAGCTATCGGATGCCGAACGGAACCAGCTAACCGTCGTTCCCGCCGATGATGCATCAAAAAAGGAATACGTCGAACTGTTCAGCCAAGCATTGCTGTCTACCGATTTGCATGACGAAAAAGCTTTTTTGGGTGTGCCGTTGTCGAAAGTGGCAAAGTCAAAATTGGACGCCGATCAATTGAGGATGAAACCTGTTGACCGACGGCGAATGAATCGTGCGTTGATCGAAGACGCTTACCCAAAACTGATCCAGCAACATGTCTGGCAGTCACCGGCGCGCGACTTGGCGGATCGCATGGCGCTGTGGAGCAACGCGAACTTTGCTCTGTTGCTGGCCGCGATCTGCGCAATGCTGACGCTAAAGATCACTCGGTCATTGTCGTGGCGTGGCCTTAGTGGCGATGTCGAAGAATCGTTGATGAGCGGTGGCGTCATTATCTTGATCACGGCCGCCGGCGGCGCGTTCGGTGGAATGCTGCAAGAGACGAACATCAGTGAGACGATCCGCGATTATTTCTCGGGCACCGGCGCCGCAGGCGTGTCGCTGTTGGTGCTTGGATGGAGCATTGCGGCGGTCTTGAAAGTCGCCCAGGGCAGCAGCACAGTCGCGATGATCATTGGTGCAGGTATGATGTCCGCGATCATCGGTGACATCAAACCCGAATACAATTTGGTCTACGTCGCGACTGCGGTCGGCGCTGGATCGCTGATGGGCAGTTGGATGAATGACAGCGGATTTTGGGTATTCACGAAAATGGGCGGACTCACCGAAGGCGAATCGTTAAGAAGTTGGACGCCGCTTTTGGCCGTGCTTTCGATAGTCGGCTTGTTGGCTACGATCCTGTTTAGCCAAGTGCTGCCGATGCGAGCGGGCCTGTGATCTGGAAATCGTCCGCCGATGAACGCAGCACTGTGACGGCTGGTTGCCTGTTGGCGATCGGATCGGCGCTGGTGACTTCGTTGATGCTGTTCATCAACGGATCGCTGGTAATGGCCGTGATCAGCGCTGCTCAGCGATCGGGGCCATCATGGGCAGCCAACGTCCAGTTGTCTCAGTTTTTGTTATTCACCATTCCGGTCGTGTTGGTCGTCGTTGAATGGATGATGATCGACTATGTTCGAACGCGAACTCGACAGCGGCGGTAATCGTAACGCCGAGCAAGAATTTTTCACCATGCAGTTGTACTTGATCCGACATGCCGAAAGCGAAAACAACGCGAGGGCAGCCTACCTGCGTGTCGAAGATCCCGGGATCACCGCGGTCGGCCGACTGCAGTGCCAGCACTTGGCGTTGTGGATCAAATCGCTTTCGATCGATCACTTGATCACCAGTCCTTTTTTGCGAACGTTACAAACGACTCGTTATGTAACGGATGTGAATCGTGCAGACGTCCAAGTTTGGCATGATGTGTTCGAACGAGGTGGCTGTTTCCGCGGCCATGGTCCGGATGCGACCGAAGGCGGAATCGGGCTTGGCCGCGCTGATGTCATCCGTCACGTCGTCGACGATGCGAATCGGTGCACGGTCGATTCTACGATCAAAGAAACCGGATGGTGGGGCGGCCAAAGACGTGAAACCGACGACGAAGCCTGCGCACGTGCTGGTAAAGTTGTCAAACGTTTGTCGGCTACCTTTGGCAGTTCGGGACAGGCCGTCGTCGCGATCATCCACGCAGATTTCAAGCGAGCGCTGTTGGCCCAGATGCTTAACGCAAGTGTCGATCCAAGAATTTTTGGAGCCCTTCGTAACACCGGAATCTCGAAGCTGGATTTCGATGGCGATCGTTGGACGCTCGATTGGTTTAACTCCGTGACCCATCTGCCCCACAAATTGATCACGGGCAACGAAACGTAATCTTGACCTAGTGCCACTGGCTCCTTTGAAGGGAACTCCACATGACACCGTCACCAGCGCCTGACGAAGTTCGTATCGCGCGGATGCGGCGATGGGCCAATGCTAACGGTAGTGTCAAAGAATCAGTTGCCGAAGTTCATGGACGTGACATCCTGCGGTTTCCGCGAACCCTTGTCGCAGTAACCAGCAGCCGACTGGGACACGACGTGTTTCTGCATCAACGCGTTTGTCAGTTTCTGTGTCGTAGCATGCTCGATTGCCGTGACCTCGGCGGTGCTGTCGTGGTCGCGCGAGGATCAGCGATCGAACCTTGGACCGTTCGAGCAGCGGCGTTGTTTGACGTTCCGCTCGTAACGGTCTCCGTTGACGACAGCGTCGCAGATGTTCGCATTGATTGCGAAGAACTCTCGCGTGACGCAGCCGTGATTGCGATCGCCGATCGCGTTGATGCCATTCACGTTCGGCGAGGTGGCAACGTCGAGACTTGCCTGCGAAAACGACTAAGCCTCTCTAGGGACGCGTCCACTCGAGTTGCGATCATGGGCGGCAGAAAAGACGCCGCCAACAGGTTGATCACCGATGGTGCGATCGGATGGTATCTGGCCGGTCGCAACTCATCGCTTCCCCAAACTTCAACCGCCGAATCCACGCTCGCGGGACCACCGCCAACTAAATCCTCGTCCCCCGATGCTGACTGGTCTCGGACGGACGGGCAATGGCTGATTCACTGCACCCGATCACGTCACGGACCATGGCCAGGCGAAACCGAGTCTCAGTACCAAGACTCGGTCTTGGTTGATCATCCCGCTGCGACGCACCGTGGTCCGATCGATGCACTCGAGCGAATTGTGCGGTCGCAGTGTCTGATCGCTTCGGCCGTCGCGACGACGCGCTCCGAGCCGGTGGTCTGTTTTTCGGCGCTGCCCCTCGCCGACATTCTGCAGCGACGCTGTTTTCGGCCTCACCTCGGCCGCTGGGACTACGAACCGTTCGGAGTCGCCGTTCGCAAACAGGTTTTAGCGGCGATGGGCGGCCGCCCAGTGATCTACGGTGAACCAGAGAGTCGCAGGAAGCTCGCACCGGCGGATCGTTTCCTGTTTCAAGCGGCGGGCAATACCTACGATTGGCGCGCCGAACGAGAATGGCGAATCAACACCACCGTGCAACTCGGCACGCTCTCTGCCGACGACGTTCGCGTGTTCGCATCCGATTCGCCAACCGCCCGGCAAGCTCTCACCAAGTCACCCTGGCCTGTTACATGGTTAAGCGAGTAAGGCTGTTGTGGTTGTGATGACTACCGCGAGCATCGCCGATCACTCGGCAGCAAAAGAGTGATTCATTTGCGTCAGAAATTCGCTTCAAATGTGAGAGCACTCGCGCAAGAGTTCTTTGCCTGCCACTAACGCTTCGGTTTGCCGACAACTTCGTAGTCCTTCGCGTCGGTGTCGAATTCAAACATCATACCCGTTGCCGTTGACGTTGGCTGAATGTCGCTTAGGGTCAACACTCGATTCCCACTTGGCCGTTCCGCGACGATCCGTGCTTGGTCGAGATCGCCGGGGAAGCAATAGCAGCTGAATTTTCCTTCATGATCAGTTAGCTCCGGAGCCGAACGGGGGAAAAGCTGATCAATCGCGGTTTTCTTCGAGTGAATCATGATAAATGCATTGGCGAGAGGAGTTCCGTTGACTTGAACTTGGCCAGCGACTTTGATCGCCCTTGTCATTTTCAAGGTGATCAATGTTTCCCCATCCGCGTCCGGGCCGAGCAGATGGTAAGCCGAACGAAAACATTGGCAGCGATCGTCCAAATGCCGATCGAACGCCTTTCGTCCCTCTCGATCTTGGGGAGCATCGTCACACAACTTCATGGCTTCTTCTGTCGTAAGCTCGACGCGGTGTGCATAGATCCCGGCCAGCGTCCATGGCTCAGCAACCCTTGTTTGCACGTACGAGCTTGCCGTCGTGCCATCATCACGCCTAACACGGCGAAGCAAGGCATCCCACTGGTATGTCAAGTCGTCAGTGGCATCGTTGTCGATGTCTGCGTCGAAGCCGCTGATCGCTTCGCGTTGAGCAATCGTCATCACTGCCAATTTTCAACGGTTAGGCCAGGAACTCGTGAAAATTCAAAGACGTTGTGCGTCACGATCGTGAATTGGTGAGACAGGCAACTTGCTGCAATCATCGTGTCAAGCGACCCGATCGGTTTACCCATCGCCATCCAGAGAATGGCGAAGCCTTGCGTATTCAATGACAACATCATCGTCGAATGCTACTGACCGAAATGGTGCAAGGAATTGTTCAATCAAAAGAACGCGGCGCTGGACATTGCCATACTTTCCTGCACCGTAACGCAACTCAGCATGAACGATTGAGCAGGTTACCACTTCGCTTGGACTTAAAGTCTGAATGCGAGTTTTAACGGAACTCGATGGATTCTTGAGCAGGCCAATCCACGCATTCGTATCCAGCAAAAACGGCACGACCAACTCTCCCGAGTTTGATGTTCACCTTGCGAAGGTCGCTTGGGTTCGCTTGTGAACTTCCCTGAGTCGCTGAATCGTGACGTGGGTGTAGATTTGAGTTGTGTTCAAATTCTCGTGACCCAGCAGCGTTTGAATCGAACGCAGATCTGCCCCGTTTTCCTGCATCGTGATTCTGCCATCGTTGTCTAGGTTGGCTTGCTTGGGTTGGGAATCCCTTGAGGGGGAAACAGTGATTGGCACCTTCGTTTCGCTTGCTTCCTGCTAAATCAGCTGGAATTCTCGAGACCTTCACAGTCGTGCAAGGTTGCGTCGTTCCCCCTTGAAGCTTGTCGAGGGTGCCATGCTGACGCGTTGTGTTCTTCGCTAGGTGATCGTGAAAACGCTTCATCATTTGCACATCAGTTCAAACTTCCAAATTTATATGGCTTTGTTTTAATCCGCCCCGATTCAGGAAATCGAACACACGGACTTGAGGTTGGATTGGGTGACTGGCCTTCCCCACAAATCTTGACATCCGTCGATCGATTTTTTGTCGAACACAAATTTGTCTTTCAAATAGAAATCGGAAAACCTTGATGAGAAACTTGATGGGTATGGCGACAAGGCGAGCACGACCACAGCAGCGCCATGGAACTTCAGAGCGGAGTGTCACCGCGCATCGACCTGCATTCACATTGGTCGAACTATTGGTCGTGATTGCCATCATTGGAGTTCTAGTGGGACTATTACTGCCTGCGGTGCAAGCGGCACGCGAAGCTGCGCGACGCATGCAGTGTCAGAACAACATGAAACAACTCGGATTGGCGATGCATAATCACATGGCTACTCACGGTGCGTTTCCACCTGGAAGTGTCAACTATGACGAACCGGGGAATCGATTCAAAACAGGTGGTTGGCAGCACGGTCAAAACGAAATGGGCTGGACATGGCTTCCCATGCTGTTTCCGTTCATCGAACAACCAGGGCTTTGGGAAAAGGTAGAGATTTGCGAAGACGATCGCGCAGACGACCACACGTCCAATCCTTGTGACCACTGCGAGTCGATGGAATCCAATGATTACTTTGGACGCGATCAATTGGGGTCGTTCATCAGCTGCCCTTCAGCTCCGACACCGACTAGCCAGTTCACTGATGGAAGCTACGGTTTGGAATCGCTCGCCAAAGGCTGTAACTATGCAGCATCTTGGGGATCGGGAAACATGTTGTCGTGGGAATCTAGCGAAACCCGTGGGGCGTTCGGGACTTACTATGTGGATCAGGACAAAATCATCAATCCGGGTTCAGGCGGAAGTGCTGTTTCCGCAGGCGACCGTTTCCAGCAACGGCAAGGAATGAAGAGCCGCGACTTCTTAGATGGGCTAAGCAATACGATTGCCATCAGCGAGATTGTTGCGTCGGATTTGAGCGGCGGATCGCCGAAATCAGATATTCGAGGTGTCTGGATGTCGCCAGCGATGGGAGCGAGCATCTTTTCAACATTCCTGAGTCCGAACTCAAAGGAAAAGGACACGTTGGCAGCTTGTGATGAGACGATCGTCGGGATCAAAACTCCGTACATGGAATGTTTGCAGGAACGCGATACGCCGGACGTCTACGCGGCTTCACGCAGTCATCACGTTGGTGGTGTCAGCACACTGATGGCCGACGGGTCCGTGCGATTCGTTACCGATTCGGTTGACAATTTGAACATTTGGCGGCCAATGGGGACTGCCCAAAATAGCGAAGTTGTGATCCAGGAATAGTCGTCAAACGCGACTTAAATTTCCGGTTCGACCGCAGCTGGAAAGTGAGAAGTTTGCGGCGCCGCAACTAAAGCTTTTGGCCTCGTGGCGAGTCTGTCCACATTAGGTAAGTCAAGGGTCTGCCGCGCGGTCATCAACCTTCGCAACGGATGTTTTCCGCTGCGTTCAATCTCTAGAAAATAACCAACAACTACTATCCAACAATCAATGAAAATCTTCATTTCGAAAATGTTGCCGACGGCAGCTTCAGTCTTGCTTCTGACGTTCATCACCGGCTGTGGTTCGCGGGATGGACTCTCGTCGACAAACGAACAAGACGCGTACGCGCGAGTTTCTGGACTTGGTGATTTGGCGTCGGACGAATCTCGTTTTAACGAAGCGTTCGTCGCTGGAAGCGTACCGAAGGATCGAGAGGCGTATGCGAAGTATGGCTACGACATCAGCGGAGTTGGGACCTTTGAAGGTGAGACGGCAATCATTCCCGTCACAATCACTGGTGGAGTCTTTGACTCAGAGAAGGGCGATCGCGAAGCAAGACGGCCTTCGAGTAGCAGTCATTCCACTCAGCGATGGACATTGCAACTGGTGGACGGCGATTGGAAGCTCAAAGACGCGCCACTGAGCTGATCGCAGGATGAGTTTTCGCTGCAGCGTCGATTCTTTTAACGTCTCGGGCTGCAGCATTCTATGTCTATTGTTTCTAGAGCGTCTCCCTGATGAACGGAAAGCCCTTCTTGGGTAGCTGTGTCGTGATCGTGATTGCATTCTTGAGTTGGAGAGCGGGGCGTTTGGATTTTGGAGCTCTGTCTTTGCATCGCAATGACTCAAATCATAGGTCGCAGTCTGTCACATCATTTGACACAGATGCGGATTTGAAATCAGGGGAACGCTCGGGAAAACACAATTTGCCGAGCTATAACGAAACGCATCTCCAGCAGTGGAACCAATTGATCAAGAATCAGTTTGCGGGCGATCAGGCGTGCGTCTCGTGCCATCAGTCGCAGTTTCAATCGCATCAGCGATCAGGGCATTCGCACACCCTCGCTCCGATGGCATCGACACCCCTTGCAAAAACACTAGCAAAACAAGCCAGCTACGATGATTCGCGACGTCAACAGCGGTTTCAATTCACTCTTCAAAATGATGACTTTCAAATCTCGACCGGCAACCGAGTCATCAACGTCAATTGGTTAATGGGGTCTGGGAAGCACGCACAGACGCCCATCGCAACGGATTCGGCTGGTCATCAGGGTGTCGAAATTCGTCTGTCCGCTTTTGGCAACCCGCAACAGCTTGAACTGACGCCGGACCACGATCGCTTTGATTTGTTTGATACATCGAGTGTGGAGTGCTTCGGTCGGCCGATGGATTCGTCGGATTTGCGTTCCTGTTTGGGGTGTCATTCGACGGTGATTCCGCCGTCTGCGTTGCCGTTGCATTCGGCTACGATGATTACCAACGTGGGTTGCGAACGATGTCATGGGCCTCGTCAATCACATGTTATCTCGGCACGAGAAGGGCGAGCGGCGGATGTCAAGCCGATGGTCGATTTCGAGACTGCTCAAGGGTACATGCAGGTCTGCAGTTCTTGCCATCGCGACGAGCGATCGGTTCGAGCGGATTCTCCCGAAAAAGATCATGTACGGTTTCAGCCCTACGGACTACAGCGAAGTCGTTGCTACCTGGAATCCGAAGGTGCGATGACGTGTTCATCGTGCCACGATCCGCATGACGCGACGTCGACAGATCGCCAAGCCTACATCGCCCGGTGTCAGAGTTGTCACTCAGCGACACGTTTGGCAACCTGCCCGTCGCCGCGTCGAGGTGACTGCATTGCGTGCCACATGCCCAAGGTGGAATGGACTGCCGGTATCGCATTTCACGATCACCATATTCAGATTCCTGCTGCCGCCGGCAAGTCTCTTGTCGAACGTTACAGCACTGACATCACGGGCAGAGCCAACAAGGACGGTGCAAACGAATACAGCGTCACCGAAATCGCTGCTTCACAGGTGCAGCCATGAGCCAAGCCTCTTTGCATCCACGACAGGCTGGGAAAGCCCAACTTACATCCGAAACGTTAGAACATACGCACGATCGGAATCCAACACTGTCTCGGTCGACGTCTCCATCAATGGCGGTTGAGACATCCGCCCGCAAAGATGGCTCAGGCCAAGTTTCGTATCGGAACTCGAGTAGAGGTTATTTATTTTCACCTCTGGTCGACTGTCTCTTCATTGCAAATGTGCTTTGGCCGCTTCTTTGGTTTGTCGATTGGGCGGGTGGATTGGAGGCGCATGAGGGTATCCTGTTTTGGCAAATCTTCTTTGTGACCGCGCCACATCGCTGGATTACGATCGCCGTGGTTTCGGTGGACCATCATCGATCGGATGATCGGCGATGGTTGTTTGCGTCATTGGCGGTTGTGATTTTGGCAGTCTGCTTGTGCATCCAGTTCGGTACTGGATCGCTGCTGTGCCTGGGCGTGGTCGATTACGCTTGGAACGCATGGCATTTTTCTTCTCAGCATCACGGTGTGTTCCGTATCTATCAACGCAACGGGCTTGTCCAAGAGTCAACTTGGAAAGGTAGGCTTCACAAGATTGCCTTTCGTGTATTTTTGCTCTATGTCATTGCGAGGGTTGCTGGACTGGGCTGGAACGACTTTGCGGAGCCCATCAACGAATCCCTCGCAACACACGTCGGCGCAAGCGGGCCTTTTGTAGTGGCGGATATTTTGTTGATGCTGATTCCGATTTACCTCGTTGCCTTGGAGTGGACGCGATGGGGGATTGGAAAGACGGCTAAGATCGCCAGCGTCGTTTATCTGACGAGTGTGATGGGGCTGTTCGCGTCAATGTTGTTGGCTGCCCATTTTCAAAGATCACAATCGGTTATCCAGTTGGCGGTTGCGTCCGCAATCTTTCACTCGGTCGAATACCTGTCGATCGTTACCTGGTCGGTCCGGAAGTCCGTAGCGTCGCCACAGAGCAACGTACTCAAACGACTTTCAGAGACTTGGTTTTTGTTTCTGTTCGTCTTTGTTGCTGTGATTGGCGTGGGCAACTACCTGCTGTCACAGGGCCTGTTTCAGTTCTGGGTGACTGTCAATCTAATTGTTGCGTTTTGGCATTACTGCTTCGATGGCATGATTTGGAAACGTCGTCCCAATTCCAGTAAAGGTTCACCAATCACGAGTGCCCCATGATTTCCAATCGTTCCGCTCTACGCTTCCCCTGGGGTGCAGAGTTTCGAGCAATTTCGGCTGCTTGCTTGGTCTGTGGTATTGGATATCTCGCACTGAAAAGTGATCGCGGCGATTTTGAAATTTTTGGGCGATTGGATGTGCTGGTGGTTTCCGTGTTTTCCGCGGTCCCGATTAGCGTTTTGATGGCCGATCAAATCGCAAGAAAGTCGAAGATCGTGCGATTTGGCTTAGTTGCTCTTCTCGCCCTAATTGTGGTTTCGCAAATTGGTGTCTGGCGTATCTTGCTTTATGAATTTGGAATGAGTGCTGTGGCTCTGTCCATTGTTCGCGGTGCGCTAGCGGTAATCACTATGACGCTGCCGTTGGCATGCTTGAACGTTTTCAAAACCCTAGTCGCAGGTGGTGATAGGATTGAAAAATCTTCGTTAGTGCCGGCGCTGTTCGTCGTGGTTGCTGTTTCAATTCCGGGCGTCTACGTTGATTCTGTTTCTAAAACGTTAGCCAGTCAGTTGCGGCAATCGTTGTCAAATGATCGCCCAACCGTAGCGTTGGGGCATGCAAGAAGACTTTCGCAATTGAGGCCGCAAACGCGAATTGACGGTTTGGCAATTGTTAGTTTACTCGACTCTCTAGATGATCGAATTGATCAGCTAAATGCGATTGTCAGACGCCCGATCTCGCCAACTGCGCCGACAGGGGCGATTGCGATGCGGGTTACATCGCTCGTGCAATTGGAGCTTTTTGACCAGGCTTTAGTTGGACTGAAACCATTGCTTTCTGGAGAACGATTCCATCCAGCCAGCTTGGACGTTTACGGTCTATGCTTCCAGCGACTTGGAGATCCGGAAAGTAGCTTGGTCGGATATCAAATGGCAATTCAATACTGGACTGCGCAGATTGAATCGAATCAAAAGCGACAAAGTCTCGCGAGTGCTTGGAAAGGTATTGCGTTCGCTGCACGCCAACTAGATCAACGTTCGATGGAAGAGCATGCCTACCAACAACTACTAAATGTCGCTCCCAACGCTTCCAATTGTCTGTTGATGGCCAAGTGTTACAAGCACCACCAGAAGATGGATTTGGCCGCCAAATATGCAAGTCAGGCATTTGAACTCGATCCAGCTTCGCGTTCAGAGCTTGATTCCATCACTTCCGAATTGGCTCGGGATCATTTTGGATGTCTGAGCGGCGTGCGCTGATGCCGCGGAGCGAGCGGCAACGCAAGTCGGCTGGGGCGAGCAATCTATTTTGCAAGGCATGGAATTGACTCAACTTAAGGAACCCATATCGTTGATGAAACTTAGGAGCGGAAAAAGCTCCATGAGGAATGGCCGAGTGAGATGCGTGATTGGTTGTTCGCTGCTCTGTATGGTTTCGGGGCCTCTGTTTGCCGGTGGTTGAGAGGCTGAAGACGATACGCTTGATGCGACGATTCAGGCAGCTGTTGTCGGAGACGCATCGTGAATTTGTGATCCGTCTTTCTTCCTTCGTACCGAATCGTCGCGAACCGGTTACACGCATGTGATCGCAACCAATCTCGAATAAAGAGTCAACCCGTCATGTCGCCTCCTGACTTTGCCTACGACGAAGTCAGGAGGCGCGAACTTGCTGCAATCTCAAACTCAAGCCCCTGGGTTTTCAGGAGAGAGACCCTCAAGAGTTTCAACAACGAATCGGGGATCCCCTTATCTGGTCGCCCTATCGACAGACTTGGTCGCTTTCGAGGAAACTACGGATTGGAATTCGGGATCGCCGTCGCGCCGTTCGTAGGCACCGTCGGGCCTGTCGATCGAGGGGACGACCAAGAAGGACGGGATTGATGAAACTCAAACGTCACGCGATAAACCGGTTGCTAGTGAGGTCTTGGTGCATCGTTGTTTTGTTGCTGCCTTGGACTGGTTGCCGCAAGCCGCCACGCCCGGCTGGTGATGATCGGTTGGCCGTGAAGGTGCAAATTGTTGAGAAAGTAGCACGCCCTCGTAGCAAGACACTTACGGGGGAGTTTCGGTCGCGCATTCAAAGCAATCTTTCCTTCCGAGTGGGTGGACGAATTGAAAGTCGCTCGGTGGATGTTGGCGATCGAGTGGCGACCGGCGATATCCTGGCGAGCCTCGATAAGTCGCAGCTTGTCTCGGATGTTGGTTCTGCTCGGGCGGCGCTAGAATCCGCAGAAGCGAGCAAGCAAAAAGCGATGTCGGAATCGGATCGCACCGAACGTCTTATCGAGTCCAACGCTGCCTCGAGAGCAGATTTCGACGATGCGAAAGCGGCTTTGTTGACAGCTGAGGGTTTGGTCGAGGTGCGACAAGCGGATTTGGAGGCGGCCGAGCGGCAATTGCAGTTCACTGATATCGTCGCGCAGTCGCCGGGAGTGATCATCGACCGCCAAGCCGAAGTGGGGCAGGTTGTCGGCGCGGCTCAGCCGGTTTTCACGGTCGCCGACGATGGGGATCGCGAAGCAGTCTTTGACGTCTTTCCGTCGCACATTCCCGAGCGGCCGATCGACGACGAGATCGCATTAACACTGTTGTCTGATCCTTCGGTCAAGACAGTCGGTATCATTCGCGAGATCGCACCATCGATCGATCGAACCACTGGCACGGTTCGAGTCAAAGTCGCCGTCCCCGATCCGCCGCCACAAATGCAACTAGGCGCTCCGGTGGTCGGTGAAGCAAAGTATCCCCCAATGGATGTTGTCGAGTTGCCGTGGACGGCGCTAATGCGAGAGGGCGACCAAACGAGCGTTTGGGTTGTCGATCCAGAGACGGAAGCTGTGGCCAGACGTGTCCTTGAAGTAGAAAGTTACGTCTCAGGTGTGCTGTTGGTGACGGGGGGATTGAAACCGGGTGAGATTGTCGTCGTCGCTGGTGCTCAGCTGTTGCGTCCCGGTCAAAAGGTAAAGCCGATCGCGACGAAAACTCTGTCGGCAGGTGAATCAACATGAAAGTACTCCATCAACCTTGGCGATCGCTTACGCTCGGTCTGTTGATTGCTTGTCTGGCAGGATGCAATCGCGAAGAAGAACCGCCAGCTGAGACTGTGCGTCCTGTCTTGTCGATCTTGGCAACTCCCGCTGCGGTACCGAATGACGGTTACAGCGGCATCATTGAGCCTCGTTACCAAACCGACGCTAGCTTCCGGTTGTTGGGCAGAATATTGACGCGCGATGTCGATGTCGGTGATACGGTTCAATCGGACCAGTTGATTGCGACGATCGATCCTGAGCTTCAGCAACTTGCGGTTCGCTCAGCCGAAGCCAGCCTGACAAATGCTCGGGTTCAACGTGCAAACGCCGAAGCTAAACTGGACCGCCAAGAAAAGTTAACGGAACGGAACGCGACATCTCAAAGCGACTTGGAAGCCGCAAGAAACAATGAAGAGGCTGCCGTTGCCGAAGTCACTCAGGCTGAAGCGAATCTCGCCAAGGCTAAAGAAGACCTAACGTACACTCGCTTGAAAAGCGATATCGACGGCGTCGTCATGTCGATCGATGCCGAACGAGACGAAACCGTGACCGCCGGTGAAACGGTTGCCACGATTGCCAATCCCGCGATCCGCGAAGCTGTCGTGGATATTGGCGAAGATGAGATTCGCATGATCCAGCCGGGTACCGATTTTCGTGTCCTGTTGCAGAAAAACGACGACGTCGAAATGATCGGCACTGTTCGCGAAATCGCACCGCAAGCCGACCAAAAGACGCGGACCCGACGCGTGCGAATTTCCCTGACCGATCCTCCCGAGGGCTTCCGGCTCGGTTCCACCATCCTGGCGCAGCCGATCACGATCACGAATACCGACATCCGCGTTCCGATCGATACCATCTTGGTCGAAGAGGGGCAATCATTTGTTTGGGTTGTCAATGAGAAATCTAGCACCGTAAGTCGCCGACCCGTCACCTTGTCACGTCGCGATGACAAGACGGCCGACCTTGCCGAAGGAATCGAAGTCGGCGATCGCGTTGTCACCGCCGGTGTTCACTCACTCCAAGAAGGACAACAAGTGCGTTGGAATACGGACATCATTTCGGGACCGGAGTTGAACGAATGAATGGTTTCAATCTGTCCGATTGGGCTTTGAAGCATCGATCGTTGGTGTGGTACCTGATGTTGGTATCCGCGATCATGGGAACGTTCTCGTACTTCAACTTGGGTCGCGAGGAAGATCCCTCGTTCACGATCAAGACGATGATCGTCAGCGCGGCGTGGCCCGGCGCGACGCTGGAGGAAACGATCAATCAAGTCACCGATCGGATCGAAAAGAAAGTCGAAGAGATTCCACAATTCGACTACGCGAAGAGTTTGAATCGCCCGGGTCAGACGACGATCTTCGTCAACCTGAAAGACTCCACGCCGGCCGAACAGGTGCCGCAAGCTTGGCTGCGAATCCGGAATTTGATTAGCGACATTCAAGGAGAGTTTCCGTCCGGTGTGGTTGGGCCGTTCTTCAACGATGACTTCGGTGATGTGTACGGCAACGTGTTCGCATTCACCTCCGATGGATTAACTCAACGTCAACTTCGCGATTACGTCGAATCCGCTCGCGCCGCCGTCATGACCGTTCCCAATGTCGGCAAAGTCGAATTGATCGGAGCACAAGATGAGGTCATCTACCTCGAATTCAGTACTCGCGAGCTAGCCTCGCTAGGACTTACCGAACAAACCGTCGTCGATGCGATTCGTTCGCAAAATGCGATCACCCCCTCCGGCGTGATCGAGAGTGAAGGAGAGCGAATCAGTCTTCGCGTCAGCGGTGAGTTCACGTCCGAAGAAGACTTGCGGTCGATCAACCTGCGAGTCAACGATCGTTTCTTTCGCTTGCGCGATGTCGCGACAATTCGTCGGACTTATGTCGACCCGCCCGAGTCTTTGTTTCGCTTCAACGGCGAGCCTGCGATCGGTTTGGCGATTGGGATGAAACCCAAAGCGAACCTTTTGGAGTTTGGTGAAGCGTTGCATGAAGAGATGGACCGGATTGAAGCGGACCTGCCCATCGGTGTCGGCATCCATTTGGTTTCAGACCAACCGATGATCGTCGAAGAAGCCGTCGGTGGCTTCACGAAGGCGTTGTTTGAGGCGGTCGCGATCGTGCTGATCGTCAGTTTCGTCAGTCTTGGTTTTCGAGCCGGTTTGGTCGTTTCGCTGACGATTCCGCTGGTGCTTGCGATCACGTTTGTGGCGATGGAATTGTTTGAGATTTCTTTGCAACGCATCTCGCTCGGCGCGCTCATCATCGCGTTGGGGTTACTGGTCGATGATGCGATGATCGCGGTCGAGATGATGGTCGCGCGATTGGAAGCAGGCGATCCACTCGAAAAGGCGGCAACGTACGTTTATACATCGACTGCGTTTCCGATGTTGACGGGAACCCTGGTTACTGTCGCCAGCTTCATTCCGGTCGGATTGAACGGCAGTGCCGCAGGCGAATTCACCTACACGCTGTTCGTCGTGATCGCGGTTTCGTTGTTGACCTCGTGGGTCGTGGCGGTTCTTTTCGCGCCGCTGATCGGCGTGACCTTGTTGCCTAAGAAGATGAAGCACACGCACGAAACGAAAGGCTGGTTCGCCAAGGGGTTTGGCCGATTGCTATTGGTTTCGATGCGTTGGAAATGGACGACGATCGCGATCACGCTTGCGATGTTTGCCGCATCGATTTACGGGATGAACTTTGTTCAACAACAATTCTTTCCTAGTTCGGACCGAGCCGAACTGATCGTGGATTGGACGCTTCGCCAAAATGCGTCAATCGAGCAGACGCGGCAAGAGATGGACCGGTTCGAAGAGTTGCTCGCCGGCGACGAGGATGTCGAGCACTGGTCCAGTTACGTCGGTCGCGGAGCGGTACGGTTTATGTTGTCGTTTGACGTTCAACCACCGTCACCGAATTTCGGTCAGATCGTCATTGTCACCAAAAGCATTGAGGCTCGAGAGCGTCTGCGGACGAAACTTGAAGACGTCTTGAAAGATGATTTTCTTGGCACTGATGCGTTCGTCCACTTGCTTGATATCGGTCCGCCGGTGGGACGTCCGGTGCAGTACCGTATTAGTGGTCCAGGAATCCAGAACGTCCGTGAACTCTCGTTGGATCTGGCATCGAAAATCGATGACAATTCGAGTATCCAAAGCTTGATCTTTGATTGGAACGAACCCGGTCGGGTAATCAAGGTCGACATTTTGCAGGACGAAGCAGCCCAGCTAGGCGTGACTTCGCAAACGATCGCTCAAACGCTCAACGGCATCGTTGGTGGTTTACGTTTTACGGAGATTCGCGACAGCATCTATTTGGTCAGCGCGATCGGCCGAGCGACCCAGAGCGAACGAGCCTCAATCGAAACGTTGCAAAACCTGCAAATTGCTGGCATCAACGGTAAGTCGGTGCCACTCGCTTCGCTCGCCAAGTTTCGTTACGAATTGGAACAGCCTGCCGTTTGGCGACGCAATCGCTTACCCACGATCACGATCAAGGCCAGCATCGCGAGCGACGTGCAACCGGCCACGGTCGTTAAGCAACTGGATGACACGCTCAAGGCATTTCAATCAAAACTGCCAGCCGGATACCACGTCGCCGTCGGCGGCGCCGTCGAAGAAAGTGCGAAGGGGCAAGGTCCGATCTTTGCCATTGTGCCGGTGATGTTGTTCGCGATGGCATCGATCTTGATGGTGCAAATGCAGAGTTTCAGTCGATTGTTCTTGGTCTTTTCGGTTGCACCGTTGGGTTTGATCGGCGTTGTTGCGGCATTGGTACCCAGTGGAGCGCCGTTGGGCTTTGTCGCGATTCTTGGCGTGCTGGCGTTGATCGGGATCTTGATCCGCAACGCGGTAATCTTAATCGTTCAAATCGAGACGCACCGCGACGAAGGGCAAGAGGCTTGGGATGCCGTCATCGACGCGACGGAGCATCGCATGCGGCCGATCATGCTAACCGCAGCCGCGGCGAGTTTGGCGTTGATCCCAATTGCATCTGAAATCTTCTGGGGACCGATGGCTTTCGCAATGATGGGCGGCATCATCGTCGGCACCGTTTTAACGCTGCTGTTTTTACCAGCGTTATATGTCGCTTGGTTCCGTATCAAAGAACCAAAATTAAACAATTAGCAGCCTCGGAATTGATATTCCCAAACTCGCACTTTTGCGATGGCTATCGAAGCGGGCATTGAACTGGTGCGCAGAGTTCTCCCCTTACGCAACTTATTTGCGGTGTCGGCTTTCTGTCGTGAATCGCGACAACCTGATCGGCTGCAAGACATAGGTGGGGCACCGAATGGTCAGCGGATAATTTGCACGGAGAGGGTGACTGGCACTCGAGCGTTGGGGTTTTACTATTTGGACGGCAAATGCAACAACGTCAGAGTCCGATTCTTCAAGCCAGGTGCACGATGGTTTTACCGGGACAGCGCTGCGTTTGGTCCGGCCAAGTTTGGCCGGCGTTATTTCAAGGCCAATGGTGTGACGATATAGGTGACCAGTTCTCTGGCTTTGAGAGAATCTGAGATTCCTTTGGCGGGAAGTTGCTGGGCAGGGTACGGCTTTTCGGTGTCCTTGGAAGACGTCCGGATCATCTCCACTTTGGCATTGGCGAAAGTGTCGCCTGCGATGCGGACGGTGATTGAGCTCGGCCGATCTTGGACGTTAGCAACATGCAGGACGAGGCGTCCGGGACTGTTTTTGTCGCTGGCTTTTACAAAAGCACATGCCTTCACTCCGGGTGTCGAGGTCCCGGTGCTATCGGGGCCTTGCAGGTCGGTTTCCACGACTCGCATTCCTGGATCCAGTGCGTTGCACCATTGGCGGAAGCCGTGGTAGATCTTGGTCTTGTGGTACGACTTTCCCCATTCGATGTGCGTCAGCGCTTCGCCACCTTCTCGCGGTGGATAGGCCCAGTCATAGGCCATCCACACATTCACGCCATCATTGAACGCTTCTGTCATGGCAAGCCAGAACTCATTGGCTGACTTGATCAAATCGTCAGACTGATCAACGCCGTTGACGCACCACTCTGTGCACCAAAGCGGGCGGTTGCCGGCTACGTCTCGTAACGTTTTCCAGCGATGACCGCGACGGTCGTAATCGTGTGCGCCGACGACGGCGACTTGGTCGTCTGCACCACTTGTGATCATTTCGGGCCAGTACTTGGTCGCGGTGTCGACAGCGCTTAGCAAGTTCGCGGCGACAAGTTCGGGGCGACGAATCTCTGGGAACCGCCTGGCCATTTCATCAAGATATTCGGCGATTTCTTTGAAAAGTTGAGCGTGCTGCTGCGGGTCGAGATAGTAACTCGGCTGAGTGTGTTTCCAATCCGATTCGTTGCAGATGCTCAGGTAGTCGACGGGGTGTCCGTTTTGCTGCATGTGGCGAAGATAGGCCCAGATGTACTCGCCCATTTCCAGCGAGTGACCGGGTTTGAGTGTCCCCATGACTTCCCCGCCTCCGCTTTCGTCACCATTGGTTTTCATCCAGGCGGGAGGGGTATAGAGCGTCGCAAACAACTTCATGTCGGGGCGGCGAGATTTAGCAGCCGAACACACTTCAAGCACCGGTTCATTGATCTCGAACGCGTCTGTGGAAAACTCAGCTAAATAGGGATCTTGGTTGTCGTTGGTCGGTTCGTAGTTGGGGCGGATCATCACGTGCAGAAATTGAGTCTTCAAGTCCGAGAAAATCTCGTCGTAATATCGCTCTTGAAGATCGTGCTTGTCACGTTTTGCGAAACTGGTGATGTGTCCGGTGTAGAAGATCGTACCGCACCCCATGCCGTCAAAGACTTGATGTTTGCGTGACGGGGTTACGGTTATGACGGTGCGAGTTCGCTCTGGGGTCTGCGGCGGTTGGGCCGGCGATGCTGAGGAAAAAAGTAGAACGGACAAGGTAAGAAAAACGCAGGTCGCTATGGCACGAAACATCGCAGGCCTCTGGTAGAAGAAAAGAGGAAAGCGGACATCATAGGTGCTTCGCTTGTTTTGATAAGCATGCCAGTCACGTACGGGAGCAACAAAGGTTTGGGGATAGCAAATGTGTTAGGCAACTTTGTTTCGACTAGCCGAGTTCGTCTCGCAATTTCTCGACGTCCAAAATGCCGAGCTTCGCATACATGCTTGTGTAGTCCACGACATTGTGGCACTGGAAGACAAGATCGTCTTTCAGGCGTCCGTGAACGCCTACCTCGATCACGATGTCCATGCCGGTATCGCGATGGATACCCTGCAATTCCATCACCAGCGAGAACGATTCCTCGCGGATTAGCATGAAGTTCACTTCGGCGTGGCAATGATCCACACGCGCATGCAAGGATTGGTACGCCGCCTGAACTTGGTCCACGCCTTCCAAAACAACAGGTGCCATGCCGGTGATCACGCACTCAGGATGAAAGTAGTCAGCGACACTGACCGAGGTGCGGGATTCCCAGCCGTTCTTGATCCATGTGAATAGGAAAGCTCGATAGATCAACTCTCTTGGACTCAATGGTTCTTCGTCCGGCTGCATTGGTTCTCTCTCTCTAGGCCGGGAAGTTGCTGGAATACGCAGTCGTTGGTCGGCAGTCTAATCGATTGCTGGGCTTTGCCTAAGCGAAGACGGTAAAAACGCTCATTACGCATTCCAGCTAGTCATAGAAAGTTGAACGTCGGAATCGTCGCTCGAGTCAGGGTGCCCCTTGGTTCCACGACGGTAAGTTGGTGTAGGAAATTTGTGGGCCCGAAGTTGCCAACGCCGCTGCGCTGGTCGGATATAGTAAAACGCAGCTTTCCACGGAACCAACATGTTGACGAGTGGGTCTTTGATGGGTGACACGTTTCAAATCGCTTGCACTGCCTGTAAGCAGCGACTGAAAATTCGCCAGACGGCGCGCGGGAAAATTGTAGCGTGCCCGAAGTGCGACGCGAAGTTGCGGATTCCCCAAGCAAGTCTGCAGCCGCAACCCACTCAGCCGACCCAGCCATCGCGTAATTCGCCACTAGCGGATCCTGCGAACCAGCAACAGCAACGAATATCTGCTTCGCCTGTCACGTTATCGGACGCAGTTGGTGAAAGTATTCGCGATGGTCAAGAGTTGCCGGTTGCGAAAATGATTAACGCATCTTCGAAACCGCATCCTGAATCGCCGCAGACGTCGGACAATTTGTTCGGCGTTGAGATCCCGGCGATGACCGCGGCCCCGTTTGTGCCGTCGCCTAGGGAACGCCGATTGGCTGGCCTAAAGACGTCGGCACATCCGGTGCGTCAACAGCCTCGAGTCGATCTTGCCAAAGCAATCAAGTCACAGCTGTCGGGGAAAATCCCCAGGCAAAGTGTTGGGCTTGGGTATCGCATCGGTCTGTCGATCAACGCAGTCTTCATGATGATGTTGCCGATGGCCTATGTCGGACTAATCTTCGCCAGCATCTACGGTATGTATGTTTACACGTTTGATTGGTTGCCGACGCTGTTCCAGCGAATGCCTCGCGGGCGCGTTGCGATCTTTGCTGTCGCAATTTACATCGCACCGATTGTGGCGGGCGTGACGGTGATTATTTTCATGATCAAGCCGCTGCTCATGACTGTAATCAAAGGCGGCGATGTGCGAAGCCGTTCGATCAACCGCGAAGGCGAGCCGTTGCTGTTCGAACTGGTCGATCATATCTGTGATGTCACCGGTGCGCCGAAGCCGTCACGCATTGATGTCGACAGCGACGTCAACGCATCGGCCTCGTACGGCCGAGGTTTGCGAAGTTTGTTTTCGAACGACTTAGTGCTTACGATCGGCGTACCTTTGGTGGCCAGTTTGAATACCCGAGAATTCGCCGGCGTCCTTGCACACGAATTTGGACACTTTTCGCAGGGTGCCGGGATGCGGGCAAGCTATCTGATTCGTTCGATCAACGGCTGGTTTTCGCGAGTTGTCTATCAGCGTGACGGGATCGACGAGACGCTCGACGACGCCATCGAAGACAGCGAAAGCGTGTTGGGCCTAGTTTGGCTCATCGCTCGCGTTGGCGTATCGATCGTGCGTGGCGTGATGTGGGTGTTCATGATGGTGGCGCACATGGGCAGTTGTTTCTTGCTGCGTCAAATGGAGTTTGATGCGGATCGATACGAGACTTTTGTCAGTGGCAGCGAAACGTTTGCGTCGACGACACGTTCTATGCGAACGCTTGGCCATGCCCAACACGCGGCGATGATCGGTTTGAGTGGGTTGATCAATAAAGCGGTGATGATTGACGATATTCCGAAAATGATTCAAATGCTTGAACGTCAGATTCCGCAATCTTCGCGAGCGAAGATCCTGGCCGACATCGACGAGGAGCGGACCGGACTGCTAGATTCGCATCCCAGCGATGCTTCGCGCATTGCTGCGGCGGCGAAGTGCGAGGCGCCGGGGATTTGGACAGTCGAACGCCCGGCTCGCGAGTTGTTTCGCCACTACGACCGTTTGTGTCAAAACGTGACGCAAGACTTTTATCGAAACCAGATTGGCCGATTGATCAACCCCGACGAACTGCAGCCTGTTGAAAAGCACCTGGCCGGATTCGCGGGCGGTTAGATCGCAATTGCGACACTCGTGTCACCAAAATTGGGGCGGTCGCGGGGGTTGTACACTGCTGGCTATAATTCCGACTGACGCTTTTTGCTCGATCGAAGGAATACGACGTTGACCACCGACAACCTAGTCACGCTGAACAAGAACCCCGCCATGGTGCATGAGCTTGCACCTTATAAAACGCTGAGTTCGGACGAGCTGAATGCTCGGATTTCGGCGGTTCGCGAAAGTCTTGGTGATTCGTTGTTGATCCTTGGGCATCACTATCAACAGGACGAAGTGGTTGCGCAGACGGACCTTCGCGGCGATTCCTACAAGCTTTCAGAAATGGCTGCGGCGAGTAAGGCCTGCCGTACGATCGTGTTCTGTGGCGTGCACTTCATGGCCGAAACCGCTGACATTCTGGCCAACCGGCCCGAGAAGGTTGCTGAACGCGACGGATCGAAAGTGACGGTGATCCTGCCCGATATGGCAGCCGGTTGCTCGATGGCCGACATGGCTGGGATCGCGCAGGTCGAAGCGGCTTGGGCGGACATGTCGGAAATCATCGACACCGAGAAAGTCATTCCGGTGACTTACATCAACAGTGCCGCTAGCCTGAAAGCGTTCTGTGGCCGTCATGGCGGCATCGTTTGCACCAGCAGCAACGCGGCGGCGGTTTTGGATTGGGCGTTTGAACGCGGCGAGCGAGTCTTCTTCTTTCCCGATCAACACCTCGGCCGCAACACGGCGCTGAAGATGGATATTACCGAAGAGCAAATGCCGGTGTGGGATCCGTACGCCCTTGAAATGGGCGGCAACTCGGACGAGCAGATTCAGAACAGCAAAGTGATTTTGTGGAAGGGTCACTGCAGCGTTCACCAAATGTTCCGCGCCGAACATGTCCACGGATTTCGCAAGCAGCACCCGGGCATCCAAATTTTGGTACACCCCGAATGCCCACGCGAGGTCAACGACTTGGCCGACGTTTCAGGCAGCACCGGCAAAATCATCGAGACTGTTCGCAGTGCACCGGCCGGGACTAAGTGGGCGATCGGCACGGAACTGCACTTGGTAAACCGTTTGAAGGCAGAGCACCCTGAACAGGAAATTCACTTCCTAAGCCCAGTGCTTTGCATGTGCGCGACGATGTATCGAATCGACTTGCCGCACTTGTGTTGGACGCTCGAAAACTTGCGTGATGGAGCGATCGTCAACGAGATTAAGGTCGATGACGAAACGACCAAGTGGAGTCTGATCGCGCTGGAACGAATGTTGGCAGTGAAGTAAGGATCGGAATCACGCGATCAATCGCGTTCAACGCTTCGTTGCGGTCGCTCGAGTACGACACCGTAGACTTCGACCGTTTTTCCGTCGTCGTCCAAGATCGGTTGTCCCCGAACGACGACGTATCGAAATTCGCCGCCCATCGATTTCTGGCGTACGGATAACTCGTATGCCGCGCCCGAATCGATCGCCATATCAAGCGCCATTCGTAGCCGCCCGCGGTCTTCCGGGTGAATCATTTCGAAGTATTCGGCTTGCGTTGGCGTGCCTTCTTCTCGCGACCGTCCGGCGAGTTCAAACGCTTCGGTATTCCACGTTACTTTTCCGGTGATGACGTCGTACGACCATGTCGCCAGCCCTGCCATCCCTTGCAAGTCGCGCAGTCTGGCTCGGCTTCGTTTGAGTTCATTTTCGGCGATTTTTCGCAGCGAAATATCACGTAGCGTCGACAGCAACATCTGCTCGCCCTCGACCTCCAACACCCGTGCACCAAACAAGACGTCGATGATTCGGCCATCGGTATGATAAAACTGGGCCTCGAAATCATCAACGCTGCCGTGCTGTTTGACTCGGTCAATCATCAACGTTCGTCGCTTGGGGCAGACCCAAAGATTCAGTTCCCCGATGGAGACACCAACCACTTGGTCGGCCTTGTACCCGAGCAAGCGTCCGAACGCCAAGTTTGCTTCGACGATCTTTCCCGTCGACATCTGGACCAACAGACCCGCGTCGGGTGACTGGGTGAATAGCGCCGAGTAACGCGACACGGCTTGCTGGCTGGCGTCGCGTCGCATGCGGTGAAACTTCACCATCAGTGCTTCGTCGGATTCTGATTCGCCAGCGGCTTCGTAGATATTGGTGGCCAAGTCAAAATCGCCACGCTCGGTTGCGATCCGAGCAAATTCAAGTTGCAGTCGCTTTCGGACTTCGTGTGCCCTTGGGTTTTCTGGCCAAGTTTCGATTGCTTCACCGAGCAGTGCGTCGGCGATTCCGTAGTCCTTGTAGGGATCGATGACATCAACTGCATTCTTGGGCTGCGCGACTTGACGGACGGCGCGTCGCACCAATCGAACACTCTGTTCGTGTTGGCGTTGATCTTTGATTGCTGCTACGAACGCATCGACGTCGGGATACCGATCGGATTGTTTGGTGGCCATGGCGGTCATCGCGATGTCCATCAACTCGCCTTCGACCTCGGTCGTTTCGATCACATTGCTGGCGGCTGCTCGCAGGCATTCCAACAACGTTTCGCCATAGTGTGGCGGACGCCCTGTTTGAATTTGAAAAAGGATCGCGCCCAACAAATACACGTCAGTTTGGAAATTGATTTCGCCTGCGGATGCCGATGCCAGTTCGGGCGCCATGTAGGCTGGCGTGCCGCCGATCGACGAATTTGCAACCAATGCCTGGTCGCTTGATCCGTACTTGATCGCCAATCCCCAGTCGGCCAACAGGACTTCGCCGAACCGACCCAGCATCACGTTTTCGGGTTTGATGTCGCGGTGGATCAAACCACGCGAATGGGCATATCGGATCCCGTCGGCAACACGCAGCAACGTGTCCATGTTTTGTTCATGCGATAGATCCGCAATCTGCTTGTCCCAGCTTGTTCCGTCGATGCACTTCATCGAATAGAAAAGCCCACCCGATGCATCCGAGTAGACTTCGTGAAGGGCGATGATGTTGGGGTGGTCCAGTCCGCCAATGACGCGAGCTTCGGCTAGAAAGCGTTCGCGTGATGCAGCCTTGCTCGATAGTTCCTCGTGCAGCATCTTGACCGCGACTTCGCGATCCACCGCTCGTTGGTGAGCCTGGAATACGACGGCTGTTCCACCGGCACCTAGTTTGCCGATAATGCGATAGTCGGTGTTTTCGGTGCTTGGTGTTCCGATGTTCGCGATCACGCGTTTGGGAATGAATCCCAGGTCGACTGGCGGTGCCGTATCAAGCGTTTGATCGATTGAAACGTCGATCGTTTCGTGCTGGAAATTTTTGCCAGAAGTACTCGTCCAATCGGGATGCGAAAGATCGTTCAGATTGGTCGTGGATAGCTCAATTGTTTTTTCGTCAAACGGCATCGCGCTGAGCTGTTTCCGCAGAGACGCGCTGCCCAAGATCGAAGCCAACAACCCGCTGTGGCCAAAATCGTTGGCGCCAGGTTTCGGATCGGACGGTTGCAAAACCATGGCAAACGAGGTCGGGTCGTGAGGATTGAACGAAAAAATGGGTCGCAGGCGACGCCGAAATATACCTTACGGTCAAACGATATTATCGGATTTTTTCCCGATGCGTTGGCACTCGGCGGAAATCATCGGGGGAAGATTCCGGCAAAGGACCGTCCGCATAAACACTGGCCGTTGGGTCCGCGCCAATCGTATGAGCCAACCATCGGCCCAGCACACTTGCCAACATCGCTGGCAACAAGAACACGACCCCCAGCAGTGCTGTGGTCAGCAGCCCGAACATCAGCAATGCGAAATTGCTTGTCGGTACGAAATCGCTAAACCAGTACGCCATCAATGAAGTGCCGCACACCAAGGTCGTTTGGAACATTGCCCAGCCGCATTGAGATAACGCACCCAACGACGCACGGATCTGGCCAATCCCTCGTGCTCTGCGCGAACCGTAGCGGCTTAACAGGTGCACCGTGTCGTCGACCGCGATGCCAAGCGCAACACTTGCCGACATCACCGATCCGATGTCTAGCGGCAACCGGATCAATCCCATCACACCGAACAGCGCAATTGTAGGGAACAGGTTCGGCACCATCGCCAGCAGCCCCCCGATGAAGCTTCGCAACATCGCCATCATCACGACGGCGATCACCGCGAACGCCGCCATGAAGCTCTTGAACAAGTCTCGCAGCAAGATCTCTTGCGACTTTTGGACAATCACAATGCTGCCGGTAAGCGTCACTTTGGTTGGCGCGGTTGCCGGATCGGATTCGGCTAGTTTGTTAGCGACCGCAGACTCGATCCGCTCGATCTGTTGACTCAAATCGTCCTTGTCCGTTTGCGGCATCCGGATGCTGATTCGCCAAATTTCGCGGTCGCCATCGCGAGCGATGAATCCCAATTTACCCAGCGATGAATCAGGATCGCGGATCAGTTTGCGAACGACGCTGCGCTGTGCCGTGGCGGAAAGGCTGCGACGACCGGAGACCTGCGGCACGAACGTCATTGCCGACAAGGCACCGCCGACAATGTCCAAATCCAGCACCGCCGAATGGGCTCTAGCCACAGCACCCAACCGGGCAAGCGGGTCGTCATCATCGGTCATCAGCGGAAACGTCAGCAGCAACTCGCCGTTGACCGTGGGGCCGATGTGTTGTTCGACCCAATTGTATTGTTTGCGAATGTCGCTGTCGGGTAGGAACATTCGTGGCACGTTCACGCTGCTCTCTAGCCGCCCCAATCCCATCGACAACGTCGCCGCCACCAACATGAAGCAGATAATGATAGGCCACGGACGGGCCAGTCGGCGTCGCATCCAGTTTGACGCTGCGACGCGGATCGGGCTGCGATCGTCTGGGTTCTGGTCGACCTTTGATAGCCGTGGCTTGGTCAAAACCATCGCGCCAGGCAACACCAGAATCAACAATCCCAACGTCAACGTCACGCCGAGCGACGCGACTCCGCCGAAGACTCGAACCGGTTCCAAGCGAACCAGCAACAATGAACTGAGTCCCACCACGGTCGTGCCGGTTGCCAACGCGCACGGCATCACGCCTGCCTTCATCGCCCGCCGCGCGGCATCGGATCGCGATACGCCAGGAAACTCGTGAACGATGTCCAGGTAATAGTTGCTAAGGTGGATGCCGGCTGAAACCGTCAACACGAACACGAGCGGCGGCAACACGATCAGAATCGCATTCATCGGCGTGCCGGTGTAGTAGACCGCCGCTAACACGAGTCCCTCGCCAATCACCGCCACGACCACGATCGCGGTGGTTAGCGGAATCGATCGCAAGCATAGTAAACATAAAATGGCGGCGATCACGGCCGATGGTGGCGAGAATCGCTGGATCGATCGGATGCTTTCGGCGTCAACGACCGCGCCTTCGAAGGGACTGCCAACGACTGCAATTTGATCGGCCGTAGAATCGACCAAGTCCGCCACCATTTCTCGAATCGCGGGAATCAAAAAGCGGCGTTTCGCTAGACCTTCCTCGGCGATCGACACAACCAATGCCGTTTGCGCCCCGTCTGGCCCGACTAGGGTTCCCTGCAAACGCGAAATTGCGGACTCGCGTTTCAAGCTGGTCGCTTCGATCAGCGCGTTCAACGTTTCGGTACCGCTGTGCGCCCAGTGCAACGGAGTATCGGTGCCACAGACGTCGCGAACGTTGTTGATCCATTCGACGGATTTTGGTGGCAACGCGGCCAACGCGTCGGCGTCTGTTTCGGCGTCAAAGGTTTCTTCGCACAGCGGTTTCAGGATCGCGGCAGCCGTGTCCAGCGAAGGTGAATCCAAATCGGACTCTTCCCATCCAACCATCACGACTTCGGCGACCGAGAAGTGAGCCAGGAAGTCGTTGAATTCGGCCTTCTCGGTCAACGAATCCGGAACCCAATCGGCTGGCCGGTTGAACAGTGATTCGATCGCAGCGTGAGAATGCAAGATGGCGGGGATCGCCAGCAACAGCAGCACGCCGGCGCCGAACTTCAGTTGACGAAGGTATCGCTTGCCGAGCGGATCTTCGTCAGTCATGGATTTCCCTAAGGTAGAAAGTAGTAATCATTCACCACCGTATTGGCATTCACAAGCTCAAAATCACCCTCCCGCTTGCGGGAGGGTCGGACGCCGTAGCGGCCGGGGAGGGTAGCATGGAAACCCTCTCCTCGCTCAGCCTCGACTCTCCCGGAGGGAGAGCAAAATCCCGACTTGTTTTTCGCTCATTTGTTAGGGCATCGCCAACGCGATCGCGCCTGCCAAATCGTCTTTCAGATCTTCAAATGATTCCAAGCCAACTGATAATCTTATCAAACCATCGGTAATTCCGAAGCGGGCTCGATCGGCGGCGTCATAGCTGGCGTGTGACATCGTCGCCGGTTGCTCGATCAGCGACTCGACGGCCCCTAAAGAGACCGCTAAGTGAAATAGTTGGGTTGATTCGCAAACTTTCGCTGTTTGCTGGATCGATCCGTCGAGTTCAAACGTCACCATCGCACCGAATCCGCCGTCGAGCGTCTGGACGGCCAATTCGTGCTGGGGGTGCGACGCCAAACCGGGATACAGCACGGACCGAATGTTCGGGTGTGCTTCCAGCCACGTCGCCAACTTCAGTGCCGTCGCCGATTGTTCGCGAACGCGCAGGTCCAACGTCTTCAATCCGCGTGCTACCAAGTGACAGCTCAGCGGATCCAGCACCGCGCCGGTCGCGTTTTGGATGAAGTACAGTTGGTCGTGAAGTACTTTGGTCGCCGATGCAAGCGTTCCGCCCAAGCAATCGCTGTGTCCACCCAGGTACTTGGTCGCCGAGTGCATGACGATGTCGACGCCGTGTTCGATCGGCCGCAGCAGAGCGGGGGTGCCAAACGTATTGTCGACGCCGAAGATCACACCGTTGGCGCGAGCAATCTTGGCGATGCCCTTCATGTCGGCGATCGTCATCCGCGGGTTGCCAATCGTTTCGCCCCAAATCAATTTTGTCTTGTCAGTGATCGCCGCTTCGATCGCGGGCAAGTTGGTCATGTCGACGAGCGAAACCGTGATGCCGCTGCGATTACAAATTTTGTGCAGCAACCGATACGCGCCGCCGTAAATGTCGGAACCAGCCACGACATGATCACCGGCGGACAATAACATCGTGACACAGTGAATCGCAGCCATGCCGGACGAGAATGCCAAAGCACCAGCGGCTCCGTCGAGCGACGCGAGTGTGGTTTGCAGGTGAGTCCGGGTCGGGTTGCCACTGCGTGAGTAGTCAAACTCGCCCCACTCGCCCGCGCCGGGTTGCTTGAAGGTGCTGGCTAAGTGGATTGGCGGCACGACTGCGCCGGTTGCTGGATCGATCGCATTGCCGACATGGATCGCACGAGTGCGGAAGGAATGTTTGGACAAGACTTGTCCCGTTTAGAGGCTGAGTTTTGAAAAGAAACCGTAGCGTGGCTACGGGTGATGGGACCGCTAGTGAACAGCATCAAGAGAGCGGATTGAGCCAACGGAAAGCAAAATCTCGAGACCT